>CAZSDY010000213.1:0-6327 GCA_964605765.1 uncultured Ectothiorhodospiraceae bacterium | reverse complement strand
CGTAGGGCTCGCGGCCGCGCTGCGGAATCCGCGAGGCGGCAGCCCTTCTCCGTCAGCGTACCCCGAAGCTGAGCTGCCGCTGCACCGCGCAGGGCGGCCCGAAGGGAGAAGTGCCGGGATGGCCCCCTTATCGGACCGTGCAAAGTGGCCGGAGTGCGCTCTTGCTCAGTAGATCAATCCTGAGTCCGACAGGCTCCCAGGCTCCCCAGGTCTCGTCAGGCGTGCTAGATTTATCCACTCGACCAACCGCATCGGGTACAGACATGAAAGACCAACCCGCATTGGATGGAGCGACGCGCACGGAGCTCGAGGCCGCGGCATTCCGGCGCCTCGTCGAGCACCTGCGAAGCCGCACCGACGTGCAGAACATCGATCTCATGAACCTCGCGGGATTTTGCCGCAACTGCTGCTCCAAGTGGTACCGCGCCGCGGCCGAGGAACGTGGCATCCAGATGTCCTACGAGCAGGCACGCGAGATCATCTACGGCATGCCCTACGAGCAGTGGAAGGCGACGTACCAGAGCGAGTCGACGCATGAGCAGCGCGCGGCCTTCGCCGAAGCCGAGAAGCCGCTCTGAATGGAACTCAGCCCGCTCAGCGCGGTCTCGCCCATCGACGGGCGCTACGCCGGCAAGAGCGCGGGGCTGCGCGCCTACTTCAGCGAGCACGCGCTGATCCGCTACCGCTTGGTCATCGAGGTGCGCTGGCTGCAATGCCTGGCGGCGCACCCGCACATCGCGGAGGTGCCTGCGCTCGGCGATGAGGCCGCGCGCTACCTCAGGCAAATCGCTGAAGGATGCTCCGAGGCGGATGCACTGCGCATCAAATCCATGGAGACGACGCTCAACCACGACGTCAAGGCGGTCGAGTACTTTCTCAAGGAGCGCCTCGCCGGCAACGAGGAGCTGCGTGCGGTCTCGGAGTTCGTGCACTTCGCCTGCACGTCGGAGGACATCAACAACCTTGCCTACGCGCTGATGCTGCGCGATGCCAGGGCCGCGGTCGTGCTGCCGCTCATCGACGAGATCATCGAGGCGCTTGGCGAGCTGGCCCATGCGCACGCCGACACCGCGATGCTCTCGCGCACCCACGGCCAGCCGGCGACGCCCACCACGCTCGGCAAGGAGATGGCCAACGTCGTGCACCGCCTCGAGCGCCAGCGCGAGCAGGTGGCAGGGGTCACCATACAGGGCAAGATGAACGGCGCGGTGGGCAACTTCAACGCGCATCTCGCCGCCTACCCGGACATCGACTGGGAGCGGCTCAGTCGTGAATTCGTGACCGCGCTCGGCATCGAATGGAATCGTTTCACCACGCAGATCGAGCCGCATGACTACATGGCGGAGCTGTTCCAGGCGCTGGCGCGTTGCAACACCATCGTCATCGATCTGTGCCGCGACACCTGGGGCTACATATCGCTCGGGTATTTCCGCCAGCGGCCGGTGAGCGGCGAGGTCGGCTCCTCGACCATGCCGCACAAGGTCAACCCCATCGATTTCGAGAACGCCGAAGGCAACCTGGGACTCGCAAATGCGTTGCTCGCTCACTTGAGCGAGAAGCTGCCGGTGTCGCGCTGGCAGCGCGATCTGAGCGATTCGACCGTGCTGCGCAACGTCGGCGTCGGCATCGCGCACTCGGTGATCGCCTACCAGTCGTGTCTCAAGGGCCTGTCCAGGCTGGAGGTCGACCGCGAGCGCCTGGCCGCGGATCTCGCGGGTGCCTGGGAGGTGCTCGCCGAGGCGATCCAGACCGTCATGCGCCGCCATGGCGTGGACTCCCCCTACGAGAAGCTCAAGGCGCTGACCCGGGGACATGCCATGGACCAGGCCTCGCTGCACGCGTTCATCGAAGGGCTCGAAATCCCCGCCGCGGACAAGGCGCGACTCCTCGATATGCGCCCGTCCACCTACCTCGGCAACGCGGCACGCACCGCGGGTGCCGGCCACTCGTCATGAGCGCCCAGGGAATGAGTGGATTCGCGAATCTGGTGCTCGGTGAGTCGGTCGACCCGGTTGCGGTCGACGGCAGCGCGGAGAATCGTGCAGCGGTGCTCGCCATGGTGGCGCAGGCGCAGCGCAGCCTCGAGATCGTCACTCGCGACCTCGATGCGCCCGTCTACGACGACGCCGAGGTCGTGGAGGCGATTAAAGGACTGGTGCTGGGCAGCCGACAGTCACGCGTCAGGATCCTGATCAATGACACGACGCGGATCGTGCAGCAGGGTCACCGGCTACTGGAGCTCGTGCGACGGCTATCCTCCTTCATGGAGATGAGAGTGCCGGCGCGCGAGCATCAGGCCTACAACTCGGCCTTCCTGGTCGCTGACCGGACCGGTACCGTGTATCGCAGCCATGCCGATCGCTACGACGGGAGCGTCTGTTTCAACGATCTCAGGGGTGCCGACGAGCTGATTCGCCAGTTCGAGGAAATGTGGGAGGTAGCCGAGGTGCCCGCGGCGCTGCGTCGCTTCACGCTATAGTACCCCGTGACCATGAAGACGCCGGCCACCCTGCTTCTGATCCTCGCGTTGACGTCGGCCACGACAACGCAGGCACAGATGGTGACGGAGGTCATTTCGCTCGGCTATCGCTCCGTCGGTGAGCTGCTGCCGGTGCTCGAGCCGCTGGTGGCCCCGCCCGGCACCGTCACGGGCATGTACACCACCCTCGTCGTCAAGGGCACGCGCGCCGATGTCGAGGCCGTCAAGCAAGTGCTGGCGAGCCTCGACAAGGCGCCCCGTAACCTGCTCATCACCGTTCGCCAGGGTATGTCCAGCAGCCTCCACGCGAGCGAGGGCGAAGGATTGGTGGTCATCGACGAGCGGGGCCTCAATGCGGCGGCGGGTGGCGTCGGCGCGGGCGGGCTCAGCGCCGGACATACCGGTGACGGAAGCCGTGTCACCGTGCGCGTCTTCGACACGCGCACGCGCACCGGCGGGCGCGATGTGCAGCGTGTGCGCGTGCTGGAAGGCTACCCCGCATACATCCGCTTCGGCGAATCCATTCCGGTCGCCCAGCGCAGCATCATTCTGTTCGGTGGCCAGGCAAGCATCGAGGACACGATCTCGTACCGCGATGTCACCTCCGGCTTCTATGCGCTGCCCAGATTGAGCGGCGATACGGTGGTCATTCAGATCTCACCGCAGCGCGAACGTCTGAGCGCGCAGGGCGGGGCCCGTATCGACGTGCAGCACGCTTCCACCGTCGTCTCCGGACCGCTGGGACAGTGGATTGCGCTGGGCGGCGCCACCAGCCGGGCTACGAGCACCGGTCATGGCACCTTGTATGCCACGCGCTCCCATGACGAGGACACGCGGACCCTGTATTTGAAGGTCGACGTGCTGGATTGATCCGTCTAGAGAGGGTTTCGACGACCCGCGGCGGTTTGGGAAGCCGCGCGTAGGAGTGAGCGTCAGCTCGCGAGACTTCCAGAGCACCGAACGCCGCGCCATCGACGTTCGCTGTTCGCTGTTCGCGGACTGAAGTCCGCTCCTACAAGGGTGTCGTCACTGCGCCTCGCCGGCGGGGGGTGCGGGTGGCAACTCGTCGATGGCAGACGGTCCCCAGTAATATTCGCCCGGATCGGTGGTGAGGGTCTGGGCCGGCATCAAGTTCGCCCCGCCCGGCATCAGGCTGGATGCCGCGCCGCCCTGCCCCCCCGGCGGCATGCCGGACTGACCCACCGCCCAGGGGTCGAAAGATGATGGCATCTGCACCGCCCCCGGAGACTCGAGACCGGCAGAGACCGGGGTGTCCGGAATGACGGCGGCGGCACGTGTCGTCACGACGGATGCCGGCGCGGCGCCCGGCGCGCTCCCGGTTTGCTGCGTCGGCTCGACCGCCGGCGTCTGGGACCCGCTCATGGTGGGCTTGTCGAGCACCAGGACCAGGAGGGCCAGGAGCACCACCGGACCCCACTGCACCAGATAAAACGACCAGCCACGGCCGGTGTCATCGTCCCACACCGGCGGCGACGAATGCAGCGGCGCTTCGACCGGTACCGCCGCGGGCGCGGGTGCCGGCGCCTCGACCGGCGCCTCAGTCGGTGCCGCAACCGAGGCCGGCGGTGCCGTCCTTTTCTTTGCCGCCTTCTTTTTCACGGCGCCCTTCTTGGCAACGATCTTCTTCCTGGCGGGCGCTTTCTTTGCCACCTTCTTCTTCGACGTCCTCCTGGCTGCCGCCTTCTTGCCGGCCACCTTGCCCGCCGGCACGTCACTTGTCGGTCCGGGAGGCGAATCCGCCTGAGGGCGCTCACTGTCGACATCGGCCATTGCCGTGCTCTCCTCGATCGATTGGCATGGAAAACAGATGAACGATCTTATCATGAAGCAGCCGGCCGGGATCCCGTCGCGCACCAACCAGCACGGCTTGTGGCGCCCTCCCTGTGCTCAAGGTGCATCGACCCACCCGACCTCGAAGGACGTGGGTTGCGTTTCGGGGCCGGTGAGGGTTTCGAGCGGGGGTGGCCAAGTGATCCGAGTTGGTCGCTGGCGCCGCTGGTGGTGGTGGGAGCGGGGCGTCGAACTGCGACGCGGCTGGCTCCTAGAAGCGATCGATTCGGAAAGGCCGAAGATCGATATCCGGTTGCGCACCGCGGGCGAGTGTCGCGACCAGGCGCCCGGTCGTGGCAGCCTGCGTAAGCCCCAGGTGGCCATGACCGAAGGCGTAAAGCACATTGGGATGGTGCGGTGATCGACCGATTACCGGCAGGGAGTCGGGGCAACTCGGGCGCTGGCCCATCCACTCGGTCCCGCCGCGCGCGTCCAGGCCGGGCACGTGCCGCCGGGCGAGCGTCAGCAGGGCCTTGCAACGCCGGTAATCGGCGGCGGCGTCGATGCCGGCAAACTCCGCCGCCCCGCCGATGCGAAGGCCCATGCGCATGGGCGTCATGACGAACTTGTCCTGTGCGAAGATCACCTCGCGGTGGATTGTCACCCCCGGCGCCGGCAAGGTCGTGTTATAGCCGCGCTCGCAGGCCAGCAGCACCCGACTGCCGAGCCGGCGCGCCAGCGCCTTGGACCACACCCCGGCGGCGACCACCACCTGGTCGAATCCGATCCGCTCCCCGGTGCTCGCGCGCGCGGCGACCGGATGCCCGTCGCGGAACTCGAAATCGGCCACGCGCGCGGCCAGCTTCTGGCCGCCCTCGCGCTCGAAGAGCGCCGCAACAGCGCTCACCACCTCGTAGGGGTCCAGCACGTGGGACCAATCCGGCGCAAACACGCCGCAACCGAAGTCGCGTCCCAGCGCGGGCTCCAGACGGGCGATCTCGCCCGCATCCACGACCTCGAAACGCACCCCGCGCGCCCGTTTTGTCTCCCACTCGACGGCGTCGCGTGCAAAAGCCCCGGCATCGCGATAGACCGTCAGCGCGCCGTTCTCTACCAGTGTATGGGCAATCCCCGCCGCGCCCAGCAACGGCCTGAAGTCGGCCATCGCCGTGCCCATGAGTGCCGCGAGCGCCCGCGAGATGCGTTCGATCTCGGCACCGCGCGTGCAGCACGAGAAGCGCCACAGCCACGGCAGCAACGCAGGCAGGTGTCGCCAGCGGATGGAAAGCGGCCCCAGCGGGTCGAGCAGCCACCGCGGCAGCCGCCACACGAGCCCGGGCGCCGACAGCGGCATGACCTCGGTCACCGCTATGGCACCCGCGTTGCCGTAGGATGCCATGGCACCGGGCGGCTCGGGGTCCGCGAGCGTTATCGAGAAACCCGCACGGCGCAGCGCGAGCGCGCTGCACACGCCGATGATACCGGCCCCCACGACCAGCACGCTCGCTTTTCTCATTCAGCCCCGCCGTATGGGCATTACCAGCGCGCATGTTAGCCGAGCACCGGGATGCGCGTCGCGTCCGGATCTTCAGGGGTGCAATTCAGGCCGTGAACTTGAACGAGCCGATCATGTCGGACGACTCTCGGACAGCAGCCTCGCCGCGCCGGCCGCGCGCGCAGAACTCACAGCGGCGCACGTCCATTTCCCCGACCACGGGTGTGTCGAGTCGCCGCGGATTGATGGTGAAGCGCACCTCGCAGGGGGTGGTGTTGCGTGAGTTCGGGCGCACGCGCAACTCGCCCACGCTCGGATCGTTGTGACATCGTCGACTCCCTTGGTTGGAAGTCAACAAACGTGACCGGTTTATCAGAGAACGGAAACTACGGGCTTCGTAGAGCGCTTACGCCATATCGGCAAGCATCTATCGATCACTCGAACGATCGCGTCTCATTCAGTTTTTTTCGGCGCTCTTTGGAAAGACCAAGTCCTTCTCCGCAATACCAAGATAGATCGGCTGCGCATCTTTCCTGTGGATATTGAATTTCGCATTGAATAT
>CAZSDY010000212.1:0-6469 GCA_964605765.1 uncultured Ectothiorhodospiraceae bacterium | reverse complement strand
GGCCTTGGCCTGCGCCGCGGCGTGGCTCGCCATGCCGGGACGGATGATCATGGTCTTCTCGAAATCGTCGTCTCCGGACGCTTCCTCGTTGATGTACTTGAGCTCGTGCTTGCCGATGCTGACGACATCGCCGTCCTTGAGCGCGTGCTTCTTTATCAGCTTGCCGTTGACGAAGGTCCCGTTGGTGCTGTCCAGATCCTCGAGGAACGAATCGTTGAGTATCGTGATGATGGCGGCATGCTTGCCGCTCACGGCAAGATTGTCGATCTGGATATCGTTATCCGCCTTTCGACCGATAGTTATCCGCTCCTCGTCGAGGGTGTATTCACCAAGGACGGAGGCATTCAGGCTTAGTACGAGCTTGGCAGACATTATGTCCCACTCACTGGCTGATAGTTAAAACCAATCGAACACTCTGGCGTACCAACTCTTCTTGGCCGGGAACGGCTTCAGAATGCGGGCCAGAATGACCGAAATGTTGTCCTTTCCACCATTGTCGTTTGCCATCTGCACGAGGGTTTGGGCCGCCTCTTGAAGATTAGCACCATATTTCGACAACGTAGAGTGCATCTGCTCGTCCTCGACCAGATCGCTGAGTCCGTCCGAGCACAACAGATAGATGTCCTCCGGTATGACCACTTCTTCCTGCAGGTCGGGCTTCACCGACGTATCTATGCCCATGGCGCGCGTCACCAGGTTCTTGTTCAGCGATTTTTTCGCCTCCTCGGGCGTGTAGAACCCCTTGTCGATGAGTTCCTGCAGCAGGGAATGGTCGACGGTTATCTGCTCGAAGTTCTCACCGCGCAGGCGGTAGAGCCGCGAGTCTCCGACGTGCGCTATCGTCATGCGATCATCGTAGAACATGGCAGTCACCAGCGTCGTCCCCATGCCGGCACATTGCGGCTGGCTCTGGGCCGTCTGATAGATCGTGTCATTGGCCTTGAGGATCGCTGATTCGATGAGCAGAGACTCCCTGCTGTAGCCCGTTTCCTCGTCGATCTGGCCCGTCGTGAGCTTGGACAGGCCCTCCCGAATCTCGTCCATCAGCATCTTGATGGCGATGGCGCTGGCGACTTCACCCGCCTTGTAGCCGCCCATGCCGTCAGCCAGTGCCACAAGCCCGAGCGTGGCGTCGGTATCGATGCTGTCCTCGTTGTGATCGCGGCGTTGGCCGACATCCGTGACACCCACCAAGTCCAGTTTCCCCTCCAGATTCATCGCGGCCCACCCGGCTCAGTTCGCGATACCTGCACCGCAGGTACGCAGATCTCTCGCCATCTCGGCACCGGCCTGATATCGCTCATCGGCCGACTTCTTCAGCGCTTTGTCGATGATGGCGCCGATGCAGGGCGGGAGGTCGGGTTTGATGAGGGCGATGGCCGGGGGCTCTTCGTTGGCGATTCTGTACATCAGCGTGGCCATTGAATCCCCCGTGAACGGCAATGCGCCGCAGCTCATCTGGTACAGCATCACGCCTAGCGAGAACAGGTCCGAGCGCCCGTCGACCTTCTTCCCCGCGAGCTGCTCCGGAGACATGTATGACGGCGTGCCGAGCACCATGCCGGTCTTGGTCTTGCTGGAATCGGTGATTCTCGCGATCCCGAAATCCGTAAGCTTCAAAGTACCCGAGTCCGGCTCGTACATGATATTAGCGGGTTTGATATCGCGGTGCACCACGTTCAAGCCGTGTGCGAAGTCGAGCGCGTCGGCGGACTGTGCAACGATCTCGATGACCTTGGGCAATGGCAGCAGCGCATCGCGTTTGGTATAGGGCGCGAGATCGTGGCCTTTGAGGAACTCCATGGCGATGTAGGCGAGATCGTGTTCCTCGCCTGCATCGAAAATGGTGACGATGTTGGGATGGTTGAGTCGCCCCGCGGTCTCCGCCTCGCGGAAGAAACGCTCCTTGACCTCATCCAGCTCGTCCGCTTCGAACTCTTGCGCAAGGGCCATGGTCTTGATGGCCACCTCGCGGTTGATCTTGGGATCCTTGCCCAGATACACGATGCCCATGGCGCCCTTGCCGAGTTCCTTTTCCACCTGATAGCGGCCCAGCATCGGCTTCTGAATATCGTCGCCGTCGAGCAGCAGCGTGCCGCCCGCGGTGCTGGCGCCCGTGGCGCCGAGCATGATCGTCTCCTCGAGCTTGCGGCTGCGCGCCATGCGCTGCTTGACGTCGCGGAAGTCGGGGGCGAACCCGAGAATGTGCTGGTACACCGAGCCCGCCTTGTTGTGCTGGCGCTTGCGCTCGTAGTCGAGCGCCAGGTTGTACAGCAGATCCATGACGGACTCGTCCGCCGGCACCTTGCGGAAGCTCGCGAAAGCCGCGTCCAGGTCGCCCTTGCCCTGGTAGGCGAGGCCCAGCATGCGGTTACTCTCGGCCGATTCGGCGTCGGACTGGAGCTTGCCCCGCTCCGTGACGAGGAAACGCTTCGTGGTGATGAGCAGATGGCCGAAGAACAGCAGCGCAGCGGGCAGCATCAACTGTACCCACATGCCCTGCGAGGTCATGAGAATGGCGTGCGCGCCGAGCAGCACGCCGAGCAGGACTGCTGTGAGGACAAATGCGATGCCGGCACGCATGCGCGGCAGCGCCACGATCAAATACAGTGCGATGATCGCCAGAACCGTCCCGCGAGCGATCCACCCCCACCCGGGCTCGATGAAGAAGTCCTCGTTGAGGATGCTCGATACCGAGTGGGCCAGGGTCTGCACCGAAGCCATGGCCGAGGAGATGGGCGTGACCTTCAGCGGGTCCACGCCGGTTGCCGTTGCACCGATCAACACCACCTTGCCGCGATACTTTTCCGCCGGGATCTTGCCCTGCAGCACGTCGTAGAAGGAGTCGTCGGTAAATGCCGGTTTGCCATCGCGCGGCGCGTAGAAGAAAGTTTGCATCCGCAGGAAGGGATCGGTGCGTATCTCGAGCGTGCCGAGCTGTACGCCCTCGCCGAGTCTCAGCGCGATGTCCTCGACATTGAGGTTGAGGCTCCGGGCCGCAATCTGCAGGGACAGCGACGGGTAATACTGGTCGTAGTAACGAATGACCAGCGGCTCGGAGCGTATCGCACCGTCGATATCGGGTTTCACGTTCACATGACCGATGGCGGCGGCCGGCTCGCCGACCTGCGCGATTGGCTCGAGGCCTTCCACGGCGGGTAGGGGGAGCAGGCCGTTCGCCGCTGCATCCCCGGTATCGAAGACATTCTCCGGCGGTATGGCGTTGCGCGAAACATAGTCGGCGAAAGGTTGGTCCGGCCTGCCGTGGATGTCGCCGAGCGCAAAGGGCATGGCCAACACCACGTTGCCCGCCTCGCCGATGCTCTCGCCGAGCTTGATATCCGTGTTCAGCGCTTGCGCCGCTTCCTGCAGCAGCCCCCCGAGCTCGGCCACCTCGGTGGGAAGGCGCTGGGTCAGGCTCGACCCATGGACGAAATCCTTGAGTCCCAGCACCGCGTCGCCCAGCGGAGCCTCGCCGCGCCCGGCGCTGGCACGGTCGAGGTCGTCGATGAGCGCGCCGAGGAGTTCGATTTCACCCGGCGCGGTCCCGTAGAGATTCGACCCCAGATAGAAATTCGCAATTTTCTCAATGTATTGCAGGCCGGGATCGCGCTGCGGATCGACGAACAGCACGGTGCTGGCAATGACTCTTGCGCCGCCCTCGTGGAGGATGCGGATCATTTCCGCGTGCACATCGCGCGACCATGGCCAGCGCCCGATGTTGTCGATGCTCTCGTCGTCGATCGCGATTACCGCGACCTGCTCGCTGGGCGCGCGCGACGACAACGCCACCCCCCAGTCGTAGGCCGTACGCTCCAGCGACTGCAACAACGGGCTGCCGGCGAAAGAGATGAATGCGAGGGTGATTAACAGACCGACGAACCAGTCCGCGGTCCAGAATCCCTTTTTCAAACGACCCCCCTCACTTCTTATACTAGTCTAACTATAGGCTATATTATGCTGAAAATTCAAACAAAATGGTGTATGAACTGTTGTAACTAAAGCGCCCAAGGCTAACATGGGAGGCACCCGGCAACGCTGCCCGCACGCGGTCGCCATGATGGGCGATGGCGTGCCGGCACGTATCAGCCTGCCGGGGCCGCACGGCTATTCATGGGGAGACGCATGAAGCTCGACTTCGCCAAGATGCAGGGACTGGGGAACGATTTCGTCGTCGTGGAGGACGCAAGCAGGGTCCTCCCGCTTGGCGCCGATGGTATCCAGCGCCTGGGCGACAGGCGCCTCGGCATCGGCTTCGATCAGCTGCTCGTGCTGCGCCCGGGCGACGCCACGCCGGCGGATTTCCTTCTCGAGGTGTTCAACGCCGACGGCAGCCGCGCCGGGCACTGCGGTAACGGCGTGCGATGCATAGGCCGCTACATACGCGACAAGGGCCTCAAGACGGGCCGGCGCTATACCGTGCAGGTGGGCACGCGGGTGGTCCGCGTATGCATCGGGGCGGGCGTGGAGGTGAGCTGCGACATGGGCGCGCCGGACTTTGCCCCGGGCGCCATACCGCTGCGTGTGGGGCGCCGCAAGAAGCGCTATGCACTCGAGATTGGCGATGAACGGGTGCGCTTCGGGGCAGTGTCGCTGGGCAATCCGCACGCGGTGCTCGAGGTGCCCGATGCCGATACGGCGCCGGTCGCGCGGCTCGGCCCGCTCATCGGGTGCCCTGACATGTTCCCGGAGGGCGTGAATGTCGGGTTCATGCAGAAAGTCGATGCGGCATCTGTGCGCCTGCGTGTGTTCGAGCGCGGCGCCGGGGAGACGCGGGCCTGCGGCACGGGCGCCTGCGCGGCGGTTGCGGTGGGGCGTCTGTGGGGCCTGTTCGGTGAGCGCGTCGCGGTGCAGTTGCCGGGCGGGTGCTTGACCGTGACCTGGCCCGGTGAAGGGGCGTCGATGTGGATGAGCGGGCCCGCCACATGGGTTTTCGAGGGGAGGTGTGACATATGAGGCGAACCACCGAGCAAATGGAACGCGATGAAGAGACGGTGTTGGGGTATCTGCGCGCGCATACCGACCTGCTGGTGCGCCACCCCGAGGTGCTGGCGGCGCTCGAGGTCCCGCACGCCTGTGGCGAGGCGGTTTCCCTGGTCGAGCACCAGGTGGCGGCACTCAGAGAGCAGAATCGGCGCATGAAGCGGCGCCTGCGCGAGCTCGTCGACAACGCGCGCCACAGCGAGGTGTTCGTCCGGCGGCTCGTCGGCCTGTCGCTGGGTCTTCTGCAATGTGCGGGTGTGGAGGAGCTGTGCCACCGCCTGCGCCACACTTTGTGCGAGGACTTCGGTATCGATACGGTCAGCGTGTGCTTGTTTGCCCGGCCACGGGTCGGCGAGGCGTGTTCGCTGGCAGGACTTTCCCACGTGGACGAGTCCTCCCGTGCGCTGTTCGGCGACATGCTGGCGCTCGGCAGGCCGGTGTGTGGTCGCTTCAAGCCCGCCCAGCTGGATGTCCTTTTCGGCGCCGGAGGCGAGCGTATGGCATCGAGTGCGGTGTTGCCGCTGGGTGAGGCCGGGAGGCTCGGGATGCTCGCCATGGGCAGCGCCGATCCCGAGCGCTTTCATCCAGCGCAGGCAACCGACCTGCTGGGCCATGTCGGCAGGCTGGTGACGCACGCGTTGACGCCGCACCTGCTGGTCGCCTGACGAGGCGCAGGTCGTGGACGGGAAGTGTGACCTGTGGATCGCGCGCTTCGTGGAGCACCTGGGTTTCGAGCGGCGCCTGTCCCGGCATACGTGTGTGGCTTATCGCCGCGATCTCATGCGCCTGGGCGCGTACCTCGAGGAGCGGGGCATCATTCGATGGCCTGAGGTCAGCGCTGCGGACATCCGCGGCTTTGCCGCCTGGCTGCACCGCTGTGGGGGTGGCGCGCGCAGCGTGCAGCGCTCGCTTGCGAGCATTCGGTCGTTTTATTCCTACCTGTTGCGCGAGGGTGTGGCGACCCTTAACCCGGGCACGGGGGTCACTGCGCCGCGCGCGGCGCGCAAGCTTCCTCGGGTGCTCGACGTGGACCATCTGTCGAGCTTGCTGCGGCGGCAGGGCAGCGGTGCGTTGACCCTGCGCGACGCGGCGATGCTGGAGCTGTTCTATTCTTCAGGGTTGCGCCTGGCCGAGCTGGTTGGGACCGACCTGTGTGATCTGGACTTGCGAGAAGGACTGGTAGAGGTGATCGGCAAGGGGGGCAAGGCGCGGGTGCTGCCTGTCGGTCGCGAGGCGCGCGACGCACTGGTGCGTTGGCTGGCGGTCCGTCCCACCCTGGCACGCGCTACCGAGACCGCCCTGTTCGTGAGTCGCAGGGGCGTGCGGGTGCATGCCCGTACCGTGCAGGCGCGGGTCGCGAGATGGGCGGCACGCAGTGGCACCCGCCTGCACCCGCACATGCTCAGACACTCGTTCGCGAGACACATGCTGTTATAGAGCTGTGATCTGCGCGCGGTTCTTGAGCTGGTCTGGCATGGACTGATGT
>CAZSDY010000211.1:0-6554 GCA_964605765.1 uncultured Ectothiorhodospiraceae bacterium | reverse complement strand
TTCCCGCGCTATCGCTACGACCAGATCATGCGCCTCGGCTGGAAGGTGTTCATCCCGGTGACCATCGTATGGATCGTGGTGACCGGACTATTCATTCAGACCGGCTTCGGCTGGTGGTGGGACTAGGATGGGCACATGAACAAACTCCAGCATCTTCTGAAGAGCTACTTTCTTCTCGATCTGCTGCGTGGCTTGTCCCTGACCTCGCGCGTGCTGTTCCGCCGCAAGTTCACGGTGCAGTATCCGGAGGAGAAGACGCCGCAGGGGCATCGCTTTCGCGGCCTGCACGCGCTGCGCCGCTATCCGAACGGGGAGGAGCGCTGCATCGCCTGCAAGCTGTGCGAGGCCGTGTGCCCGGCGCTTGCCATCACCATTGAATCGGCCGAGCGCGCGGACGGCACGCGGCGTACCACCCGTTACGATATCGATCTGACGAAATGCATCTACTGCGGATTCTGCGAGGAATCCTGCCCGGTGGATTCGATCGTGGAAACCCGCGTGTACGAGTACCACGGAGAGATGCGCGGAGACCTGCTCATGACAAAGGAAAAGCTGCTCGCCATCGGGGACAAGTACGAGCAGCAGATTGCCGCCGACCGGGCGCGCGATTCGCGCTATCGATGATGCAGGCCAGGGAAACTTGCACGCCATGCTAGAGCTCATTGTGTTCTATTTCTTCTCGGCGATGCTGGTCGGCGCAGGCATAGGCGTCATCACCGTGCGCAATCCCGTCAAGGCGGCCTTGTTCCTGGTGCTCGCGTTCTTTGCCAGTGCGGGCATCTGGCTGCTGCTCGAAGCGGAGTTCCTGGCCATTACCCTGGTGCTCGTCTACGTCGGCGCGGTGATGGTGCTGTTCCTGTTCGTGGTGATGATGCTCGATATCAACATGGCGCGCCTGCGCGAGGGCTTCATCCGCTACCTTCCCATCGGCTTTCTCGTCGGCGCGGTGATCGTGGTGCAGATCTGGATGGTGGTGGGCGCCGAGAATTTCGGCCTGGACGTGGTCGCGGCGCCGGCCCGCCACGCGGCTGATTACAGCAATACCGAGGCACTGGGCGGCGTTCTGTACACCCGGTACGTGTACCCGTTCGAGGTGGCCGCGATGATATTGCTGGTTGCCATCATCGCCGCCATCGCGCTGACGACGCGAAGGCGAGGCGGGCTCAAGACGCCGCGCCCGGAGCGCCAGGTGGAGGTGCGCCGCGAGGACCGTGTGCGCCTGGTCAAGATGCCGGTGGAGCGAGGCCGGTCATGATCCCGCTGTCCCACTACCTCGTCCTCGGCGCGCTGATGTTCTGCATCAGCATGGCGGGGATATTCCTGAACCGCAAGAATGTCATCATTCTGCTGATGGCCATCGAGCTCATGCTGCTGTCGGTGAACCTGAACTTCGTCGCGTTCGCCTACTTCCTGGGGGATCTGGCCGGACAGGTTTTCGTGTTCTTCATTCTCACCGTGGCGGCGGCGGAGGCGGCCATCGGGCTGGCCATCCTCGTGGTGCTGTTCCGCGGCCGCCACACGATCAATGTCGACGATCTGGACACCATGAAGGGTTAGCCAAGCAATGGCGCAAAGCATGAAACCCATCTATCTGGCCATTATCCTGGCGCCGCTCGCGGGCGCTCTGATCGCGGGGTTGCTGGGCCGCGTGGTAGGCAGGCGCGGCGCGCATGTGGTAGCGATCACCGGGGTGGCCCTGTCGACGTTGTTCTCGTTCATGGTGTTCTGGAACATGTTGGTGGTCGGTGCGCCCACGCACGAGCTGACGGTGTACCAGTGGGGGGCGGTGCAGGGCATCGATTTCGAGATCGGTTTTCTCATCGACCGTCTCACGGCCACCATGATCCTGGTGGTCTCCTCGGTCTCGCTCATGGTGCACATCTACACCATCGGCTACATGGCCGACGACCCCGGCTACCAGCGCTTCTTCAGCTACATCGCCCTGTTCACGTTTTTCATGCTGACGCTATGCATGGCCAACAACTTCCTGCAGCTTTTCTTCGGCTGGGAAGGCGTGGGGCTGATGTCGTATCTGTTGATCGGATTCTGGTACCGGCGCGAGTCGGCCATTCACGCCAATCTGAAGGCTTTCCTGGTCAACCGGGTGGGGGATTTCGGCTTCCTGCTCGGTATCGGCGCAGTGCTGTTCTACTTCGGCTCCCTGCACTACGGCACCGTGTTCGGCGCCGCACCCGGTTTCAAGGATGCGACGGTCGAGGTGCTGCCGGGTGTTGCCTGGTCCGTGCTGTCGCTCATCTGCGTGCTGCTGTTTCTCGGCGCCATGGGCAAGTCGGCGCAGGTTCCCCTGCACGTGTGGCTGCCGGACTCCATGGAAGGTCCGACGCCCATCTCGGCGCTGATTCACGCGGCGACCATGGTCACCGCCGGTGTGTTCATGGTGGCGCGCATGTCGCCGTTGTTCGAGTACTCCGAGACCGCGCTCAGCCTGGTGCTGGTCATCGGGGCGACGACCGCATTCTTCATGGGACTCGTGGGCGTCGTGCAGAACGACATCAAGCGCGTCATCGCCTACTCGACGCTCTCGCAGCTCGGCTACATGATGGTCGCCAACGGGGCATCGGCCTATGCGGCGGGAATCTTCCACCTGAGCACGCACGCCTTCTTCAAGGCGCTGCTGTTCCTCGGCGCGGGCTCGGTGATCATCGCGATGCACCACGACCAGGACATTCGCAACATGGGGGGCTTGCGCAAGTACATGCCCATCACCTGGATCACCTTCCTGATCGGCACGCTCGCCCTCATCGGGTTCCCGGGCTTCGCGGGTTTCTTCTCCAAGGATGCGATCATCGAGGCCGTGCACGAGTCCGAGCTGCCGGGCGCCGCGTTCGCCTACCTTTGCGTGCTGAGCGGGGTGTTCGTCACCGCGCTGTACAGCTTTCGCGTGTATTTCCTGGTCTTCCACGGCAAGGAACGCATGGATGCGCATACCCGCGAGCACCTCCACGAGACGCCCTGGGTGGTCTGGGTGCCGCTGGTGGCGCTCGCCATCCCCTCGGTCGTGGTCGGCTGGCCCTACGTGGAGTCGGCATTGTTCGGCAACCATTTCGGTGACGCCCTGCTGGTGCTGCCCGAGCACGACGTGCTCGGCGAGATGCGCGAGACCTTCCACGGTGCGGGTCGGATGGTGCTGCACGGCGTGACCGCAGCGCCGTTCCTACTGGCCCTGGCAGGCTTCGTCGTCGCCTGGTACTGCTACATGGTGAGGCCGGATCTGCCGGCCAGCGTCGCCACCCGGTTTCGCCTGGTCTACTGGGCCTTGCAGAGCAAGTACGGCTTCGACCGCTTCAACGAGGTCGTGGTGGCGGCCGGGGTGCGGGGCATGGGTACGACATTGTGGCGAATCGGCGACGAGCGCTTGATAGATGGCCTCATGGTCAACGGCTCGGCGCGTGCCGTCGGCTGGATCTCTTCGGTCGTGCGATACCTTCAGAGCGGCCTGCTCTACCACTACGCATTTGCCATGATCATCGGCTTGCTGGTGTTTCTCACCTTTATCGTTCACGGCGGATGACCCGATCGGATTGCCCATGATCTTCGATGTCCCCTTGCTGAGCCTCGTCGTGTGGGCGCCCATCATCGGCGGGCTCTGGGTGCTGCTCAACGGCCGGGAGGACAACGCGCCCGCCGCGCGCGCCGCCGCACTTTTCGTGTCGCTGCTGACCTTCGCGATCTCGATCCCGCTGTTCAGCGGCTTCGACAGCACGACCTACGAGATGCAGTTCGTGGAGCGCGCCGAGTGGATCCCCGCCTTCGGCATCAGCTATCACCTGGGCGTCGACGGCATCGCCATGCCGCTCGTGGTGCTCACCACCTTCACCACCGTGCTCGTGGTGCTGGCCGGCTGGAAGGTCATCCAGCACAAGGTGCCGCAGTACATGGCGGCTTTCCTGATCCAGGAAGGCTGCATGGTCGGTGCGTTCTCGTCTCTCGATGCAATGCTGTTCTACGTGTTCTGGGAGGCGCAGCTCATCCCCATGTTCCTGCTGATTGGCGTGTGGGGCGGACCGCGCCGCGTGTACGCCACCATCAAGTTCTTCCTCTACACTTTTTTCGGCTCCGTGTTCATGCTGGTCGCGCTGCTGTATCTGTACTCGCAGGCCGGCAGCTTCGCGATTGCCGCCATGCACGAGGTGAAGATCGGCATGACGGCGCAGATCCTCGTATTCCTCGCCTTCCTGATCGCCTTCGCGGTCAAGGTGCCGATGTGGCCGGTGCACACGTGGCTGCCCGACGCGCACGTGGAGGCGCCGACGGGTGGATCCGTCATTCTGGCCGCCATCATGTTGAAGCTCGGCGGCTACGGCTTCGTGCGTTTCAGCATGCCCATCGCGCCCGATGCCAGCCGCGAGCTCGACTGGCTGATGATCGGGCTGTCCTTGATCGCGATCGTCTATATCGGTTTCGTGGCACTCATGCAGACCGACATGAAGAAGCTGATCGCGTACTCCTCGGTCGCGCACATGGGCTTCGCGACGCTCGGTTTCTTCCTCGCCTTCGGGCTGGTGGATGCCGGCAACACCTCGGGTGCGGCGCTCGGTGTGCAGGGCGGCATGGTGCAGATGGTCTCCCACGGGTTCATCTCCGCGGCGCTGTTCCTGTGCGTGGGCGTGATGTATGACCGGCTGCACAGCCGCGAGATCGCCGACTACGGCGGCGTGGTGAACACCATGCCGGTGTTCGCCGCCTTCATGATGCTATTTGCCATGGCCAACTCCGGGCTGCCGGGGACCTCGGGCTTCGTCGGCGAGTTCCTGGTGATCCTCGGCAGCTTCCAGGCGAACTTCTGGTTTGCCTTCCTGGCGGCCACGACACTCATCCTGGGCGCCGCGTACACGCTGTGGATGTACAAGCGTGTGATCTACGGCGAGGTTGCCAATGACGGCGTGGCGGCGATGCAAGACATAGGCTGTCGCGAGTTCACCATCCTCGCCGCCCTCGCGGTGGCGGTGATCGGGGTGGGGGTCTGGCCGGCGCCGTTGCTCGATGTCATGGGCCCGAGCATCGATCACCTGTTGCAACACATCTCGGTATCGAAATTGAACTGATGGTATTCACGATCCCCGACATCACTCCCGCGCTGCCCGAGATCACCCTGGCGGCGATGGCCTGCCTGGTGCTGGTCGTCGACGTGTACGTGCCCGATCGGTATCGCGTGTTCAGCTACCAGCTTGCCCAGGCCGGCCTGGTGCTGGCCGGCGTGCTCACCCTCATGCTGTTTCCGGCCGAGCCGGTGCTCACTTTCGACGGGACTTATGTGAGCGATGCGATGAGCGCCGTGCTCAAGGTGGCCGTCGTGGTGCTGAGCTTCTTCGGCTTTCTGTGCTCGAAGGACTACCTGCGCGCGCGCGACCTTTTCCAGGGGGAATTCTACGTGCTCGGCCTGACCGCCGTGCTCGGCATGATGATCCTCATCTCGGCACACAGCCTGCTCACCGTCTACCTGGGGCTGGAGCTGCTGTCGCTGTCGCTCTATGCGCTGGTGGCGATGCACAGGCACTCCGTGTTCGCCTCCGAGGCGGCCATGAAGTATTTCGTGCTCGGGGCGCTCGCCTCGGGCATGCTGCTCTACGGGATGTCCATGATCTACGGCGTGACCGGCAGCCTCGATCTGGGCGAGATCTCGCAAGCCATCGGGGCGCGCAGCGACCGGCATCTGGCGCTCGTGCTGGGGCTGGTGTTCGTCATGGTCGGTATCGGCTTCAAGCTCGGTGCCGTTCCCTTCCACATGTGGGTTCCCGATGTCTACGAGGGGGCGCCCACACCGGTCACGCTGTTCATCGGCACGGCGCCCAAGGTCGCGGCCTTCGCCATGCTGATGCGCTTGCTGGTCGACGGGCTGGAGGGCTTGAACGCGGACTGGAACCAGATCCTGGTGCTGCTTTCGGTGCTGTCCATGGCGACCGGTAACATCATTGCCATCTCACAGACCAACCTCAAGCGCATGCTCGCCTACTCCACCATCGCGCACGTGGGCTACCTGTTCCTCGGCATCATTGCCGGGACGCCTGCGGGCTATGCCGCGTCGATGTTCTACGTGATGGTCTACGCGCTGATGGCCGCGGGCGGCTTTGCCATGATCATCGTGCTGAGCCGCGCGGGCTACGAGGCGGATCTGATCGAGGACTTCGCGGGCTTGAACGAGCGCCATTCCTGGTATGCCGTGCTCATGCTGATACTGATGCTCTCCATGGCCGGCGTGCCGCCGTTTCTCGGTTTCTGGGCGAAGTGGTTCGTGCTGACCGAGCTCGTCGCCACCGGGCCCGTGTGGCTCGCCGCGCTGGCCGTGCTGTTTGCCGTCATCGGGCTCTTCTATTATCTGCGCGTGGTGCGCCTCATGTACTTCGAGAAGCCGAGGCAAACCGAGCCCATCGAGCCCGCGGCCGACCTGCGCTTCCTGGTGAGCGCCAACGCGCTCTCCATTCTGCTGCTCGGCATCTATCCGGCCGGCCTGATGGGGGTTTGCCTCGCCGCGCTGGCGGGCTAGTAGCCCGTCCCAGAAGTTCCGCCTTATTTCTCGGCAATACGAGATCTGC
>CAZSDY010000210.1:0-6569 GCA_964605765.1 uncultured Ectothiorhodospiraceae bacterium | reverse complement strand
CGCCAAGCACGCCAAGGAGAGCGTTCTGCCTCGATATGGCGCTTGACGCTACCGACAGAGCCTGCGTCATCAGGGTTTCCCGCGCCGTCTTTGCGTGTTTTGCGTCTTGGCGAGAGAATGATCCGGCGTGTGATCCCAGCACGGTGAAGCTGCAACGCCTCGAGCACTCTATGCCCTGTTTGGTTTCGGCTCGGCTGGGTTAGGTCGAGCGCGGGATGAAGCGCCGCTCCACGCACTTTTGCTGGTCGCTGAGCTCGCGGCGGTCGAAATCCTTGTCCAGGCGCCTGCACAGCTTGTAGAAGCGCAGCTTGATATGGTTGATGCTCCTGCCGCACGGCCCCGCCGGCAGGTCATCATCGTGCACCGGGATCAACAACTCACCGTCATAGGTGCCAAACACAAAGATGTGGAACTCTTCACTGTCACCCTCCACCCTCGCCTCGTCCAGCGCGTGGAAGGCATCCAGCAATGCGAGCCGGTTCCTGAGCAGCTCTTTCAGGTTCAGTTTCAGCCTGTCGGTCTGTGACAGGAAATGGTAGACCACCTCAATGGCCGAATGTTCGTCACGGCTCAGGTGATCGGCCGGGCCGATGTACAGATTGGCATCCATGTCCAGCACATAGGGGTTTTCCTTGAACCGGCCTTCGAACGTCCGACTGACGAATGAGAGCCCTCCCAGAAGTTTCTTGCTCGCTTGCATGATGTGACGATACGCTGATAAGCCAGACTTGGTGAACCGTGCCGTTCGATACCGCGCACGGCCACGGATTGCATCAGGATGCGTGCAGCACACGCCCTGGCGGACCCAACCCGGCGGGTCACGGTGGCTCCCTTGACCGGCGCGCTCCATCCCTTTGGGGACTTCGCGTGCTCTTCTTCGCCTCGAGGCAAGGGATTTCTACCACCCCTGAACGAGACATTAACCGCAGCCACCGGGTGATGCAACAGCGCCACGGGGACGAGAAATTTCCGGCACCTACCCGTACGCCCGACGCAAGCCGCGGGGCCGCGCCGGAACCTCGGCGATGGCATGCACCGCGACGCCGTCACCGCCCGCAAGACCACCGGGTAGCACTTTGAATTCATTGGACTTCCCGGGAAATTTATGGACAATGACTGCGACCCGGCGAGTGCCGGCATCGAACACGCATCATGGTGGCATCGGCTAGACACCTCATCCTGCGGTTGGACGTCACGGGCCAGCCGCTGCGGTGGATCCCGTGGCAGCAGGCCGTGGTGCTGCACGCGCGGGAGATGATAGCCTGGCACGCAGGGGCGATCGCATTTACCTTCAATGGAGGAGTGAATCGCCACACCCGGCGCCGCTCACGTGTCACGGTGAGCTCCATCATCGCCGTGAAAGGCACCTCCAGGCACGGTGTCACGCAGAATCAGATTCCGCCCCTGTCGAACCGCGAGATTTTCCTTCGTGACGAGCACTTGTGCATGTACTGCGGAAAGGAGTTCCCGGAGAGCATGCTGACACGTGACCATCTGCGTCCATTGTCGCGGGGAGGAAAGGACTCGTGGAGCAACGTGGTAAGCGCCTGCAAGTCATGCAACCATGCGAAGGGGGCACGCACGCCCGAGGAATCCGGCATGTGCTTGCTGGCCGTTCCCTACGTGCCGAACAGGGCGGAGTACCTGGTTCTGTCGAACCGTTCGATCCTGGCTGACCAGATGGAGTTTCTCAAGAAGCGTTTCCGGCGCGGCAGCCGCCTCGCCCGTTCGTAGCGTGCTGCCCCGTAGGAAGCTCATGCTTCGCAGGGAATAAAGGGCCGTGCCCGCGGTGTTCGCGGACTGAAGTCCGCTCCTACAGGCGGGCCTCGTCCAGCCATGGGGATTCGGGCGACCCCTTGTAGGAGCGCGATTCATTCCGCGATCCTTCCAGGGCATCAAACGCACTGCCCACCGCGTTCGCGGCCTGAAGCCCGCTCCTACGGGGGCCTTGAACGGCTAGCCCGACTGCAGGGTTTCCTCGTGGATGACGACCTCGGCCTGCTCGCGAACCGCGCGCAGATAAGCCTCGTACGCCGCCTGCCCGCGGTCGAGTGCAAGTTGTTCCTCGATTGCCTTGATCTGGTCAGCCTGCATGGCGTCGGCCCGCCCCGGTGTTACGCCACCCAGCACCACGAGCATGAAATCGCCGTCGCTGGTAAACGTGGCGCTGTAGGTCACGGCGCCGGACTCCGGGCGAGGCATCGTGAAAACGCGCCGCAACACCGCGCTGTCGATTCCGGTTGCCTGCCTGCCAACGCCCGCATGTGCCACCCACTGCGCGCCAAGCGAGGCGGCGACGGCTTCACGGCTCTCCCCGCCCTCGAGCCTTTGCAGCGCGTCCCTGCCCGCCGCTTCCGCCCGGGCCCTTGCTGCTTCACTCTCCAGACGTTTGCCGATCAGCTCGCGGGCCTCATCCAGTGTCTGCGGCCGCGCGGGCCGGTGGTCCTTGGCACGAACCACGACTGACCGACCACCCGAAAGCTCGATGACGTCGCTGTTGTTGCCTTCTTCCAGCACCTCCAGGCTGAAGGCAGCCTCCACCACCTTGGGATCTCCGGCTATCAGGTCCGTGGGGTCGCCCTGTGTGCCGAACGGGCCGGCGGACTCAATGTCGAGCCCCAGCTCTTCCGCGGCGAGTTCCAGCGAGTCCGGAGATTCGAACGCCAGATTGGCCAGGCGTTCCACGCGATCGAAGAACATCTGCTCGGCCTCCGAGAGCTGGAACTCACGCAACACCTCGTCACGCGCCTCCTCGAATGTTTTCACCTGCCCCGCCTTGATGTCGGTCAGCTTGAGCAGATGGATGCCGGCGGAAGAGCGCACCGGCGCACTCACCTCACCGCGCGCCATGCTGAAAACAGCGTCCTCCAGGCGCTGGTCGACCATCACGCCGCGCTCGAAGTACCCCAGATCGCCACCGCGGCCGGCCGACCCGGGATCGTCGGAGTGCTCGCCCGCGAGCTTGGCGAAGTCGCCGCCCTCATCGATCTGCCGGCGCACCGCATCGGCCGCGCCGCGCGCCTGCTCGATGGCGGCTTCATCCGCATCATCGGGCACCTGGAACAGAATATGGCTGACCCGGCGGCTCTCGGGCGTCGTGTAACTTTCTTTCGACGACTCGTAGCGCGCCCGCAGACTCGCTTCGTCAATGACGACGTCCTTCGCCAAATCATCCTCGGACACGCTCACATACTCGATAGTCACGAGCTCGGGGGTCATGAGCTCGGCCTGATGGTCGGAGAAGTAGCCTTGAATCTCCTCTTCGGGGATCGGCACACCGGAAAAGCGGTCAGGGGCGATTCGCAGCACGGAAATATCACGAGTCTGGCCAATCAGCGCGAGCATCCGTGCCTTTTCGCTCGCGGTCGTGATGGTCGAGCCCGCGATACCGGAGGAGATCTGCTCACCCAGCAGCGAGCGGCGCAAATCGAATTCGAAGCCGCCGGCGCTGTAGCCCTGGCGCTGCAGGAACTGATCGTAGCGCGCCTGAGAGAACTGTCCGCCTTCTTGAAAGAGTGGCTGTGCATGAATGGCACCCGCAAGCTGTGCGTCGCTGATGCGTAATCCATCCGACTGTCCCATCTGCACCAGCAATTCCTCGCGTACCATGCCGTCCAGACTCTGCTCTCTCACCAGCTTATCGTCGAGCTGGCGGATATCGAAGCTCGCCCCGAGCATCTGCTGGAGTCGACGCTGGTGGCGCCGGTAGGCCTGCTGGAACTGCCTGATCGACAGTTCCGTACCATTGACCGTCGCCACTGACACGCTCGGCCGCGGGGTTACGTAGTTGTAGATTCCCCACATCGCAAACGGAATACTGATCAAGATGATGATGGCCCAGGCGATCCAGCCGGTCGCCTGATCCCGAATGAACTGCAGCATTGCGAGCTCTCCAATCCAAGCGCGCCAGCGCCCTGGTCACACCCGGCACCGGCATCGGCGTGCAAATTCGGGGGACGGTATACTGATCTCGATTCGGAAAATACTAAGGACAGTGGGAATCCAGCGAACAGTATAGCGTTTCCTCACGCAGGGGTTTTCTATCCTGATTTCTCCCGAGGCGGAATCAGTATAGTGTCCCCTGAACTCACGGAGTTAAAGAGGGCATGCCATCGCGCATGCCCTCCTCGAGCCACTGGCGGAGCGGACGGGACTCGAACCCGCGACCTCCGGCGTGACAGGCCGGCATTCTAACCAGCTGAACTACCGCTCCGGAAACTGGTGGGTGCTGAGGGGTTCGAACCCCCGACCTTCGCCTTGTAAGGGCGACGCTCTCCCAGCTGAGCTAAGCACCCCAAGGAGCCGATTAGCTTACGGCATCCTTGAGTGCTTTTCCAGGCTTGAACACGGGTAGCTTGGAGGCCTTGATCTCGATGGTGGAACCGGTGCGCGGATTACGCCCGAGACGTGCCGCCCTTTGTTTCACGCGGAAGGTACCGAACCCGATGAGGCTCACGTCCTCCCCGTTCTTCAGTGCACTGGTGATAACCTGCGTCATCGCTTCGACCGCCCGTACTGCCACCGTCTTTGGTACGTCCGCGGACTCGGCGACCGCGTCAATGACTTCTGATTTGTTCATAAGTTTGTCCCCTCAGTGTCCGGAAGCGCAGATTGAATTGTGCAGACAGACATCGCGCAGTTCCGTTCACTGAAACAGACCTGCCACGTTCTTATACCAACTGCCAAAATTGCCTGTCAAGCTGACCCTGTCACAGGCTGCAGGAATCGATACGAGACTGATACGACAACCGAGACCGGACGGGCACCATTTTCAAGTCGCAGCCCCGCCCCTGCGCCACCCCCGCTCTAGTGTGTTCTGAGCCGCTTAGTGCCTGTCTCTTCGTTTGCCTTGTCCGGCTCCACGATTTCACCGCGCAGCTCCCCTGCCGGCTTTGGCATTTCATGCAATGCCAGCTCCCATACCTGGTCTATCCACTGCACCGGCCGGATCTCCAGGTTGTTCTTGATGTTGGCCGGAATCTCCGCCAGCTCGCGGGCGTTATCATCCGGTATCAGCACCGTGTCTATACCGCCGCGCAGCGCCGCGAGCAACTTCTCCTTGAGCCCGCCGATCGGCAGTACCTCACCGCGCAAGGTGATCTCGCCGGTCATCGCCACGTTGGCACGCACCGGGATCCGGGTCAGACTCGACACCAGTGCCGTGCACATTCCCACGCCGGCACTGGGACCATCCTTGGGTGTCGCACCTTCCGGCACGTGCACGTGCACGTCGTGCTTCTGGTAGAAGTCGGGCTCGATGCCGAGCAGCTCACTGCGACTGCGCAAGACCGTCAGCGCGGCGCGGATCGATTCCTGCATCACGTCCCCGAGCTGGCCGGTGTAGGTCGACTTGCCCTTGCCCTGCATGATGGCTGCCTCGATGGTCAACAGATCACCGCCCACCTCGGTCCAGGCAAGCCCTGTGACCTGCCCGATGCGATCCTGCTCTTCCTTGCGACCATAGCGAAAGCGCTTCACGCCCAGGTACTTATGCAGGCCGCGCGGCGTGACGCGCGTGGCGCTGTCGTGCTCGTGCCTGGAGACCTTGTGCCGTACCACCTTGCGGCAGATCTTGGCGATCTCCCTTTCCACGTTGCGCACCCCGGCCTCACGCGTGTAGTAGCGGATGATGTCGCGAAGCGATGACTCGGTGAGCACCATCTCGCCGCGCTTGAGGCCGTTGTTCTTCATCTGCTTGGGCACGAGATAGCGCTTGGCGATGTTGATCTTCTCGTCTTCCGTGTAGCCCGGCAACCGAATGACCTCCATCCGGTCGAGAAGCGCCGGTGGGATGTTCAAGCTGTTAGCCGTGGCGACGAACATCACATCGGAGAGATCGTAATCGACCTCGAGGTAATGATCGTTGAACGTGTGGTTCTGTTCGGGGTCGAGGACCTCGAGCAGCGCGGAAGAGGGATCACCGCGAAAATCCATCGACATCTTGTCGACCTCGTCGAGCAGAAACAGCGGGTTGCGGACCCCCGACTTGGAGAGGTTCTGCACGATCTTCCCGGGCAGGGCACCGATATAGGTGCGGCGATGACCGCGTATCTCCGCCTCGTCACGCACCCCGCCGAGCGACATCCTGACAAACTTCCTGTTCGTCGCGCGGGCAATGGACTGGCCGAGTGAGGTCTTGCCCACGCCGGGCGGTCCGACAAGACACAGGATGGGACCCTTGAGCTTGCGCACGCGCTGCTGCACGGCCAGGTACTCGACAATTCGCTCCTTGACCTTGTCGAGTCCGTAGTGGTCCGCTTCCAGGACCTCCGAGGCGCGGAACAGGTCCTTTTGAATGCGCGTGCGCTTCTTCCACGGCACGCCGACCACCCAGTCGATGTAGTTGCGCACCACGGTCGCCTCCGCAGACATCGGCGACATCATCTTGAGCTTCTTCAGCTCGGTCGAGCACTTCTTGTAGGCCTCCTTGGACATACCCGCCGATTCTATCTTGCGGGTCAGTTCCTCGATGTCGTTGGGCGCGTCCTCCATTTCACCCAACTCTTTCTGGATCGCCTTCATCTGCTCGTTGAGGTAGTACTCGCGCTGGCTCTTCTCCATCTGGCGCT
>CAZSDY010000209.1:0-6682 GCA_964605765.1 uncultured Ectothiorhodospiraceae bacterium | reverse complement strand
ACTCGAACAGGTACGAGTACCCCTGCGCGGCGAGCTTCAGGTAGGTGCTGAGCGGTGTATCCAGATCCGCGAGCACCTCGCGGACGACGGGGATGCGGTTATAGCCTTCCCTGGCAAGCGTGGAGAATTCTTCTGGCGTCATGTGAGTCACCACAGATGGTCGTTGTCGTCAATGCCGTGATCGGTGTTGCGATAGCTTGCGGGCGCCATCGCCATCGCGGCGCCACGACGCATCTGTGCAGTGTTCGGTTGATGACGTCCACTGTGTTCTCACCCCGGTTGCATGAGCAACTCTTCCAGCTCCGACAGGGAATCGATCACCGCATCCGGGCGGGCTTGACGCAGGTCGGACCCGTGATTATACCCATAAGTGACACAGATGATGCTGAAACCTGCCGCCTGCGCGGCCGCGATGTCGGTGACCGAATCGCCGATCAGCAGGGACTCGCGGGGCTCGACACCGAGTTGGCGCGCGGCAAACAGCAGCGGCGCCGGATCCGGCTTTTTCGCTGGCAGCGTGTCTCCGCTCACGACCAGGTCGAACTCGGAGGCGATGTCGAGGGCGGCGAGCAGGCCATCGGTGAAGCGTGCCGCCTTGTTCGTGATACAGGCCAATCCGCTGCCCCTGTCACGCAGCAGGCGAATGGCTTCGCGCACGCCCGGATATAGCTTGCTCCGCTCGCAGGTATGTTCCGCGTAAAGCGCCAGAAAGGTGTCTCGCGCGCGCGCCAGCACGGCGGTGTCGCCACCCGCGCCACGCGCTGTCAGCGCCCGCGCGACGAAGTCTTCCGCGCCCCCGCCGATCCAGCGCCGTGCATCGTCGATGCCGGCGCGGTCGAGTCCCAGGGACGCCAGCGTCTCGTTCAGGCAGAAGGCGAGATCGGGCAGGGTGTCTACCAGGGTGCCGTCGAGATCGATGGCGCACAGCGCCGGTGGCGCGAAGCGTCGCCGGTTCATCCGGTGCCGGCAAGCGCCGCGCGCATCGCGCGGATCGTACCCTCGTAATCGCCGCTGCCGAATATGGCGGAGCCCGCCACGAACGTATCCGCTCCCGCTGCGGCGATGCGCGCGATATTGTCAATCTTGACCCCGCCGTCGACTTCCAGGCGGATCTCCCGGCCGCTCGCGTCGATGAGGCGGCGCACGGCGCTCACCTTGTCGAGCGCACAGGGCAGGAAGGACTGACCGGCGAAGCCGGGATTGACGGACATGATGAGGATGAGATCCAGCCTTTGGAGCACATGGTCGAGAACCGAGAGCGGCGTGGCGGGGTTGAACGCGAGACCCGCCCGGCAACCGTGCTCGGCGATGAGCTGCAAGCTGCGGTCCACGTGCTCCGATGCTTCGGGATGAAAGCTGATATAGCTGGCACCGGCGCTGGCGAAGTCCGGGATGATGCGATCCACGGGCTTGACCATCAGGTGCACGTCGATGGGGGCCTCGATGCCATGCTTTCTCAAGGCTTCGCAGACCAGGGGCCCGATGCTGAGGTTCGGCACGTAGTGGTTGTCCATGACGTCGAAGTGCACGATGTCGGCGCCTGCCTCGAGCACCGCCTCCACCTCGTGGCCCAGGCGTGCGAAATCAGCGGACAGTATCGACGCTGCGATGAATGGGGGGAGCATGTTGACAGTACCCGCCGGATGCGTCGGCCGAGTTTATCCGAGATGTCTCACGCGGACGAGACCTTGGCCGGCTACGCCCGATCCTTGCGCTCAGCCTGCACCCGCTCGTACGCCGCCTTGACCTCCTGCGTTTTCTCGGTGGCGACTTTCATCATTTCGTCGGGCAATCCCCTGGCGACCAGCTTGTCGGGATGATGCCGGCTCATGAGGCGGCGGTAGGCCTTCTTGACCTCGGCGTCGCTGGCACGCTCCTCGACACCGAGGACGGTGTAGGCGTCGGCGAGGCGCATGGTGGCGGGCGCCGCCCCGCTCTGGCGCTGATACTCGGCCTGCAACATGGCTTCGACGTGGTCGAGCTCGCCAGGCCCGAGGTGCAAGCGCTCGCAGATGTGCTCCAGGATGCGTCGTTCCTCGGGATGCACGTGACCGTCCGCGTAGGCTGCCTGCACCTGTATCTCGAGGAAGACCCGCAGCAGATTGCGGCTGCGCCGGCATTCCACGCGGAGTTGATCGAGGACATCGTCGAGCGCGAACCCGCGCGCGCGGCCTTCGTTGAACAGTCTCTGCGCGGCGTGCTTGAGCGCGCCGGACAAGGACAGGTGGTCCATGACGGCGGTTGCCAGCCGGATCTCGTCAGGCGTAACCCGGCCGTCGGCCTTGGCGATATGCCCCATCACCGAGAAGGTGGCGGTGAAGAACGCGGCCTGCGTCCTTTCCCGCTGAGCGGCGCCGCCCAACCCGAAATCGGCGCGCTGCGCCTCTTTCAGTCCCGAGTCGAAGGACTGCCCGAGCACCACGCCGAGCAGCGCGCCGAGCGGCCCCCCCAGCATGAAGCCGAATGCGCCGCCGACCAGCTTTCCCCACCAGCTCATCGATTCCCCCGCCCGCGCGCGTGTCGCCACGCTCCGTCATGGCGATGCGTTCTATCCACACCAAGCCCGACTCCCTCAGGCAAGCTCCAGATCCGTTCTCGAAAAGTCACGAGCGGTGCACAGTAACGGTTGGCCGGCGAGCCTGGCCGTGGCATAGGTCATGCAATTCCCGAAATTGAGCGAAGCGGGGTGCCGGCCCTTGCCGAATCGCAGCCAGGCTTCCACGGCGGTGCCGTAATGCATTTCACCAAACGGCACGGTCGCGACGGACGCCTCGGTGCAGAAACGCGAGAGCAGACCGCGGGCGTCTTGTCGCAGGCGTGCCGAGAGGACGATCGCGGCACCAGCATGCTCGGTTGGCGTGATCGAAGCAAGTTGCAGGCTGTTCCGACAGTTGCTTGGAGGATTCCGCCTTTTGGTAAATAATGCCGGCAGCGCCCCGTTGCTCAGCCGATGAGCTTATTGATCCATGCCCGGCAAGCAAGGAGAACGACGGGGGCGGCGTAGAACAACCGGGGCCCCTCGACCGACGGATCCATCGACGCGTGAGCCGAAGCTCGACCAAACGCAAGCGACATCGCAGCCGCGAGCCCCGGGGGCGCAAGAACCGGTTCACCGCGATGCTGCAGCCCGCCCTGGAGCGCCATGCTGCGGGCGACCTCGCCGCTGCGGAGCAGATGTATCGCCGGATGCTCGAGCGTTATCCGCAGCTGGTGGAAACCTACCTCGCGCTGGCACGCCTGCTCGTCGAGCAGCGACGGGCGGAGGAGGCGGTCACGGTGCTGCGCGAAGCCTTGCGAGTGAGACCAAAGGCGAAGGAGGCGCGGCTGCAACTGGCCGAGCTGTATCGTGAGCACCGGGACTACCAGGCGGCGGCGGCGTGTCTCAGCGAGTACCTGGCGCTCGCGCCCGGCGATTCGGATGCGCTCTACACGCTCGGTCTCGCGCATTTGGGTGCAGACCGAGTAGCCGATGCCGTGCAGGCACTGAGAGGCGCGATACGCCACGACCCGGCCCATGCCGCGGCCCATCTGCGACTCGGACAGGCGCTGCACGTGCAGCGCCGGCCGGACGCGGCGCAAGCCATGTTGCGCCGCGCCTTGGATCTCGAACCGGGCTACGCCCAGGCTTATCATGGGCTCGGGCACGTGCTGATGAGCAAGGGGATGCTCAGCGAGGCCCACGATTGCTATCGAAAAGCGCTCGACATCGATCCGAGGCTGCCGGGGGCGAGCCTGGACATTGCCCGATCGCGCCGCTTCGCGCCCGGGGACGGCGCCGCTGTCGAGAGGTTGGAGTCCCTGCTGGGCCGGGAAGACCTGTCGAGGGAGGCGCGCTCCGACCTGCACTTTGCATTGGGTAAGGTGATGGACGACCTCGGGCGCTACGCGCGCGCCTTCGAGTATTATCACACCGCCAACGCGCTGGTCGCGCAAGCCGTGTCGTTCGACCGGGCGCAGCTCCAAACGGCGGTGGCGAGGATCATCGGGACATTTTCGAAGGGATACTTCGACGCCCGGGCGGATTTCGGTCACGATTCGCGCTCCCCGGTGTTCATCGTGGGGATGCTGCGTTCCGGTACGACCTTGGTTGAGCAGATCATCGCAAGCCATCCCGAAGCCTACGGGGCGGATGAGCTGCCCTACGTCGACGAGCTGACGCAAAAGCTCGCCGGGCGGGTGGGGACGCGCGTTTCTTATCCGAGGTGCGCGGAGCAGATGACGCAGGAGCTCACCCGCGAGCTCGCCGAGTGGTACCTGGACAAGACGCGGGCTATCGCCGGTGGGGCGCGGCGGGTCATCGACAAGATGCCGCTGAACTTCTTTCACCTGGGCTTCATTGCCAGCTTGTTCCGCGACGCGCGGATCATCCACTGCTCGCGCGCACCGCTGGACGCCTGCTTGTCGATCTATTTCCAGAGCTTCGACCGCGGCCACGAGTGGGCCTATGATGTCGGAGACATTGCCTTCTTCTACAGGCACTATGCACGCCTGATGGCGCACTGGCGCGAGGTGCTGCCGGTCGAGATGCTGGAGGTGGACTACGAGACCCTGGTGGCCGAGCCGGAGCCGGTCACGCGGAAGCTGATCGAGCACTGTGGGCTGGATTGGGACGACCGCTGTCTGAGTCCGCACCGCAGTGAGCGCACGGTGCATACCGCGAGCAACTGGCAGGTGAGGCAACCGCTCTACCGGAGCTCGTGCGGTCGATGGCGGAACTACGAGCCGTACATCGAACGCCTGAAAGCCGAACTGGGAGACCTGCTTGGACCATCGGGCGATGGCGCCGGTCACTGAGAATCCGGGAGCGCTTGCGCATGGCGAGAAAGTCCAGTCGACGCACCCGCAGGAAGGCCACGACCCCGCGGCCGCGGCCCCAACGCCGGTTCGCATCGACGGCGGAGGACCTGCTGCGCGAGGCAATCTCGATGCACCGCGTGGGACGTTGCCGGGCCGCGGAGCGCATGTATCGCGAAGTATTGCGCCACGCTCCCAATCACCCCGCGGCGCTCCAGTATCTGGCATTGCTGGTCAAGGAGTCCGGTCGTGTCGACGAGGCGATCGAGCTGTTGAGACGTTCCCTGCAGCGCTCGCCGCACGACCCGATCTGCCACAACAATCTGGGCAATATGCTTCGCGAGCAGGGGAGCCTGGCGGAAGCCTTGGAGGCCTACACTAAGGCGCTCGAGCTGCGGCCCGATTACGGCACGGCGCACTTTAATGTGGGCACGATTCTCAAGCGACAAGGCAATTACAGCGAGGCGGAGATTCATCTGCGGCGCGCAGTGGAGCTCATCCCGGACGACGCCGAGGGGTGGGGTGCGTTCGGAGCGCTGCTCGTGCTCGAGGACAAATTCGAAGAGGCGCAGAGTGCGCTCGAGACCTCGATACGTCTCGATCCGAGTTATGCCGAGGCTCACTATGAGCTGGGATCGTTACACATGACCCAAGGTCATGCCGGTGCAGCCATGGAGCACTACCGCAAGGTGACCGAGCTCAAGCCCGACCACGCCATGACGCAGATGGCGCTGGCGAGTCTGCGCCGATTCGGTGCGCACGACCGCGACGAGATCTCGAAGGTCGAGTCGATGCTGGATCGGGCGGGCGACGACGAGGAAGCGCGGGCTTATCTGAGCTTTGCTCTCGGCAAGATGCACGACGATTGCGGCGGCCATGAAAAGGCATTCGATCACTACGAGACGGCAAACCGGTTGCGCGCGAGAACCGCCGAGTTCGACATGGATGCCCACCGGGAGCAGGTCGCGCGTACCGTGCGGACCTTCACCCCCGCCTTTTTCGAGAGATTCAATCGCGGCGCCTGCGGTTCGGAGCTGCCGATCTTCATCGTCGGCATGCCGCGCTCCGGCACGACTCTGGTAGAGCAGATCATCGCCAGCCACCCGAGGGCTCACGGTGCGGGCGAGCTTACATTCATCGGCCGCCTGGCGGACAAGGAACTGCCCCATCGGCTGGGGCAGCCTTACCCCGAGTGTGTGGCGCTCATCGACGATTCTCTGGCACAATCCCTCGCGGCCGGATATGGCGAGCATCTGCGCTCGGCGAGCCCCGGGGCGCTGCGGGTAACGGACAAGGCGGTCACCCACTTCCTGCACCTCGGTCTGCTGGCGCGCCTCTTCCCGGCCGCCCGCTTCATTCACTGCAAGCGAGACCTCATGGACGTGGCGGTGTCGCTCTACTTCCAGTGCTTCCTGCCGGGTCTACTGGAGTTCTCTTACGATTTGAAGGCCATTGCGGAATATTGCCGGCTGTACGAGCGGTTGATGCACCACTGGCGTCGCGTGTTGCCCGTCGAGATGCACGAGGTCAGCTACGAGGCCCTGGTTTCGAATCAGGAGGCGGTCAGCCGTTCGCTCATCGAGCATTGCGGACTGCCCTGGGACGACCGATGCCTCGCCTACCATGAGACCAACCGGGTCGTGCGGAACAACAGCCACTGGCCGTCGACGCCGCGAGCTCCTCGTACGGGCAGCCCGCCCGCGCCTCGGCGCCCGGGCGCGCGGAGTAGATCATTTTGAACATCGCCTCGAAGTCCGCGGTCAGCTCCGCGAGGCTGCGTCCCTTGCGCCGCATCACGGCGAGCGTCTGCAGCGCCGTCATCAAGCCGTCCCCGGTCGTGTTGTGATCGAGGAAGAGCAGGTGGCCGGACTGTTCACCGCCCAGGTTG
>CAZSDY010000208.1:0-6685 GCA_964605765.1 uncultured Ectothiorhodospiraceae bacterium | reverse complement strand
ATGCCCAACGTCGGTGAATGGTGAGCGGTCGCGAGAGCGCGGCAGCGTCGCGGCACCAGAGCCGCGCCCGGGGACTCGCGAGGTCTCCCGTCTGGACGTTCCGTGCGGGGCGGGCTTCCTGATCGATCTCCTGGCACCTGGGCGACGCCGCGCCATGCCGGTGCAATTGACCCAGATCATGATGTGATGGTAGCGTTTTCGCCAGGCACGCGGTCTTTGCACCAGCCCCGGGAGGCGGGCGAGCCGAGGAGGGAAGACAATGGCTTACGTGGATTGGATGATCAGGACCAAGCAGATCGGTACGTGCAGCTGCGACTACGGTTGCCCCTGCGAGTTCATGGCGCCGCCGACGCGTACACCGTGCGAGGGCGTGATGGCGATGGAAATCACGGAAGGCTATTTTGCCGACGTGCGCCTGGACGGCTTGCGCACGGCCGGGGCGTACCGCTGGCCGGGGCCCGTGCACGAAGGCGACGGGACCTGGTGGAGCGTCATCGACAAGCGCGCGAGCGAGGCGCAGGTCGAGGCACTGTTCAAGATCCTCGGCGGGGAAGAGCAGGAAGCGACGACCGGCTTCGCCATTTACGGGTCGACGATCGCGCACGAGCCGGACCCCGTGTTTGCGGACATCGCCTTCGAATGGGACCTCGAGAGCAGGACCGGGCGCTTTGCCGTGGACAACGTGCTCGGGGCCACCGTCGAGCCGATACGCAACCCCGTGACGGGTGCCGAGCATCATGCGAGCCTGCATCTTCGTGATGGCTTCGAGTTCCGCGAGGCCGAGATGGCGAGCGCCTCGTTCTGGAGTCAGGGTGCGCTCGAGCAAAAGCACGACAGGCGCTTCACCGCCATGAGCTTCGTGACCTACGGGCCCTACGGCATCATCGAGCAGGACAGTCATCCTCTGGCGAGTCCCTGAATCGATCCGGGCCCTCTGCGTGTGGCTGAGTGATGGGTGTGGACCGGGCAGTTGAAGGGTTCCTGCGCCGCGATCGACAGATAGTCGTCGGTGCGCTGGGGCTGCTGACCTCTGTGGCGTGGGTTTATCTCCTTTTGCTCGCCAATGAGATGGGGATGACGCCGAGCGGCGGCATGCAGGACGTGGGGCGCATGCTCGTGCTCGAGCCGTGGACCGCGCTCGACGCCGCTTTCATGTTCTCCATGTGGGCGGTCATGATGGTCGGCATGATGACGCCAAGCGCCACGCCGATGATCCTGCTCTACGCCCTGGTCCTGCGCCGCAAGGCCGGAAGCGGGAATGCCGTGATCCCCACCGCGGCGTTCTTCGCCGGTTATGTCGCGGTATGGACGATGTTCAGCGCCACCGCCACCGGCGTGCAATGGGCACTCGAGCGCGCCGCGCTCCTGTCACCGATGATGGCGAGCAGCAGCGCGGTCTTTGCCGGGATCGTGCTCGTCGCGGCGGGCGTGTATCAGTGGACGCCCTACAAGAGCGCGTGCCTGAAGCGCTGCCGAAACCCCGTGTGGTTCCTTTCCCGCCTATGGCGCGACGGTACGGCGGGCGCGTTTCGCATGGGCTTCGTGCACGGTGTATTCTGTCTCGGCTGTTGCTGGGCGCTGATGGCACTGCTGTTCGTCGGCGGGGTGATGAACCTGCTCTGCGTCGTCGCCATCACGGTCTTCGTCCTGGTCGAGAAGGTGGTGCCGGCCGGACCGCTGGTCGGCCGGTCGTCGGCGTTCGTTCTGGTGGCGATCGGCATCTTCATGATTGCGTCGGCCCCTTCGGTCTGAACGGGCTGTCAGGATCCGGTGAATCGGGGAGGGCGGTTCAATGAGTGACTCGGAACTGGGGTGGGATGGGCCCTTCGGGACGTTGATCGAATCCCGATTGCGGGTGCTGACCTGGAACATCTGGTGGCGATATGGTCCCTGGGAGCGGCGCTGGCCGGCCATCCTGGCGACCATAGAGCGACTCGACCCCGATGTCATCGCGCTGCAGGAGGTGTGGAGCGATGCCGAGCGCAACCAGGCCGAGGTTCTCGCCACGGCGCTCGGGTATCATGCGAGCTACCACGCGCGCAGCGTGAGCGCCGAGGGTATCGGATTCGGTAACGCACTGCTCGCCCGCTGGCCCCTCATCCGTACCGACACCTGGGACCTCCCGGCGCCCGAGCATGCCGAGGAAAAGCGTGTGGTCGTGCACGCCGAGGTTGATGGCCCTCGGGGTGTCATTCCGGTGTTCAGCACGCACCTCAACTGGCGCCTGGAGCATAGCGACGTGCGCCAGGACCAGGTGCGTTCGCTGGCACGTTTTGTCGCCTCGCGCGCGCCGGGCGGCTACCCGCCGATCGTGTGCGGCGATTTCAATGCCGCGCCCGGCTCGGAGGAGATCCGCATGGTGACGGGCTACACGAGCTGTGCCGCCGCGGGCCTGGTGTTCCGTGACGCCTGGGAGGACGGCGGTGATGGGGGGGCGGGCAGCACCTGGACCAACGTCAACCCGTATGCGCGCAAGGAGTTGGAGCCCGATCGACGCATCGACTACATCTTCGTCGGACCGCCATGCACGGGTGGCGCCGGGCACGTCGTGCAATGCCGGGTCGCGGGCGATGAACCGCTCGACGGTGTGTGGCCGAGCGATCATCTCGGCGTGTGTGCAGCGCTGCGTTACTGAGCGCTGCTATGCACAAGGGGACACACATAATTTAATAACTTAGGGACCCCTAAGTTATTAAATTATGTGTGTCCCCAGTTTTTTGCGCCGGGCAAGCGCCTCCCAGAAAAATCCGCCGGCGTTGGCGCACTGCGTCAACAGCATCAGGCACGCGTGGCGCCAGCGCGGCTGCCGCGCGGGTGCCGGATCTTGAAGCAGGCCCAGATAGAACGACAAGGGTTCCAGCTCGATGCGGCCCTCGCCGCGCCGCGCCCGCGCCTGGTGAAAATGGTATGCACCGCGCCCGTAGCCGAAGTGCTGGCGGACAAAGCTCGTCAGGCGCAGGCAGTGCGCGTGAAGTATGACGGCGGCCGGCTCGTAGCGCATGGCAAAACCGTGGTGAAGCCATCGATCGCAAAGATCGCGGTCTTCGCCGGCCGCCAGCGGAAAGGACGTATCGAATCCACCGATGTCCGCAAAGCGCCGGGCCGGCACCGCCATGTTGCTGGAAGCGAAGAATCGCGCGTTATCGTTGAGCGGGTTGTGGTAGGCATAAAGAAAGGAGACGAGTGCCTGGCTGGTGGCCGCATAGGGATTGTGTTCGAGCGCGTTGACGATGCGCCCGCCAATCATCTCGCCGGGGGCGGCGGCGGCGCAACGCGCGAGCGCGGCGAGCCAGCCCGGCTCCGCGGTGCAGTCGTCGTCGGTGAACACGAGCATGTCCCCGCAAGCCCGCCGCGCACCGTGGTTGCGGGCCGCGGCGGGACCCTGATTGTGCTGCACCACGAGTGAGATCCGCAACGCATCGCGAAACGGCGCCACCACTGGATCGAGCGACTCCGGACCGCCGTCGTCGACCACGATCACTTGCAGCCGGTCACGCGGATATTCCACCGCGGACAGGGACTGCAGGCATGCCGCCAGGCGTCGCGGCCGGGCGAAGGTCGGCACCACCACGGAAAAGTACGGAAGTTCGCTGTCCATGCTACCCCGTCATGGCGTGCCTGCCTGGAAGATGTGGGAAGGCGCGATGGCTCACGCCCGCCCGCTCAATTGGCCTCACAGTATAAGGGCTCGCGAAAGCATAACCGCATCCGGAGCCGGGTGAATACGCCGCCGCCATGTGCCGGTCGCAGGCGGATGGTGGATGCCTCACTGGCATTCGATGGCGCACGTGCGCTGGTAGACGCACGCATCGTTCGACGTGGCCGCGCTCGCGCTCAGCGCGAGCGTCATGTGCTCGATACCGCCGGTCTGCGTGGCGTAATCGCTGACCAGCAGCACTTTCATCGCGCCGTGGTGCAGGGCAGCGCGTGCCCGCTCATTCGCGCCGGGGGCTCGATACCGAGCAGACCGAGACAGGTGGGGGCGAGGTCCAGCAGCTCTACCGTTTCCGGGCCGTCGCCGGCGGCGATGTGCGGCCCCGCCACGGCGAGGAACCCATCGTAGGTGTGCGCCGATTCGCGAAAGTAGTGCGGCGGGCTCTGGTGCAGGGTGGCCCGCGGGTGCATGACCGTCTCCATGAAGTAGTCGGTCTGTCTCCAGTCGACGAACAAGTCCGGCAGCTTGTCGGGTGGCTGACAGCCGAAGTGGGTGCTCGTTCTGACCACCGATGTGACAGCCGGTTGTCCGGATACCGGATCGATGAGCGCCTTCAGATCCGATTCGACTCCGGTGAGCAGCTCCTCATATTCGGCGCCCGGGGTGACGATGCCCTCAGGTTCGCGCCCCCTCAGGTTGACTCGCAGATAGGATTGATACATACCGGGAATCGCGAACACGCGTGTGCGACGCCAGTCGTGACAATCGTGCGAGCGCCATGACAGCAGGTGCTCCTGCCAGGCGACCGGCAGGCGTTTCCCAATCCTTTTCCGCCACGAAAGGGGCAGCACTCGGCGCGCAACATCGCGCGGATGGGCGTGTTCGGGCTGGTTGCACGGCGCCGCATAGCCGAGCTCGAGGAGAAACGTCTCGGTGAGTCCTTCGGTCGGAAACTGCACGGCGATGTCCGAGAAGCTCGTGACAATGACGTGGCTCTGTGTGCCGCAAATCTCGATGATGTGCCCGATCTGTTGGTCGATGGCCACGTAAAGGTCGCGCAGCGAATCGCGCATCTCCTCGTCCCGCGCGGCGCCGGCGAGCCGCTCCCGGTACTTGATGAAGCGGTGGCCGGCGGTGTGCGTATCGGCAAATCCGAGCACCATCAGATCGTAGCTGCGCTCGGTGAGCAGATCGCGGAAGAATGCACCCTTGCGCGCCACGCGCCGCAGCATGCGCCGGTGCAGGGTTTTGTCCTTTGCCAACGGACTCTGGAACAGGAAGTTGTCGAACCATTGCTTGTGCCGCAGGCGCCGGGCGGCTCGGCTCAAGAACTCCGGCGGCTCGCTGCGTGCCGGCAGCCGGGAGGCTGCCGCCTCCTGGCTGTACCAATGGCAAAGCTGCACCCCATCGAGGCCTGTGACGGTGGTAAATTCCGGCGGGTCGACGATCGCCACGCTCGCATCGGTGCCACGCAACGCCTCCCAGAACGGTGCCGGCTGACCGGGGCATTGTGCGTTTCTATTCCTGAAGCCGTAGCCGCCGGGCTCCAGCTCGCGATAGGAGTAGTGACCGTGGACGAGGCGCGAGACCCCGCTCAACGCCGTCAGCGGTGTGCCCATCTCCGCAACCAGCTCGTTGCCACAATACCGGGTGTGGAACCCGCGCCCGGCGATGGCGGAAATAGCCGGCAGGAATCCCTCGACAATGCCGCGTTCGAGTATTGCCATGTCGCCCACATCGAGAACCACCAGCACAAGCGGGTGCGCAAGTACCCGGCTCCGCATGCTTTTTGTCCGGGCGCTCGGGATCGCGATCATGGCGCCGAGGGCCGGCCCTGTCCGACCGGATTGCCCGCGCCCAGAAGGGCAAGCGCCGCCGCGACGATGGCGTCGCGGCTCGGCAGGGGCACGGTGGCGGCCGGGCCGAGCGGGATGAAGCAGTCATCGGCCGCGAGGCGCGCGAGCTTCGGTGCCGTGCTGCCCGCGCGCTCCGTGAACAGCGTCATCAGGGCTTCGCTCTGCGACCCCGTCGAGCGGCACTCGTCGACGATCAGCACGTGATGGCAGGGGCCGGCGGCATCGATGATGCGCGCCGCGTCGAGCGGCGCGAGCCAGCGGATATCGACCACCCGAAGTGCCACGCCGTGCTCGGCCTCGAGCACGCGCGCTGCCTGGCGCGACAGGTAATAGCCGTTGGCGTAGCTGAGAATGCAAAGCTCGGTGCCGTCGCCCACACTGCCCGGCTCGCCGACCGTCACGTGGCGCTTGCCGTCTGGCGGGTGATAGGGAAATGTCCACGAGCCGTCCCCGGGCTCGTGCAGATCGCGCATCATGTACAGCGCGATGGGCTCCAGAAAGACCACCACGCGCTGCGCCTCGCGCGCCAGGCGCACGCACTCGCGCAGCATGTCGACGGCATCGGCCCCGTTGCTGGGACACGCCACCACGATGCCCGGTATGTCGCGCAGCACCGCGATGCTGTTGTCGTTGTGGAAGTGCCCGCCGAAACCGCGCTGGTACCCGAGCCCGGCAATGCGAATCACCATGGGGTTGGTGTACTGCCCCTTGGAGAAAAAGCTCAGGGTGGCGGCCTCGCCGCGCAACTGGTCCTCGGCATTGTGCAGGTAGGCGAGAAACTGGATCTCGGGGATGGGCAGGATGGCGTTGTGCGCGAGCCCGATGGCAAGGCCCAGGATGCTCTGCTCGTCGAGCAGCGTGTTGATGACCCGTGCGGGTCCGAAGCGCTCGTGGAGCTTCGAAGTCACGTTGTAGACGCCGCCCTTGGGTCCGATATCCTCGCCGGCGAGCACGATCTCGGGATGCGCCAGCATGAGGTCGGCGAGCGTCCAGTTGATGAGGCGGGCCATGTGCTGGGGTTTCGCCATGAGGGCTGCCTCGCGGCGAAAAAGCGCGCTGCGAGAGGCGCGAGCGGGCGGCGCGAGGCGGGCCACGACGCGCGCGGCCCGCACGACGGCGGTCGCGTGCGCGCTCGCCTCCGCGCGCGCCGGCGGCGTGCGCTGCTTCGTCGGGC
>CAZSDY010000207.1:0-6688 GCA_964605765.1 uncultured Ectothiorhodospiraceae bacterium | reverse complement strand
GCGTCGGCGAGCTGGGCGTGGCGGGCGCGGTAGCGCATGTTCAGAAGCTCGATCGCGAGACTGAAGAGCATCGCGAAGTAGACGTAACCCCGCTCGAAGTGCTGCCCCGTGCCTTCGGCGACGAGCATCCAAGAGTGTTCGACATGGCCGAGCAGCCCCGCTCCTACAGCGAGCCACCCACGGTGCCGACGCCGGGAACGCATGCGCCCGTGATCGGGTTCACAACATGCGCCTCGAGAACTCGCTACGCTCGAACCTCGGCCGTGCATCGGCTAAGCTTTGAATCTGAATCCCGCGCCGCATTGCCATGTGCCCACTTAGCCTGACAGAACTGCCGCTGGAGCGCCGCCGGCCCGCCACGCTGGACATCGATGCCGCCATCGAGCAGGTCGGACGCATCGTGCTCGGCAAGGAAGAGATCATCCGCCTTTGCATGGCCTGCTTGCTGGCGCGCGGTCACCTGCTGATCGAGGACATCCCGGGCGTGGGCAAAACCACGCTTGCGCACGCGCTTGCCAGCACGCTCGGCCTCAGCTTTCATCGCATCCAGTTCACCAGCGACCTGCTTCCTGCCGATGTGCTGGGCGTATCGGTGTATGAGAAAGACTCGGGCACTTTCGAATTTCACCCGGGACCGATCTTCGCCCAGCTTATCCTGGCCGACGAGGTCAACCGCGCCACGCCAAAGGCACAAAGCGCCCTGCTCGAAGCGATGGAAGAGCGCCAGGTCACCCAGGACGGCGAGACGCGCAAGCTGCCCCAGCCGTTCTTCGTGATTGCGACCCAGAACCCCTTCCAGCAGTCCGGCACCTTCGCGTTGCCGGAGTCCCAGCTCGACCGATTCCTGATGCGCGTCAAGCTCGGCTATCCGGACCGCAACGCGGAACGCGCGCTGCTCAAGGGACGCGATCGCCGCGAGCTGATGCATGCGCTCACGCCCTGCCTCGATGCCCAGGGGCTTGAGACCGTACAGAACCTGGTACCGACGGTTAACGTGTCCGACGCGCTTCTCGACTATGTGCAATCGTTGATCGCGTACACGCGCGACGCGCCGGACTACGAATCCGGCCTCTCACCGAGGGCGGGCCTCGCCGTGTTGCGCAGCGCCCAGGCCTGGGCCGTGTTGCAGGGCCGCGATTACGCCATCCCCGAGGACATTCAGGCCGTGCTGCCGAGCGTCGCCAGTCACCGTCTGCGCCTGACCTCGCACGCCATCGAGCGTGATTCGGAGGACGTCACGGAGTCCCTGTTGCACGGTGTCCCCATCCCCTGAGCCGGGCGGACGCCGGTCGCGTGCCGTCATGCGAGCCAGGTAATGAACGCCGCGCACACGCAAGCCGCACCCGCCGACGACGCCCCGACAGTACTCACGCGCCGCCGTGTCTACATCATGCCGACCCGCCACGGCATGACATTTGTGCTGGTCCTGTTCGTCATGCTCGTCGGGTCGGTCAACTACAACAACGGCCTCGGATATCTGCTCACTTTCCTCCTCACCGGACTGGCACTGGTCTCCATCCTGCACACCTACCGCAATCTCGCGGCGCTTCGCGTACACCTCAGGCCCGCGGCGCCCGTGTTCGCGGGTGAGTCCGCGCATTTCTCTCTGTATCTGGACAACCGCGGGCAACACGAGCGAAACAGCCTGGGGTTCAGCTATGGCGATGCGCACGCGGCGCACGGTAACGGGCAATCCAGTGTCGCCCACGCGGCGCTCGGCAGTACGATGCAGCGCGTCGCGCTGCCGGTACGAACCGTCCGCCGCGGCACACTCGCGCTCGGGCGGGTCACGATCGCGAGCCGCTTTCCATTGGGGTTGTTCCGCGCCTGGTCCAATGTTCTCACGAACGTCCACGGCCTCGTTTATCCACGCCCCGCCGGCGATCGGAGTCTGCCCGCCTCGACTGACGCCCCGGCACACGACTCGGGCGTGCATGCCCGCGGTAGCGACGACTTCGCCGGGCTGCGCCGTTACCAGCCCGGCGATTCCAGTCGGCGCATTCACTGGAAAGTGCTCGCCAGAACACAGGAGATCCCGGTCAAGCAGTTCAGCGGCGACTCGCTGCTCAGCGTCAGAATCTGCCTCGACGACGCCCGCCAGGCCGATCTGGAGGCTCGCCTGTCGCAGCTCTGCCTGTGGGTGCTGGAAGCCGACGCACGCGCTCACGAGTACGAGTTGCGACTGCCGGGCATCACCCTGGGGCCTGCCACCGGCGCCGCCCACCTGAGCGCCTGCCTGAGCGCGCTCGCCCTGCACGGGGAAGCCGATGTGTGAGGGACACTGGCGTGCGGGGCGATCGGCGACCTTGTGGCTGACGGCGTCGTTGACGCTTGTGCTCATACCCCATGTCACCCGCATGCCGGCCTGGATCAGCATCGCTTTCGCGGTGCTCGCGCTGTGGCGCATCGAGCACGTGCTGCACGGCGTGCGCCTGCCGGGACGCTGGGCGCGAGCACTGCTCGCCATCGCCGTCATCAGCGGGGTGCTCGCGAGCTACGGGACGCTGTTCGGGCGCAACGCCGGCGTGGCGGCGCTGACGGTGCTCGCGGGGATGAAGCTGCTGGAGATCGAACGGCTTCGCGATGCCTACGCGGCGACGTTCCTGGGATACTTCCTGGTCATCACGAATTTTCTCTACACGCAGGACATCCCCACCGGCATCTACATGGTCGCGGTGGTCGTGGTCATGACGGGTGCCATGGTGGACCTGAACAGCGCGCCTCAGCACAGCCGCGTAGCCGGCAACCTGCGGCTCGCGGGCGCGTTGCTGATCCAGGCCGTGCCGCTGATGCTCGCGCTGTTCATCCTGTTCCCGCGCGTGCCGGGCCCCCTGTGGGGATTACCGAAGGACGCGCACAGCGCACGCAGCGGCCTCAGCGACACCATGAGTCCCGGCACCATAAGCCAGTTGAGCCTATCCGACGCGGTGGCATTCCGCGTCGCCTTCGACGGCCGGTCGCCGCCGCCCGCGCGCCTGTATTGGCGCGGCCCGGTGCTCAACTACACCGATGGGCGCAACTGGACGGCGGGTGATCTTCACGTAAGAAGCTCCCTGCCAGAGATGCAGATCCGCGGGGCGAGCGTTGACTACACCGTCACCCTGGAACCGCATCGGCGACAGTGGATCTTCGCGTTGGATGTTCCGGCCTCCGTGACGCCCGGCATGCGCATCAGCGATGCGTACCAGTTGCTCGCCACCAGCCGCGTCACGCGCAGAACCCGATACCGGCTGCGCTCCTATCCCGGCGCGGTGATGAAGCACCTCACCGAGCATCAGCGCCGCGCCGCGCTCGCGCTGCCGCGAGGCGCGCATCCCCGTGCCCGCGAGCTGGCCGCTCGATGGCGCCTGCAGACCGGAGGCGGCGACGCATTCATAGACGCGGCGCTCGATTACTTCCGCACGCAGCCCTTCTACTACACATTGCGCCCGCCCCTGCTGCTCGGTGACCCGGTCGACGAGTTCCTGTTCGGATCGCGGCGCGGCTTTTGCGAGAACTACGCTTCGGCATTCACGATCCTGATGCGTGCCGGCGGCATCCCGGCACGTGTGGTGACCGGCTACCAGGGTGGCGATCCGAACCCGCTCGGCAACTACCTGATCGTACGCCAGCGTGACGCGCACGCGTGGACCGAAGTGTGGCTTGGCGAGCGCGGATGGGTGCGGGTCGATCCCACCGCGGCGGTCTCGCCGCAGCGAATCGAGCTGGGAATGGACGCGACGCTGCCCGAGACGATCGGTCCCGCGGCTTTCGGGCTTCGCCCCGACGGCGCCATAGCCGGCGTGCTGCGCGGACTTCGCCACGGATGGGATGCGGTCAACAACTCCTGGAACCAATGGGTGCTCGGCTATGGTCCCGCACGCCAGAACGAGTTTCTATCTCGCTTCGGCATCGACGCCGGTGACTGGCGCACGCTGGCGGGCCTGCTGGCGGGCGCGGCCGCGGGCCTGCTGGGCGCAGTGGGGCTTTGGCTCATGCGCCGGCGCCGTGAGCGCGATCCGTTCGTGCGCGCGTACTCGCGCTTCTGCCGGCGCCTGGCGAGACTCGGTATCGAGCGCGGTACCTCCGAGGGCCCGCGCGCATTCTCGGCGCGCATCGCCCGCCTTCGCCCCGAGCTTCGAGCGGCCGCCGACCACATCACCGGGCTGTACGTCGCCGCACGTTACGCCGGCGTCGCCGTCGATGCGGATGAGCTGCGCAGGGCGGTGACGGCATTCCGCCCGCGGCGCGGCATGTCCCCGGCCTGAGTTGCCTGGATTTGCGCGCGTATCGCGTTGCTGTAGTATCGGGCGAACCGGTGCCGGAGTTGCTGGCGCGCAGCATTGGGAGACCCGGCAAAATGCGATCCATCCTGTTGCTTAATGCCAAGGGCGGCAGTGGAAAGACCACGCTCGCGACCAATCTGGCCGTCTTCCATGCCTTGCGCGGGCAGAAAGTCACACTCGTCGATTATGATCCCCTGGCCTCCTCGCTCGACTGGCTCGCCAGACGTCCTGCCGGCCGTGTCGCCATCCGCGGTGTGGACGGGACCTCGGCACCCGTCAGGATCGGCAAGCGTCCCGATGTGGTCATCATCGACGCGCCGGCCGCTTTGCACGGCAGCGCTCTGGCGCAGCTCGTGCGCCGCGCGCAAACCGTCGTCATGCCCATCATCCCGAGTTCGCTGGACATGCGCGCCGCGGCGCGTTTCCACGACGAGATAATCAACCTCGGGCGCGTGCTCAACCGTGATGTGAAGCTCGCCACGGTTGCCAACCGTGTGCGCGAGGTCTCTCCCGGACGACTGGCGCTCGAGGAGTTCTTGCGCCACCTCAGGCTACCGGACGGACGCCGCTTGCCGTTCATCGCCTGCTTGAGAAACTCGCGCAATTACACGCAGGCCGCCGAGCGTGGACTCGGCATTGCCGAGATGGCCCCTTCCGCGGTCGGCCACGATGTGGAGCTGTGGCGCCCCCTCCTGCGCTGGCTGAACAGCAAGTACTCGCTGCCCGCCTGAACCGAATGACCTGCACGGTGTGCCTGCAGCCGAGCGGCCGGCGCTTCGGCGTGGAGAAGGACGAGAGTGTCCTCGATGCCGCGCTTCGCGAGGGCGTGGCACTGCCCTACGGGTGCCGCAACGGCACCTGCGGCTCGTGCCGCGGCCGGATTGTGGACGGTGAGGTCGAGTACCCTGACCCCTGGCCCCGGGCGCTCAGTGCAAAGGAAGCGAACGACCGATGGTGCCTGCTGTGCCAGGCCGCGCCGCGCACCGATCTCACGCTTCGCATCGAGGAGATAGCCGCGGCCGCGGATATCCCGGTGCGCACGCTGCCCTGCCGGGTGGTATCCAAGGAGCAGGCCGCACACGATGTCGTCGTGTTGCAGCTCAAGCTGCCCGAAGGCGAGCGCCTGCAATACCTGCCGGGACAGTACATCGACATTGTGTTGCGCGACGGGCGGCGGCGCTCGTTCTCGCTTGCCAGCTCCCCACAGACCTCTGACCTGCTCAGCCTGCACATCCGGCAGGTGCCGGGCGGGGAGTTCTCGAGCTACGTCTTCAATCACCTGCGCGAGCGAGCGCTGCTGAGGATCAGGGGACCGCTCGGGGGCTTCTTCCTGCGCGAGGAGTCGACCCGCCCGGTCATCCTGCTGGCCGGCGGCACCGGCTTTGCCCCCATCAAGAGCATCGTGGAGGCCGCCTTGCGGCGCGGCTCCGCGCGCGAGATGCATCTCTACTGGGGCGTGCGTGCGCGGCGTGATCTCTACATGCACGCGCTCGCCACGGGCTGGACCGCCGCGCACCCGGGCCTCAACTACGTACCGGTGCTCTCGGAGCCGGCCGGCGCCGACCAATGGAGCGGTCGCACCGGTTTCGTGCACCAGGCGGTGTTGGACGATTTTGAGGATCTTTCCGCCTTCGACGTCTACAGCAGCGGTCCGCCGGTGATGGTCGACGCGGCTTGGGAGAGCTTCGAGGCGCGCGGCCTCGCTCCCGAGCACCACTACTCGGACGCCTTCGAGTTCGCCTACGAGACCGGGGCCGATTCGCGCTGAGCCAGCGTTCTTGCCCTGGGAGTCAGGAAATTCCCCCTTTGAAATGCCAATCCTTCGGCTCGAGCCTCGAGACTTTTCGAGCTGTCAGGCCGCGTGATCGACTTCCGCCTTGATTCGCTTTCCCACCTCACGCTCTGCCTCGAGCAGATCGTAACGCGTCTGCAGATTCATCCAAAACTGCGCACTGTTGCCAAAATACCGACCGAGCCGGAGCGCTGTATCAGGACTGATCGACCGCCGGCCATTCAGAATCGACGTGATGCGCCCCGAAGGTACGCGTAAGGCCAATGCAAGCTTGTTGGCCGACAGCCGACGTGCCGCAAGTTCGCGCTTGAGGATACGACCTGGATGCACGGGAACCATTGCTGTTCACCCCTTGTGATAGTTGACAATCGCGACGTCGTAGGCGTCCCCGTCCCTGAATCTGAAACAAATGCGCCACGGGCCGTTGACCGTCATCGCCCACTGGCCCTTTCGGTCTCCTGTGAGCTTATGTAGACCCACGCCCCTTAGCGGGCTGAGATCCTTTAGCGAAATCGCCGCATCCAGAGCGGCGCGCAGCTCCTCGGCCGCCTCTGCGTCCATTGCGCGGAAAATCGAGCGTTTCCCCTGCTCGAAGAACCGTTGGCTCTTCCTATCAGCCCAGGAACGGATC
>CAZSDY010000206.1:0-6729 GCA_964605765.1 uncultured Ectothiorhodospiraceae bacterium | reverse complement strand
CGTCGATACCGTCGCATACGATGCCCACCCCGGCGTGCAGCGAATAGCCCATGCCGCCCCCGCCGCCGTGGTGGATCGACACCCAGGTGGCACCGCCCGCGGTGTTGACGAGCGCGTTGAGCAGGGGCCAATCCGCGACTGCATCCGAGCCGTCGCGCATGGATTCGGTCTCGCGGTTGGGGCTCGCGACGGAGCCCGAGTCCAGATGGTCGCGGCCGATCACGATCGGCGCGCCGAGCTCGCCGCGCTTCACCATCTCGTTGAACGCCAGGCCAAGCCGATGCCGGTCGCCGAGCCCCACCCAGCAGATGCGCGCCGGCAAGCCCTGGAACGCGATGCGCTCGCGCGCCATGTCCAGCCAGTTGTGCAGGTGCGCATCGTCTGGAATGAGTTCCTTGACCTTCTGATCGGTCCTGTAGATGTCCTCGGGGTCGCCGGACAGCGCCACCCACCGAAACGGCCCCTTTCCGGAGCAGAACAGCGGCCGGATGCAGGCGGGCACGAAGCCCGGAAAGTCGAAGGCGTTCTCGACCCCCATGTCCTTGGCTTGCTGGCGGATGTTGTTACCGTAGTCGATGGTCGGGACCCCCTGATCGTGGAAGGAGAGCATGGCGCGCACGTGCACCGCCATCGATTCCCGCGCCGCCCTGGCCACGTCGTCCGGGTTCGTCTCGGCCGCGGACCGCCATTGGGCGACGCTCCAACCAACGGGAAGATAGCCGTTGACAGGGTCGTGGGCGGAGGTCTGGTCGGTCACTACATCGGGCCTCGCGCCGCGTTTCACCAGGGCGGGCAGAACTTCCGCCGCATTGCCCAGCAAGCCCACCGATACCGGTTTGCCCGCGGTGCGGGCGTCTTCGATCATCTGCAAGGCCTGGTCGATGGAGGTGGCCTTCTTGTCCACGTAGCGCGTGCGCAGACGAACGTCGATGCGGGACTCGTCGCATTCGATGGCGACCATGCTGAAACCGGCCATGGTGGCCGCGAGCGGCTGCGCACCGCCCATGCCGCCGAGACCGCCGGTGAGGATCCATCTGCCGGTGGCGTCGCCGCCGTAGTGCTGCCGCGCGAGCTCGACGAAGGTCTCGTAGGTGCCCTGCACGATGCCCTGGCTGCCGATGTAGATCCACGAGCCCGCCGTCATCTGGCCGTACATCATGAGTCCTTTCTTGTCGAGCTCGTTGAAGTGCTCCCAGTTCGCCCACTTGTGCACGAGGTTGGAGTTGGCGATCAGCACCCGCGGCGCGTCCGTGTGGGTCTTGAACACGCCGACCGGCTTTCCGGACTGGATCAGCAGGCTTTCATCCTCTTCGAGGTCCACGAGCGCTGCGCAGATCTGGTCGAAGCATTCCCAGTTGCGCGCCGCGCGCCCGATGCCGCCGTACACGACCAGCTCCTCGGGGCGCTCCGCCACATCGGGGTCCAGGTTGTTACGCAGCATCCGGTAGGGTGCCTCGGTCAACCAGCTCTTGCAGCGCAATTTGATCCCGCGGGGGGCGCGAATCTCGCGGGTGTTGTCGAAGCGTGTTCGTTCTGTGGCGGTCGTCATGAATCAGTCCTCTCTCAACCGTATTTCGGATAATCGCCCGTTCGGTAGCGCGCCACCAGGTCGTAGCGGTTGCCGGGATACAAAAGGGATGCGGTGGTCACGACCTGGGTGTCCTTCCAGGTCCGACGCAGCAAGCGCAGGCAGGGCTCGTTGCGAGCGATTGCGAGCAGCTTGCAGGTCTGCGTGTCGGGCATGATGGCCTGCACGATGTGCTCCATCTCGTCAGGCCTGAACAAGGCAATCAGGTACTGAGTCGGTGTCACCGCGCTGAAATCGGCCTTCATGAACTCAGGGGAGAGCGCGGGATTGACGAAGCGGTCCTCGAGCTGAATGGGGAGCTCGTCCTGATAATGCACCAGGCTCACGCGGAACACCCGCGCGCCTGGCTCGAGCTCCATCCGGGCCGCGGTTTCCTTGCCGGCTTTCTCCGCGCCCAGGTGTCGAACCTCGGCGCGGTGGATCCTCCCCTGCCCGCGGATCTCATCCGCGATGTCCTTCAGCTCGACCAGGCTCGCGTGGCGTACCGGCTCCGCGACAAAGGTACCGACACCGTGCACGCGTTCCAGGTGCCCCTCCTGGGTAAGCTCGCGCAGCGCCCGGTTGACCGTCATGCGGCTCACGCCGAGCTGGTCCACCAGCTTGTTCTCCGAAGGCATCTTCTCGCCCGCGGGCCATTCACCCGACTGGATGTTCTCCAAGATCGAATCCTTGATCTGCTGATAGAAAGGACGCGCGGTGTTTCGCGGGAGGGGGCTCAGAACGTCGTGGTCTCGCTTCATCGCAGGCGGCCCTTGTAGATGACGAGCTCGCAGGGGTTGTCGCCGATGCGGTAGCTGAGCTCGGCAGGCTCGCGGGCTTGCCACAGCACGAGATCGGCGCGCTTGCCGGCCTCGATGGTGCCGATGCGGTCCGCCACTCCCAGCGCCTTGGCCGCGTTTCGGGTAACGCCCGCCAAAGCTTCCTCCGGGGTCATGCGGAAAAGCGTGCAGGCCATGTTGAGCATCAGCAGCAACGAGGTGACGGGGGAGCTGCCGGGGTTGGAGTCGGTGGCAATCGCGATGGGGACGGCATTTCGGCGCAAGGCGTCGATCGGGGGCAGCCTGGTTTCACGCAGGCAATAGAACGCGCCCGGCAGGAGCACCGCCACGGTTCCACGCTCGGCCAGCACCTCGGTGTCGGCTGCATCGAGATACTCCAGGTGATCGGCGGACAAGGCGCCGTAGCGCGCGGCGAGCGTCGCGCCATGCAGGTTGCTGAGCTGTTCCGCGTGCAGCTTGACGGGAAGGCCGTGGTCTTGCGCGGCGCGAAACACCCGTTCCACCTGCCGGGGCGTAAATCCAATACCTTCACAGAACGCATCCACCGCATCGGCCAGAGCGTCTCCGGCCAGCGCCGGCAACATTTCCTTGCACACGAGCTCGATGTACGCGTCGCTGCGACCGGCATACTCGTGCGGAAGGGCATGGGCACCCAGGAATGTGGTTTTCACCGTCACCTCGAGCGCGCCGAGGCGGCGCGCCACTCGGAGCATCTTGCGCTCGTGCTCGGTGGCGAGGCCATAGCCCGATTTGATCTCGACCGTGGTTACACCCTCGGTCATCAATCTGCGCAACCGAGGCAGCGCTTGCTCGTGAAGGTCGTCTTCGCCGGCCTGCCGCGTCGCCTGCACGGTGGCTGTGATGCCACCGCCCCGTCGGGCGAGTTCCGCGTAGCTCGCGCCATTGAGGCGCATCTCGAACTCTCTCGCGCGATCGCCGCCGTAGACCAGATGGGTGTGGCAATCGATCAATCCGGGGGTGACGAGCCGGCCCGCGCAGTCGAGCACGGTCCTGCTCGACGCCTCGGCACCCGGCGGCAGCGCCGCTCGGGTGCCCACCCACGCGATTTCGCCATCCTTGATCCCCACCGCACCCGACTCGACCAGGCCGTAGGCAGCGCCACCCGGCGCCATGGTCGCCAGCTTGGCATTGATCCAAAGGGTGTCCCAATCGGTGTGCATGAATGCTCGGTCTCGCAGGGTTGAAATGACATGTATATACAAGTATAGTTGTCAGGAGTCAAGTGTCGTGCCATTGATCTGATGCCAGAGCCGGGGACGGGTTTCGCCGAATGAAGCGTCGACTTGACTTCGACTTCAACGGGGACAGACTGAAGTCTGTCCCCGGCTCTGGTAGAAGGCGCCGCGAGGCCTCTGTCGTTCGCGAAACCGCCTCCTGAAATAAGCGAAGCCACCTGACCCATGCAAACGCTGACCTTCGACTGCGCCCTCCTGCCGCAAGGGTGGGCGGACAACGTGGCTGTGAGTATCGACGATGCCGGCGACATCACTGGCGTAGAGACCGATGTGGTGCGGGGGACCGGAGAGCGGATCGGCGGCTGCGCGCTGCCGGGCGTCGCCAATCTGCACTCCCACGCGCATCAACGCGCCATGGCGGGGCTGGCGGAACGCTCGGGCGACAGCGACGACAGTTTCTGGACCTGGCGTAAGCTCATGTACGGTTTCATCACCCGTCTTCAACCGCACCATCTTCGAGCCATCGCTGCGCAGCTCTATGTGGAAATGCTGAAGTCGGGCTACACCAGTGTCGCGGAGTTTCAATATTTGCATCACGACCCGTTTGGCGAGGCCTACGAGAACGTGGCGGAGATGTCGCTGCAAACCCTCGCGGCGGCGCGCGCGGTCGGGATCGGCATGACCAATCTTCCCGTCCTCTACCGCTACGGAGGTTTTGGCGGCGCGGCACCGTCAAGCGACCAGCGCCGCTTCCTGAACGACGCTGATCGGTTCCTGCGCATCGTGGGCGAACTCACGAAGGAGAGCGCCGGAGACAGAAACGTCGCCACGGGAGTCGCCCCGCATTCTCTGCGCGCGGCGAGCAAGGAGCTGCTCGACGAGGTTCTATCCGGACTCGGCGATAACGATAACCTTCCAATCCACATCCACATCGCCGAGCAGGTCAAGGAGGTCGAGGACTGCATTGCCTGGAGCGGCGAGCGGCCGGTGGCGTGGCTTCAGTCAAATTTCGAGCTCGATGAGCGATGGTGTCTGGTGCACGCGACGCACATGACCGAAACCGAGACCAGCGCACTCGCAGGCAGCGGCGCGGTGGCGGGTCTGTGTCCGACCACCGAGGCGAATCTCGGCGACGGGCTGTTCAACGCGCTCCAATACATCGAAGAGGGTGGGCGACTAGGCGTGGGCTCGGACAGCCATATTTCCGTCAGTCCGGTAGAAGAACTGCGCTGGCTCGAGTACGGGCAGCGCCTCGGGCACCTGGGGCGCAACGTGCTCGCCGGGGGCTACAATCGAAGCACCGGCCGCCACCTTTTCGACCTCGCGGTGGATGGCGCAGCGCAGGCTTGCGGGCGCAAGATCGGCCGTATAGAGACTGGCAGGCGCGCCGATCTGGTCGTCATCGAGACCGACCACCCGCTCCTCTATGGTCGCCGCGACGACGCGCTGCTGGACAGTTGGATATTTTCCGGCAACACGAGCCTCGTGCGCCATGTCTTTGTCGGCGGCAGGGCAGTGGTGACCGACGGCGTTCATGCGGGCGAAGAAGAAATCGGTGCTCGCTTCCGAAACACCCTGGCCGAACTCTCGGAGTCTATCTGATGAGCAAATTCGAACTCGAGCTGAAACCCGGTCGGCTCGAGCTCGCGGATTTGCGCCGCGCCTTCCATCAGCCCGTCTCGGTCGGCGTCGACGAAGATGCCTGGCGCGCCGTGAGAGCTTGCCGGCAGACCGTGAACGATGTCATCGACAGCGGTGAGGCCGCCTATGGCGTCAACACCGGCTTCGGCCGGCTCGCGCAGACGCGCATCGATCCGGGTCAGCTCGCCGAGCTGCAGAGAAACCTCGTACTCTCCCATGCGACCGGGGTCGGGCCTTTGCTGGACGACGACACCGTGCGTCTGGTCATGCTCATGAAGATCAACGCCTTGGCGCGCGGCTTTTCCGGGGTGCGGGCCGAGGTCGTTCAGTTCCTGATCGACATGCTCAACAAAGGTGTGTATCCCGCCATTCCGTGCAAAGGGTCGGTGGGCGCTTCGGGCGACCTCGCGCCGCTGGCACACATGAGCTTACCGTTGCTGGGTATGGGCGAGGCCCACGTCGGCGGCCGGCTGTGCAGCGCCCGGGACGCGCTGGCAAGCGTCAGCATGGAACCGATCAGCCTGGCTGCAAAGGACGGGCTCGCGCTGCTCAACGGCACTCAGGTCTCGACGGCGCTGGCGCTGAAAGGCCTGTTCGACGCCGAGCGAAACGCGAGCGCCGCCTTCGTCGCCGGGAGCATGACAGTGGAGGCGGCGCTCGGCAGCCGTGTGCCCTTCGACGAGCGCATCAGCGCGGTGCGCGGGCAGCCGGGACAGATCGAGGCGGCGCGAATCTACCGCGAGATCCTGACCCACAGCGAGATCGAGCTCTCGCACGCCGATTGCGATCGCGTGCAGGACCCCTACTCCTTGCGCTGCCAGCCCCAGGTCATGGGGGCGTGCCTGGATCAGATGCGTTTTGCCGCTTCGCGCCTCGAGACCGAGGCCAATGCGGTTTCCGACAACCCGCTCGTGTTTTCCGACCGCGACTCGATCCTGTCCGGGGGGAACTTTCACGCCGAACCGGTGGCGATGGCAGCCGACAATCTGGCGCTCGCCATTGCCGAGATCGGCGCGCTCTCGGAGCGGCGCATGGCCTTGTTGATCGATTCGAGCTTGAGCCAGCTTCCGCCGTTTCTGGTCGAGGATCCCGGCCTCAACTCCGGGTTCATGATGGCCCAGGTGACTGCCGCCGCGCTTGCGAGCGAGAACAAGTCCCTGGCCCATCCCGCGAGCGTCGACAGTATGCCAACCTCGGCGAACCAGGAGGATCACGTCTCGATGTCCACCTTCGCAGCGCGCCGGCTCACCGATATGAACGACAACACCCGCTACGTGCTGGCGGTCGAACTGCTCGGCGCGGCGCAGAGCATTGATCTGCGCCGGCCGCTGAGCTCCAACGAGACGGTTGAGCACGCTCACAAGGAGATTCGAAAGGCCGTGGCCAAGTGGGACAAGGACCGTTACTTCCAGCCGGACCTGGAAGCGGTGGCCGCCCTGATCGCAAAAGGGACCTTCGGAGACTGGGCGAACGGCTATGTGGAGGCACGGCCATGAGTGACGTCCAGGGGGGCTCGACATGGCGC
>CAZSDY010000205.1:0-6742 GCA_964605765.1 uncultured Ectothiorhodospiraceae bacterium | reverse complement strand
GGCGCATTGGCGTCGTCGAGGACCTTATCCCAGGGCTTGTCCCAGTGCAGATCGGCGGCGATCGCCGCCCAGAATTGCTCCGGCTCGTGGATGGAGCGACGGTAAGCCGACGCGTATGTTCCTGCGCTCATGAATGTCTCCCTGCGCGTATGGATGTCCCGAACAGGCTGCGAACAGGCTGGATCATAACCGCTGGTGCGCAAATTGGAGGATTTCTGTGCCATGGGCTACGACCATGCGCGCCCCGTGCGCCCCCGCGAGCGTGCGATCCACCGTCGAAGCGATGAAGCTCGGCGCCGTCGATTACATCGCCAAGCCCTTCGACCACGACGAGCGGCTGCCGCGCATGTCGCGCATCCTGCGATCGACACGCCTCGAGCGGCAGAACGAAGCGTTCAAGACCGATATCGTGCGCGGCTTCGGGCCGGGAAACGGCGTACCGATCCCGGCTGCTGGCCTCCAACGAAGACCACGTCTCCCAACTCGCCTACCGTTCTCCGCAACCCTGCCGCACCACCACCGCGATCCCTTCGACCGCCTGCTGATCGCCCAGGCCCAGCTCGAAAAGCTACCGATCCTCACCTCCGACCGTCAGTTCGCGGCTTACGACGTGCGCATCCACTGGGCGCGGTGCCCGACTAGTGCATGGCCTGGCCGCCGTTGATGTCGAGTGTCGAACCGGTGACGAATCCGGCGTCGTCGGCAGCGAGGAACAGCACACCGCGGGCGATATCCTCGGCCTTGCCGAGCCTGCCGACCGGAATCGTTGAGATGATCTTCTCCAGCACGTTCGGCGGCACCGCACGCACCATGTCCGTATCGACGTAGCCCGGGGCAATCGCATTCACCGTGATCCCCTTGGCCGCCCCTTCACGCGCCAGCGCCTTGGTGAATCCATGGATACCGGACTTGGCGGCGGCGTAGTTCACCTGGCCGTACTGGCCGACCTGACCGTTGATGGAGCCGATATTGACGATACGCCCGAAACCGCGCTCGCGCATGCTCTCTATCACGCATCGGGACATGTTGAAGCACGACGACAAGTTCGTTTGCAGCACGACCACCCACTGCTCGACACTCATTCTGTGCATGGTGCCGTCGCGCGTGATACCGGCGTTGTTGACGAGGACATCCACCGGTCCCTTGTCCTGCTCGATGCGCTTGACCGCCTCGCGGCATTGCGTCATGTCCGCCACGTCGAAACGATACGTGGCGATACCGGTGCGCTCCTTGAAGCGCTGCGCCGCATCATCGTTGCCCACGTAGTTCGCCGCGACATCGTAGCCGGCGCCGTGCAAGGCAAGCGAGATGGCTTCCCCGATGCCCCGTGTGCCGCCCGTTACCACTGCAACTCTGCTCACGACATTCTCCTTTTCAACCGCGTTCTACACACATCGCGATCCCCATCCCCCCCCCGATGCACAGCGTCGCGAGACCGCGCCTGGCGTCGCGGCGGCGCATTTCATGCAGCAGCGTGGTCAGGATACGTGCGCCGGATGCGCCGATAGGGTGGCCGAGCGCGATGGCACCACCATTCACGTTGACCTTGTCGAGATCCCAGCCGAGGTCCTTGTTGACGGCACACGCCTGCGCCGCGAACGCTTCGTTGGCCTCGATGAGGTCCAGATCGTCAACCGTCCACCCCGCCTTGCCGAGCGCCGCGCGGCTGGCGGGAATGGGCCCCGAACCCATAAGCGCCGGATCGACACCCACGGTTGCCCAGGAGACGATGCGCGCGAGCGGGTCCACACCGCGATGCCTGGCTGCCTCCGCACTCATCAGCACCAGGGCGGCAGCGCCGTCATTGAGGCCCGATGCGTTTCCCGCGGTGACCGTGCCCTGCTTGTCGAATGCCGGGCGCAGCCCCGCCAATGACGCCAGCGTCACCCCGTGGCGCGGGTGCTCATCGGTATCCACCACGACCTCCCGCTTGCGGGTCTTGATGGTGACTGCAACGATTTCCTCGTCGAAGCGGCCTGCGTTTTGCGCCGCCTCGGCCTTGCTCTGCGACGCCACCGCGAAGGCGTCCTGCTCCTCGCGCGTTATCTGCCAGCGCTCGGCCACGTTCTCCGCCGTGTTGCCCATGTGATAGCCGTTGAATGCATCCCACAGGCCGTCCTTGATCATCGTGTCCACGAGCTCCGCGTGACCCATCTTCTTGCCGTTGCGCAGGTGCATGCAGTGCGGCGCCTGACTCATGCTCTCCTGTCCGCCTGCAACGACGATGTCGCTGTCGCCCAACCGAATCGCCTGCGAGCCGAGCGCCACGGCACGCAACCCCGAGCCGCACAATTGATTGACGCCGTACGCCGTACGCTCGACCGGGATCCCCGCACCAACGGCCGCCTGGCGTGCCGGGTTCTGACCCGCACCCGCGGTAAGGATCTGGCCCAGGACGACTTCGGAAACCTCTTCCGGCGCGACACCCGAGCGCTCCAGCGCCGCACCAATCGCCACTTCGCCGAGACGCGAGGCCGGCTCCGATGCCAACCCACCGGCAAATGCGCCGACCGCGGTTCGCGCGGCGCCTGCAATAACCACTTCACTCATTTCCGATCTCCTCTTGCGGCCCCCATGTATTCGGCGCGCGCTTCAGCGCACTATGACGCAGCGCCGCATTTGCGGCACTGCGTCATCACTGCCAGCGGTTTCCCTGCGTACCGAGTCCTGCATGATACATCCTACCCTAGCTTGCCGCCTTCTTCGGCTTCGCCTTCTCCGCGGGGCGCAGCACCTGCTGTGCCGTTTCCGCACTCTCAGTGAGGCATTCCTTCAGCTCGTCACGAACGACAGCCAGGGAATCGACCAGCTCGCCCGCACGCGCGATGGCCTTCTCGTTGTACTCCACGGCCAGCTTGACCTGTCCAGCCACCACGTCCTGCGGGCTCTCGACCTCGCTCAGAAGCTCGAACTGCTTGACCCCGGTCGCCAGGACCTCGCTGAGGGCTTCGACCTGCTGCTCGGTGACACGCTGCCACATGCGTGCATTGATGTCGGCCACACGGCGCAGCGACTGCAGGGATGCCTGATTCAGGTTCTCGACGCGTTCAATAGTCTCTTTGTGCATTGATCTATCCTCGTTCTGGGTTGCAACATTGCCATAATGGTGCGACGCAGCATTATGTTGCAGTGCAATATAATAGATCAATGGAGGATACGCAACCCCTCACGCAAAGAAAATACTTCTCGCGGGACTACGCAAGTGTCCGATGTTGCCTCAGGGCAGGATTGTGCCGACCTACGCGGGTCAATGGCGACCGGCGGAGGAGATGGAGGATGGACGCGGGAGGCGGTGGCGCAGGAACCGCATCAGTCGCGTTCGGGCGACGGGCTCGATCGATGCGCTCGCTTCGCTCACCGGATCCTACGCGCTACGCGCCGCACGGGCGTGGCACCGGGGCCGGCTGCGCGGTATCGGCGTCAAGAACGCGGGCGCTTGCGCGAACGTCCCGCGGTCGCGGCGTCGAGGAATCCTTCCTGCATGTCCTGCCACAGGCGCAGGTTCTGCTCGGTGACGTCGTGCAGCAGATTGAAGGTATCGTCTCCCATCAACTCCTGCACCTGTTGCCTCACCCGCCCCTGCTGCTCCACGAACAAGGAGAGGCTTCTCTCCAGGTACTGGCCCATGGCGGACTGCAGGGAGTCGCCGTAGAAACGGATGATCTGCTCCAGCACGCGCGTGGTAAAAATGGGCTCCCCCGCGTCCTCCTGCTCGAGGATGATCTGCATCAGCACGCTGCGCGTGATGTCGGCCCCGGTGCGTGCATCGACGACACGGAATTCGGCCTCGTCCAGCACCAGATGACGCACATCGTCGAGCGTGATGTAGCTCGAGCGCGCGGTATCGTAGAGTCGGCGGTTCGGATACTTCTTGATAATTTGTGGATCGCTCATGCGGCATCCTCGTTTGGAGACTATCTGCGCTTCACGTAGCTGCCCGGTGCATCCTCGATGACATCGAGCGCCCCGTCGCCGGGGTGACGCGCGGGACCTTTCTTGCCGTTGTAACGCGCTACCCAGCGCTTCCAGTCGAGCCACCAGGAGCCCTCCTTGAACTCCGCGTCCGCCAGCCAGGCGTCAGGCTCGTTGCGCCGTGCGGGATTGGTCCAGTAGCCGTACTTGCCGGCCGCCGGCGGGTTGACCACACCTGCGATATGACCGGACGCCCCAAGCACGAAACGCACGGGCCCATTGAACAACCCGGTGACGGCGAAAGAAGACTTCCAGGGCGCGATGTGGTCATCGCGCGTAGCCAGCACATAGGTCGGGACACGCACCACCCCGAGGTCGATGGGTGTGCCGTCCAGGGTGAGCCCGCCGGGCCTGCAGAGCTGGTTTTCCAGGTACATCTTGTGCAGGTAGAAGCCATGCATCTCGCGCGGCATGCGCGTGGAGTCCGAGTTCCAGTACAGCAGGTCAAAGGCGAAGGGCTCGTTGCCAAGCAGGTAATTATTGACCACAAAGCTCCAGATCAGGTCGTTGGCCCGCAGCAGGTTGAACGCTTCGGCCATGGAACGGCCTTCGAAATAACCGTCACGCGCCATCTGCTTGTCGATGAGCGCAAGCTGCTCGGCGTCGATGAAGACCCCGAGATCACCCGGCTCGCTGAAATCCGTCATTGCAGCGAGAAGTGTCGCCGCCCGGATTCGCGTGTCTCCATGCGCCTCCAGCCAGGCCAGCGCCGCCGCGAGCAGCGTGCCGCCCAGACAGTAGCCGATGACCTTGAATTCGCTTTCGCCGGTCGCGCGTTGCATCGCATCGAGCGCTGCCAGAGGACCCTCGCGCATGTAGTCGTCGAAGCTCTTGGCGGCGAGCGAGGCGTCGGGATTCACCCAGGATATGACGAACACCGTGTGGCCGGCCGCCACCGCCCATCGAATGAAGGAGTTCTTGGGACGCAGATCGAGAATATAGTACTTGTTGATCCAGGGTGGGACGATGAGCAAGGGACGCCTGTAGACGGTCTGCGTGGTCGGTGCGTACTGGATGAGCTGCATGAGCTCGTTCTGCCAGACGATCTTGCCGGGGGTGGTGGCGACGTTTTCGCCGAGTCGGAACCTCGACTCGTCGGTCATCGTGATGCGCAGGCGTCCCCGGCCGCGCTCCAGGTCCGCGAGCAGGTGGCTCAGGCCACGCAGCACGTTCAGTCCGCCGGTTTCCAGAGTGCGGCGGATCACCTGAGGATTTGTCAGGGCAAAGTTGGTCGGCGCCATCGCGTCGACGAGCTGGCGGGCGTAGAACTGGAGCTTGCGCGCCGTGTGCTCGTCGTCCCCGTTCAGGTAGCGCGCATGGTCGAGCGTGGATCGAGCGGCCAGCAGATAAGCCTGCTTGATGAAATCGAAGGTGAGGTTGTCCTGCCACTCGTCGTCCTTGAAGCGCCGGTCACCGGGCTCGGGCACGACTATCGGGTCCGTTGCCATGCCCAGCATGCGCTTGCCGGTATGCATCCACAGTGCCGTGTAGTCCTTCCAGAATCGGAACTGCGCGCCGGCCAGGCCGAGCGGGTGCGCCATGGCGCGCGGCGCCGACTGCAGAACTGTTTTCATGAGCACTCCGGGGTCGATGACGTTGAAATCGCGCGCAGCACCGTCGGCCTGGCGTTCGAGGAATCCACCCATGAGCCGCCCGCTCTGTTCCACGATGCGCGCCAGCAAGCGCAGCACCTCGCGGGAATCCGGCGCATTGAATCGTGTGGATGACTGTTCCTTCATACGTAACGGTCGCACGATGCTGCGTCGCAGCAAATGCGTACGATAGACAGATTAGCTTACGATTTCAAGGCAGTGCGTCTCGCAACAGACACGGCCATACTGATAGAATCCCCCGCTTTCGCACCTACGACGGGGATGCTCGATGTCTGGTAATGCCGATCTGCATGTCATCATTCCCGCCGCCGGGTGCAGCCGCCGCCTGAACAGACTGACCCGCGCGAAACCGAAGTCGCTGCTGCGCGTGGCCGGCAAGCCTATCATCGCGCACAGCCTGGATACGCTTGCCGAGCATGGGCTTCGCCACGTTACTTTCATCGTGGGCTACATGCGCGAGTTGCTGATGGAAACACTCGGCGACGGGCGCGGGGACCTCAGCATCGACTATGTAGCGTCGCCGGACTACGCGACCACCGAGCACGGCTGGAGCCTCTATCTGAGCAAGCAGCGCTGGGCAGAGGCGCGATCTGCGGTCCTCTTCATGGACGCCGACATTCTCTACGATCCACAGATGATCGACAGCGTGCTCGATGCGCCGCACGATAACGTCATGCTGGTCGACGACATGATGGAACCCGGCGACCGCGAGGAAGACCTGCTCATGACCCGTGGCACGCGGGTGACGGGCATCGAACGGGGTCTCGAGCGCGACTGGCCGGGGCACGCCGGTGTGTTCGTGGGCATCAACCGCTTTTCCGCCTCGTTCATGGGCGCGTTGTACGCCTACATGGACGAGTTTTTCAGCCGCCATGAGCGGCGCTACAAGTACGAGCGAATCTTCCACCGATTCATTGCCGAGACGGGCGCAGACGTGCACATCGCCACAACCGGCGGGTTGCGCTGGGTCAACGTCAACCGGGAGGAAGACTACGCGCTGGCGCAGGCCGTGGCGCGGCGCATGGCGGTGCGCTCGCCGACCGCGCGGCGACAGCGTGGTGTTGCGCAGGCGTCGATAAGCCGTCGTGGCTTGGGTGGCCCGCTGTAGGAGCGGGATTGTCGAGTAGCCCCGGGTGATTGCTCACCCGAGGCCCTCA
>CAZSDY010000204.1:0-6759 GCA_964605765.1 uncultured Ectothiorhodospiraceae bacterium | reverse complement strand
CCTTGAATGCCGCGCACCCAGGCGCAGGCGCAAGGCATTGAGGCGAATGAAGCCTTCCGCATCTTTCTGGTCGTAGGCGCCGCGGTCGTCCTCGAACGTCACCACATCGGTATCGAACAAGCTGTCGGTCGGCGACTCCCGCCCCGCCACCATGATGTTGCCCTTGTAGAGCTTGAGTCGCACGGTGCCGTTGACCGGCGCCTGGGATTCATCGATCAATCCTTGCAGGGCGCGCCGCTCGGGGCTCCACCAGTAGCCGTTGTAGACGGTGCTGGCATAGCGGGGCATCAGCTCGTCCTTGAGGTGGGCGACCTCGCGGTCGAGCGTGATGGACTCGATGGCGCGGTGTGCGCGCAGCATGATGGTACCGCCCGGCGTCTCGTAGCAGCCGCGCGACTTCATGCCCACGTAGCGGTTCTCGACGATGTCTATGCGCCCGATGCCGTTTTCGCCGCCGATGCGGTTGAGGGTTTGCACGACCTCGCCGGCAGACATCGCCTTGCCGTTCACGGCGACGATGTCGCCCGCGCGGTACTCGAGCGTGAGATGGGTGACCTCGTCCGGCGCATCCTGAGGCGATCTTGTCATGCGCCACATGCTCTCTTCGGGCTCTTGCGCCGGGTCTTCCAGCTCACCGCCCTCGTAGGAGACGTGCATCAGATTCGCATCCATTGAATAGGGCGATCGGTTGCCGCGCTGCCGTTCGATAGGGATGCCATGCCGGCTCGCGTAATCCATGAGCGTCTCACGGGATCCCAGATCCCATTCGCGCCAGGGGGCAATTATCCGGATCTCAGGCGCCAGCGCGTAGGCACCGAGTTCGAAGCGCACTTGGTCGTTGCCCTTGCCGGTCGCCCCGTGGGCGATGGCGTCGGCGCCGGTCTCGGCGGCAATCTCGACGAGCCGCTTGGCGATGAGCGGCCGCGCGACCGACGTACCGAGCAGGTACTCGCCTTCATAGATGGCGTTGGCGCGGAACAGGGGGAAGATGAAATCGCGCGCGAACTCCTCGCGCAGATCCTCGATGTAAATCTCCTCGACGCCCATGCCCTGCGCCTTCTGGCGCGCGGGCTCCACCTCTTCCCCCTGGCCGATGTCGGCGGTAAAGGTGACGACCCGGCACTGGTAGTTTTCCTGCAGCCACTTGACGATGATCGAGGTGTCGAGCCCGCCCGAATAGGCCAGCACGACCTTGTTGATAGCACCCATCTGATTGGTCCCGTCTGCAATGAGGGGCGCAATGATACGGCATTTTGACCCCTGCTCAATGCGCTGGTACCGGCAATCGGACAAAGTTCCGTGCGCGCCCCGCCGCGACTCTGCATTCTGCCATGGGCCCCCATAGGAGCGGGATCAGTGCGCGAACGCGGCTGGTGCGGCGCTGGATGCCCTGGAAGGTTCATGTGGCTTCGCGAATCCCCACGGCTCCTGCCGGGTACCAGGCGCGCGTCAGACGAGGCGGGTGAACGCCGCTGACGCGTTCCGCGGCTTTGCCTGCGGGCGCAATTTCATTACAATTAGCGTTCAAAACCGCGCCGGGATCTGGCGCGGCGCTGTACAGCCGGAGTGCTTATGCCCAGAAAACCGACCAAGGCGTACCTCACACCGAAAGAGGTCGCGGCGCTTCTCATGGTATCGCCCATCACGGTTCGCCAATGGGCGCAGAAGGGATCGCTCAGGGCGGAGACCACGCCCGGAGGCCATCGCCGGTTTCCAAGGCGCTATGTCGAATCGTTCGCACGAGAACGCGGCCTCGCCTTGCAGTGGGCCGATAACGGTTTCGTGCGCGTGCTGCTTGTCGTCGAGGACGGCGCGCTGCGCGGCTGGCTCGGAGATGCGCTGGATGTGCCGGGTGTCGTCCTGGAGTATGCCGGCAGTGGTTTCGAGGCCGGAGTGAGCATCCACAAGTCGCCGCCACACGTCGTGGTCCTGGACCGCGGCATGCGCGGTGTCGACAGCGTGGAAATGTGCCGCTTGCTGAAGTCCGATCCCAACACGAGCATGGCGGACATCATCGTGGTCTCCGACGGCGAGGCGGTGGGCGGCACGGCACAGTTGATCGAGGCGGGAGCGAGGTCCTGCCTGTCGATGCCGGCCGATCTCACACGCTTGCTGAGCGAGGTCGGCGTCGAGGCGCGCCCAGACGCTGTCTGAGATCGCGCATCGAGGCGGCACCATGCTCGCTGCCGGCGCCAACCGGTGGGCGTTTCGTGTCGCGGCCGGTCTGCCGCAACGATAGACAAGATCATAGCACTGGCATAGAGTGGCGACCGCGTTTTCCTGCGCGGATCCTTCGATTCACATGAGCGCCCCGACACGACAGCCCCTGATCGGCATACCTGCTTGCCGCAGGCAGATCGATCCCCATCCCTTTCACGCCGCCGGGGAGAAATACGTCATGGCGGTGTTGGACGGGGCCGAGGTCATGCCCGTTCTTATCCCGCCTCTCGGCACCCGGCTCGATCTCGGTGAAGTATTGAGCCGGCTCGACGGCGTCATGCTGACCGGCAGCCCTTCTAACGTAGAGCCGCATCACTACGGTGGGACCGAGCGCGATTCCGTGCCGCCGCACGACCCCGAGCGCGACGCAACCACCCTGCCGCTCATCCGCATGATCGTGGAGCGGGGGCTGCCGCTGTTCGCGATCTGCCGCGGCTCGCAGGAGATGAATGTGGCCTTCGGTGGGACGCTGTTGCCCCGGGTGCACGAGGCCCCGGGAAAGATGGACCATCGCGAGGACGAGTCACAGCCGCTCGACGTGCGCTACGCCCCGGCGCACGAGGTCCGCCTCGTCGAGGGCGGGTTGCTTCGGCAACTGGCCGCATCCGATTCCGCGATGGTGAACTCTCTGCACACCCAGGGCGTGGACCGCCTCGGTGAAGGGCTTGTGACCGAAGCGCTGGCGCCGGACGGGCTGGTGGAGGCCTTCCGCGTGGCTGAAGCGGGCGCTTTTGCGCTGGCCGTTCAGTGGCACCCGGAATGGAAGGTGCGGGAAGACGCGTTTTCTCTGTCGATCTTTCGTGCCTTCGGTGACGCCTGTCGCGAGCGTGCCGCGCATGGATGACGCCGAACAGCGCCCGAGCGGTATTCGCAAGTGGTGCGAGGCGCGCGGATTTCAAGGGGTCACTTTATTCAAGGGGTCCGGTATTCAAGGGGTCAGATCCCTTGAAATACGATTTGATGGCCGCCGCGAGCAGATGAGCGATTCAAGGGATCTGACCCCTTGAATACCTTGAATACCGGTACACTAGCCGGCGACCATCCCATCCCAGCCAGGTATACGAGGCATGAGCAGTCCGGCACCCACGCACAATCTGACGGCACAGTGGCAGTCAATCGACAACCGCCACCATCTGCACCCGTTCACCGACCACGGGGTGCTCGGCGAGACGGGCAGCCGCATCATCACGTGCGCCGAGGGCGTCTATATCTGGGATTCCGACGGCAAGCGGATGCTCGATGGCATGGCGGGCTTGTGGTGCATGAATGTCGGTTACGGGCGCAGGGAGCTGGTCGATGCCGCGACCAGCCAGCTCGCCGAGCTGCCCTACTACAACACGTTCTTTCAGACCTCGCATCGCCCGGCGCTCGAGCTTGCCGAGCTGCTCGCCGAGGTGACGCCCGCGCATCTCAATCACGTGTTCTTCACCAACTCCGGCTCGGAGGCCAACGACACCGTGGTGCGTGCGGTACGCCATTACTGGCGCACGTGTGGCAAGCCCGGCAAGACGGTCATCATCAGTCGCAGGAACGCCTATCACGGCAGCACGCTCGCCAGCGCCAGTCTCGGCGGCATGCAGCCCATGCACGAGCAGGGGGGGCTCATCCCGGATGTCGCGCACATTGCCCAGCCGTACTGGTACGTTGATGGGGGCGAGGCGACCCCGGAGGCGTTCGGACTGGAAGCGGCGCGTGCGTTGGAGCAGAAGATCGACGAGCTCGGGGAATCGCGCGTGGCAGCCTTCATCGCCGAGCCCATTCAGGGCGCGGGCGGCGTCATCGTGCCGCCATCGACCTACTGGCCCGAGGTCCAGCGAATCTGTGCCGAGCGTGATATCCTGCTGGTCGCCGATGAGGTGATCTGCGGGTTCGGGCGTACCGGCAGGTGGTTCGGCTCGGATTACTTCGACATCACCCCGGATCTGATGCCCATGGCCAAGGGATTGTCTTCGGGCTACCTGCCGATCGGCGGCGTGATGTTTTCCGACCGCGTGGCGGAGGTGCTCATAGAGCGCGGCGGCGAGTTCCAGCACGGGTTCACGTACTCGGGACATCCGGTGTGCTGTGCGTTGGCTGCGGCCAACGTGCGCATCCTGCGCGACGAGAAGATCATCGAGCGCGTGGAGAGCGATGTAGGGCCGTACTTTCAGTCGCGCCTGCGCACGCTTTGTGACCACCCGCTGGTCGGCGAGGTGCGCGGTGTGGGCCTCGTGGCGGGCATCCAGCTCGTGAAGGACAAGGCGACACGCAAGCGCTTCCAGAGACCCTCGCGGGTCGGCACCCTGTGCCGCAATCACAGCATCGAAAACGGGCTCATCATGCGTGCCGTGGAGGACTCCATGGTGCTGGCGCCGCCACTCGTCATCTCCAGGAACGAGATCGACGAGCTGGTGTCGATTGCGCACAAGAGCTTGGATCTTACGGCCCAGGAGGTGTAGTTTTCAGCATGTCCTGTCAATAAGCATGGCCCGGTTTTGACCGGAGCGCTTGCACGCCGCCGATTGACGGTGAGGGGCGCAATAGCACGGATAGGTTTTTCGGGGCGATTTTCGATAACAGGGGCTGCTTCTGGCACCCCAATGTTCAAGCATAAGGAGGAGACATGGAACTCGACGAATTCACTGAAAAGATGCGTTCGGGAAAGATGACTCGACGCGAGATGAGCAAGGCGCTGGCGTCGGTCGGCCTGGCCATGGTCACCATTCCCCTGATCAGCCGGCCAGCGGCGGCGGCGACCGAAGACCAGCCCGTGGTGTTTGCCTGGGAAGGCTACGAGGATCCCGGCCTGCACGGTTCCTATCTCAAGAAGTATGGCGAGAGCCCGAACTACTCGTTCTTCGGCGACGAGGAAGAGGCATTCGCCAAGATCCGGGCAGGCTTCAGGCCCGATGTGGCCATGCCATGCTCGTACAAGGTCCCGACCTGGCGCGATGCCGGGATACTGCTGCCCATCGACACCAATGCCATCAGCCACTGGGACGACATCGTCCCGAGCCTGAAGAACATTCCCGGGATGGTCGTCAACGGCGTACGTCACTGGGTGTGCATGGACTGGGGCCAGACCTCCATCATCTATAGACCCGACCTGGTCGACATCAGCGAGGAGTCATGGGGGCTGTTGTGGGACAAGCGCTACGCAGGACGACTTTCGATGCTCGACAGCCTCATTGACGGCGTCATGGTGGCAGCCATCTACGCCGGCGCCAAGGATCCGTTCAACATGACCGCCGCGGAGGTGGAGAAGACCAAGAAGCTGCTCCAGGAGCAGCTACCGTTGCTGCGTTACTACTCGAACAGCCCGACCGATGTACAACAGGCGCTCGCCTCGGGAGAGCTGATCGCCGCTGCCGCATGGAACGACTCCTACACGAACCTGCGCAAGGACGGGATAAACGTGAAGTTCATGAAGCCCAAGGAAGGTGCGATGACCTGGACCTGCGGCCTCGCGATCATGGCCAACGCCACCAAGCTCGAGCGCTGCTACGACGTCCTCAACGCCATGTTGAGCCCGGAGGCCGGTGCCTGGGAGATCAGGGAGTTCGGCTACGGGCACGCCAACCAGAAGGCCTTTAACCTCGTCACCGACGACGAGCTGGCGCAGCGCGGGCTCACGCGCAACCCCGACGATCTTCTCACCTCGGGCATATTCCAGGCGCCCATAGGCAACGAGCCACAGCTCCAGGAGATGTTCGAGGAGGTGAAGGCCGGCTTGTAGCATGAGCGGCCGGCCTGCGGGCGCCGCGCGCCGGCAGGCCGGCTGATCATGTGCGTGCCGGACGTCGGCGAATGAACAAGCGGTCCAGAGGGGCGGGAGCCCGCGGTGACTGACAGCACACTGCGCGCGGGCGTCACCTTGCCGCGTCAGGGTCTCCTCACCCGGGTGCGCGCCGCGTATCTCGGCAGCGAGCCGCTGCGCGGCTACAGCCTGTTGTCGCCGACCATGGGCCTGATGCTGGTCGCACTGGCCGCCCCGCTCGCCATGCTGGTGACGATGAGTTTCTGGACCCAGCAATATCTGGACTTCGACAAGGCATTCCATCTGACCAACTACCAGGCGTTCTTCGAGAAGAAGATATACTGGCTCCTGCTGATCAAGTCGATGCGCATCTCCGGCATGGTCACCCTGGCGACCGTGCTGCTCGCCTATCCGATGGCGTATTTCATCGCCTTTCGCGTGCACAAGAACAAGCTCATCTGGCTGATTCTGATCACCGTCCCGTTCTGGACCAGCTATCTGCTGCGCGTGTTCGCATGGAAGGTCGTGCTCGGTTATAACGGGGTGGTCAACTCCGGTCTCATGAGCCTGGGGCTCATCTCGGCGCCGCTGGAGTTCCTGCTCTACAATCAGACCGCTGTCGTGATCACGCTGGCGCACGCGTGGGCGGCCTTCGCCATTCTCCCGGTGTACGTGTCGCTGGAGAAGATCGACCGCTCCTTGATCGAGGCGGCACGCGATCTCGGGGAAGGCGCCTTCATGACCTTCATACGCGTCACACTGCCGCTTTCCATGCCCGGTGTGATTGCGGCGAGCCTGCTGGT
>CAZSDY010000203.1:2626-6765 GCA_964605765.1 uncultured Ectothiorhodospiraceae bacterium | reverse complement strand
CGGGCGACCGCGGGCGGAGGCGCGGGGTCCGGCCCGGTCTGCGCTCGCTCTCACTCGCCTCGCGACGATTCCCTAGGTCCGACCGCCAGGCCGTTGCGAATCACGGCCCTTAGACCCAAACCAGGGTTCTAAATCCTGTAATGACTCTCGGATACCATGCATCATGGCATGCACGGGTCGCCGTATACTCGTTTCGGCCGCGCTGCTTGCCGGCCTACTCGGCGCCGCAATCGGAGCAGGAACGTTGTTCGTTACCAGAATGCCCGGACGTTCCTTCGAAGGTGCCTTGCCGGCGCTTTCTGAGGAACAAAGCGATCTGGCGCAGCGGCTCGAGGATCATGTGCGAGCGCTTGCCGGGGCAATCGGCGAGCGCAATCTGTTCCGGTATCCCGCACTGATTCGCGCCGCGGAGTACATCGAGGCGTCATTCGTTTCCGCCGGCCTGGAGCCGGTTTCGCAGGCGTATCGGGTCCAGGGGAAGGCGGTGCGCAACATTGAAGTGGAGATTCCCGGCGTCGATGCCGACGCGGGCATCGTCGTCGTCGGTGCGCACTACGATTCCGTGCACGGATCACCCGGCGCGAACGACAACGCCACCGGGGTGGCAGCCGTGTTGGAGCTGGCGCGGGCATTCCAGAGTCGGGAGCTGCGGCGCACCCTGCGACTGGTCGCCTTCGTCAACGAGGAGCCGCCGTTTTCCTACACCGATGCCATGGGCAGCGTGCGGTACGCGGAACGCGCCTCGGAGCGGAGGGAAAAAATCGAGGCGATGCTGTCACTGGAAACAATCGGCTACTACACCGATGCACCGGGAAGCCAGCGCTATCCTTTTCCCTTGAGTCTTTTCTATTCCGACACCGGGAACTTCATCGGATTCGTCGGGAACCTGAAATCCAAAGCGCTGGTGCGGCGCGCGGTCGGAAGCTTTCGCACACACGCCGGCTTTCCGTCCGAGGGTCTGGCCGCGCCCGGATGGATTACGGGTGTCGGTTGGTCCGATCACTGGTCCTTCTGGCGCGCGGGCTATCCGGCCCTGATGGTTACCGACACCGCGTTGTTCCGTTATCAGGAATATCATACGTCCGCAGACCGGCCCGACGTCGTCCAATACCCGCGTTTCTCGCGGGTGGTGGATGGCCTCGTTTCGGTTCTCATGGATCTCGCCGGCGGTGAGGTCACGGAGTAAAGCCGTTGCTGTGGATGTGGAAGCGAGAATGCACGCGAATGCATCGGCGACGAAGGTTGTGAAAGGACCGATCTAAGATCAGGATCAAGCCTGGAATGATGGGAGATCGTCCATCGATCAACGAGCTATCGTGGCCCGCTCCCGTAGAGACCGACCCGTGGGTAGCATCGCGGGCTCGCCTGCCCGCATGCCGAGCTGTTCGGCCTGGCGCGTCCGGCGGGACATGTAACGGCTCCGGGTCCGGCTCGCGAATGCTGCGGATCATTCTGCATGCCCGGCTAAGCGACTATCATAGCTCAGTTGACTCAACGTACGACGAGCCCCTCGATGGTCCTGCACGTGGACATGGATGCCTTCTACGCCTCGGTGGAGGAGCGCGACCACCCCGAGCTGGCAGGGCAGCCGGTGATCGTCGGTGGTACCCCGGAGCAACGCGGAGTGGTGGCCGCGGCGAATTACAAGGCCCGCGAATTCGGGGTACACAGCGCCATGTCCGCGGCCCGGGCCGTGCATCTGTGCCCGCACGGAGTCTTCATTCGGCCGCGCATGGCGCACTACGCCGGGGTTTCCGGGGTACTGCGGGAGATCTTCGGGCGCTACACGCCGCTCATCGAGCCGCTATCCCTGGACGAGGCATTCCTGGATGTGAGCGCGAGCCGGCGACTGTTCGGCACGGCCGAGGCGATCGGGCGGCGTATCAAGGACGATGTGCGCCGGGAGCTCGGTCTGGTGGCATCGGTGGGGGTCGCCCCCAATAAGTTCCTGGCGAAGCTTGCCAGTGATCTGGAGAAGCCCGACGGCTTCGTGGTGGTGCCCGCGGACGGGATTCAGGCGTTCCTGGACCCGTTGCCGGTGGGCAGGCTCTGGGGCGTGGGCACGGTGTCGAGCCGGACGCTGGCCGACCTCGGCGTCCAAACCATCGGCGATCTGAGGCATTTGCCCGAAGAGCTGCTGAACAATCGGCTGGGGAAGTGGGGGGCACACCTGATGCGTCTCGCGAACGGTGTGGACAACCGGGACGTGGTGGCGGACCGGGAAGCGAAATCCATCAGCCACGAAACCACCTTTGCAACCGACATCGAAGACCACGCGGTGGTGCGCTCGTGGTTGCTGGAGCTCACCGAGCAGGTGGCGATGCGTCTGCGGCGACACAAGCTGATGGGCGGTACGGTTTTCATCAAGGTTCGCTACGGGGACTTCAGCACCGTGATGCGTTCCCATCGGTTGGGCACGCCGACGGGGACCACCAAGCTGCTCTGGCGCGAGGCCAGTGCGCTGTTGGAGGCGCAACTGCATCGGTGTTCGGATGCGGTGCGCCTGCTGGGCATGGGGGTGAACCAGATCACATCTGACGAGTGGCGCCAGGACGATTTGTTCGATCAACCCTCGGGGGAACGGGAACGCCGAATCGACGCAGCGGCCGACGAGATCCGCGGCCGCTTCGGCGAAAACGCCATCAAGCGCGGCGCGAGCGCGCGCCGGCCGCGATGAGGCGACAGTGCCCTTGAACAGTGAGTGCGGCGGTTATCGGCTTCATTTTCAGTGGATGCGCCGCGCGACTTCCACGCACGCGCGGCCGTCTCCGGGCGCCGAGAGGCGCGCTCACGCTGTCGTCCAGCGTGCCGCAAGCGGCGCATGCCCAACCTCGCGCGCACAGGAAGCATAACCCGCCCGCACCCCGAGAAAGCGGCTCGAGAACCCGGACCTCGCAGGTTCGGCCAGGTGACCCGGGCGCTCGATGACCCACCCTCGCGGGGGACACTCCGGATTGTCTCGAGTGCGGCCACATGCCGGTGCTCGTGGCACCCGCGGGGGGTGGTCGACAATGCCGCTGCTCGACCCCTGCGTTTACCGTATGATACTCTCATTATTATCGTTTGATAGGGTCAAGCTCATGCCCAATGCATCTCCTGATTCGAAAGAGCATGCGGCACCGCCGCTTGCCGTCATTGGCGTGCGAGCGAGAAGCCCTGCCGGCGTGGTTCGCCAGGTCGAGGCGGGCTTCCCGTTCCGGACCCTCGAGCGACTGGGGCGCGTTCTCGACCTCGGGGCTGGCGATGCCGCGGCGCTCATCGACGTGCCGGCCGCGACATACCATCGCCGCAGACGGGCAGGCCAGTTTGCCCCGGATGAGTCGGACCGCCTGGCACGCATCGCGCGCATCGTGACCAGGGCCATCACCCTGTTCGAAGGCGACCTCGAGCGCGCACGTGCGTGGCTCAAACGACCCAAGCCGGCGCTCGGCGACAGCACGCCGCTGTACTTTTCCAGAACGGACTTCGGGGCACGAGAGGTCGAGGCACTCATCGACCGACTCGAGCACGGCGTCTATTCGTGATTGTCCGCGCCTTCCACCTGCACAAGGCGCGCTACCAGGATCAGGTTTTTTCGGGTGAGGGAGCCTGGCTCGCCGGTGGCCGCTGGAATCGGTCCGGCACCCCGATGGTGTATTGCTCCGAATCCGTGGCGCTGGCAACGCTGGAGATCCTGGTCAATCTGGAGGATCGGGCGTTGCTGCCGTCCTACCGTGTGGCAACGGTGACGTTTGACGAGCGCGTGCTCGAAGAGCTTGACCGACGTCAACTCCCAAGAGCATGGCGCAGCGTTCCCGCCACGAGCGCGACACGGGATGTTGGCGAGCGTTGGGTTGCCGAGCAGCGTTCGGCCGTCCTGAAGATCCCGAGTGCCGTGGTCACGACAGAGTTCAACTACTTGCTCAATCCGCTGCATCCGGACTTCGTCACGCTGAATCTCGGTCGAAGTGGGCCATACCCGTCGGATTCACGATTGCGCGGGCGGACCTGAGCGGCCCTGTGGCGACAGCCCGCGGCGGCCACGCCGGCATCGGGCGTTCACGGGCTCGAGCTACGCAGCGGGGCTGAACCGATCTCTCGCGCGTTACGGTTGTCGCGGGGATCGACGTGCTCGTCCTCGACGCGGGCGCCCGGCGTCG
>CAZSDY010000203.1:0-2526 GCA_964605765.1 uncultured Ectothiorhodospiraceae bacterium | reverse complement strand
TTACGGTTGTCGCGGGGATCGACGTGCTCGTCCTCGACGCGGGCGCCCGGCGTCGAACTCGATACATTGCCGCCGATTCGCTGTTGAGCGCCTGGTAGTTATCGGTAGTAAACCGACCATATGCTTGACTGGTCATCATGTCCCGCGGTCGAGCATTGCCCTGAGCGCGTCAGCGGTGCATGGGTGTTCCGTGGCACGCGAGTACCGGTCTCGGCCCTATTTGAGAACCTCGAAGATGGGGCCGGTATCGCGGAGTTTGTCGATTGGTTTCCCGGGGTGTCGGCGGAGCAGGCACGCCAGGTTCTCGACCACGCGGCAAAAAGCGCGCCGGCGCCAGCCTGAGTGCGAGTTCTGCGGATCGTGGGTAAGCGTCGACGTCGCCGACTCCGAAAGAAGCTGCGTCTCGGCGAGTTTCGGGAGCACGGATTCGAGGTACGAATCCGTCTCTTGTCCGGTGTGGACTACGACGAGTTTCTAGATCGGTTGCTGTTGGATGCCATTGAGCGCAACGACATGGCGTTCGGGGGCGGTGGCGCTGCGCCCATAGTCGACGGCTTCGTGGCGAGATGGGCTCGTGGAACCCTCACGGAGGAAGATCGCGTCACGTTCCGAAGCTGGCTCGAGAGTCGGGATGAAGTAGAGAAATTCTCCGTAGGTCCGTTGGTAGATTCATGGCACGGAGAGTTCGAAGACGCTGTTTCGAGTGGTTTCGGTAATGGAATAGTGCCAAGTCGAGGACTCCGGTTCTAACGATGTCGTCAACCGGCCGCGGTAACCCGCCGGCGAGATCATCGAACATCTGGTGGCGCGCCGGTTACCGCCATCGATAGGCCGGAAGGGCGAAGAGAACTATACTTCACAATATGAATGCGCAACTGCTGGAACAAGCTCGCCGGCTGAGCATAGACGAACAGTTGGAACTCATCGAGGCGTTGTGGGATAGCATTGCAGAGGGCCCATCTGGTCCGCCAATCACGGAGGCTCAAAAAAAAGAGCTTGACCGTCGAATTGCTGATCATGACGCGAATCCGGACGATGTTGTACCCTGGGATGAGGTAAAGGAATCGGTGCTGGCCCGCCTTGGGCGATGAGCTTGCGAGTCACGTTTCGAAGGGCTGCCCGCTCGGAGTTCATCGAGGCTGCGGCTCAGTATGAAGAGCGTAGACCCGGATTGGGCACCGAGTTTTCCGCCGAGATCGAAAGGTGTATGTCACTCGCCGCCGAGCGACCTGAATCCTACAGGGGTATAGACTGTCGCTATACACGTATATCGAAGGGGTAACCACCATGTTGGCCATCCGACTGCCACAGGATGTCGAGGAGCGCCTGGCCAAACTGGCTCGCAAGACCGGTCGGACGAAGACGTTCTACGCGCGTGAAGCAATCTTGATGCATCTCGAGGAATTCGAGGATGTCTACCTGGCCGAGGAGCGCCTGGCCGAGCCTGCAAAGCGCTGGAGCCAAGCCGAGCTAGAGGCCGAGCTTGATCTGGAACGTTGAGTGGGACGAGCGGGCTCGACGGGAATTGCGCGGGCTCGATCGCTCTGTGCAACGCACGATCCTTCGCTACTTCTCCGAGCGCATCCAAGGCGAAGAAAATCCACGGCGCTTTGGTCAGGGGTTGCGCCACGAGCTGAAGGACGTTCTCGATGGAGGGTCAGACGAAGGCTAACAAAGGTACCCGACACCGGAAAGCGATGTGGTGCTTCACGGAGGGTTCGGGTGGCGGCGCGGGTTAGCCCAGCGTTACGACAGGGCCACTTTAGCCGGTATCAGTTTCTAAGCGGACATCTCACCGATCGCGCGGTCGGCGTCCGGAGCGAACACTCGAGATTCGTCAACTCCCGTTCCATCGCTATGCATTCTCGGGCCGTTTCGAGCACGCTCCGATCTTGGAGCACATCCGGCCGGGCTCGAAAAAGCGCGGCGAGCTTATCCCGCTCTTCGAGGCGACCGACCAGGAATTCGCGCATGTCGCGGCCAAACAGGTAGGCAATGGAGTCCAGATCGAGACTCGAGACCGACCGCCTTCACGGGTGCGCGTAATCGCTTTCCAGCTCTTCGGGCGTCACCTCTTGTTGGGCGTTATCCGCGGTCGATCATCGATGTCTCCCCAGATGGTCGCCGGTGAGCGAGTTCCTGCAACTTGGCATAGCGACAGTTTGCGGCGAATGGTCGCCCCTACAGAAGGAAAAAGCGAGCGGGGAAATCGGGTAGGAGTCCCGAAGAATTCCCGAAGCCGCACGCCGGCGAAATCGGGAAATCGGCGCAAGCGCTTGATAAAGTTGGTGGCTACGGGTGGACTTGAACCACCGACCTCAGCATTATGAGTGCCGCGCTCTGACCAACTGAGCTACGTAGCCACGGGTTGCGAACCATACTAAAAGCCAGCCTGTGGTTTCAACCACTTGCCGTGCCTCGCACCCATTCGGGGACAGTATACTTAATCGCTGCTCGATGCATTGAACGAGTGAAGGTGCAGTAAGATATTGTCCCAGAAATACGCAGCGAGCACATGCAACGCTT
>CAZSDY010000202.1:0-6820 GCA_964605765.1 uncultured Ectothiorhodospiraceae bacterium | reverse complement strand
GCAGGCGCCCCGGGTCGGTCTATGGCAGCCGCTGAACCGATCATGGTCGAGGTCGTCCACGCCGGGCGCGAGAGGCAGGTCCTGATCGAGGTGTCGCTGCCCGCGGGTTCCACCGTTGCCGATGCCCTGCGCGAATCCGGCGTCGCCGGCGCGTTGCCCGATGTGGACCTCGCCGCCAGCATCCTCGGTGTGTTCGGCAAGCGCTGCTCGGTGCGGCGCGTGCTGGCACCGGGCGACAGGGTGGAAATCTATCGACCGCTTTGCGACGACCCGAGAGCCATACGCAGACGCCGGGCCGCCCGGCGCGCGCCGACCAGAAGCTGATGCGGCTTACTCGGGGTCTTGCTGCCCGGGCGCTTCGGCTGGTGGTTTTTCGCCCAGACCGAATTTCGTCGACAGCTTCTTGAAGAATCCCTCTTTCTGCTCGCCACCCTCGGTCGATGCTTCCGGCACAGGCTCGGCGCTTTGCTCTTCGCTGGAGAAGCGCCGTTTGAGCCGGGCAAAAAAGCCGTTGTCCTCGCCTTCGGGCTGATCACCCGCCGTGGCGTTCTCGTCGGGTGCCGTGTCTTCCGCGTCCGTCGTCTCGCCGTTCTCGGGCGGCTCCTCATCCCCGGAGAAGCGCTGCTTGAGACGCGTGAAGAAGCTCGGGCTCTCCCCGCCGGCCGGTTCCGCGGGCGCGTTTGTCTGCGCGTCCTCCGCCGCCGGAGGTGGCGGTATGGCGTCGCCAAGCTCGGTCTCCCCGGTGTCGCCCTCGGGCAGCAGGGTTTGCGCGGGTGCACCTTCTTCCGGCGGTGGCGTGTCCTTCTGGAACACGTTCTTGAGCTTGGAAAACAGACCGCTTTCCTGTGCCGGTTCCTGCGCCTCGCCGGGCTCGGCGGATCCAGCCTCCGCAGCGGCTCCGGCGACGCCGGATTCCGCCTCGTCAACTTCTTGCGATTCGGACTGCGTGGCGTCACCACCACCGAACACTCTGGCGAAGAAACCCTTCTTGCTCTGCGGCTCGCGGCGCCGGGCATCATCCCCGCGAATGACCTTCGTGAGGTTGCCGAAGATCGTGCCCTGGTCCTGATCCGGTACCGTCACCACCTGCTCCAGGTGCTCCGGATTCTTGCGCATGAGGGCGGAGACCACGTCGCCCTCGACGGATGCCAGGCGATCGTCTTCGAACAGCACCACGATGTGGCGCTGCTCGCGCTTGTGGCCGCCCTTCTGAAAGGTGTACAGGTAGTTCCAGCGGTCAGGGCTGAAGGCATCGACGATGATTGGAGTGCCGAGCAGAAATCGCACCTTGCGCTTTTCCATGCCGGGGCGCAGGCGCGCCAACATGTCCTCGGTAACGACATTGCCTTGCTGGATGTCGAGCTTGTACACGCCCGGTGTCGGCACTTGGACCCGCGCGCAGCCGCCGAGCAATACGGCTGCCAGCAAGGCGATCAGCGAGGTGAATTTTGCAGGTTTCCCCATGGGACGGCTCGTGAGCTACCGTAGTCGCGGAATTATAACTGATGCGGAAACCCGGGGTGAGCGTCGTTTTACTCCACCCTCAGGGCTCGCGAAAGAATGGCTTGCAGTGTCGCGGTGCCTGATAGACAAGGCGCCAATCGGGGCCGATCGGCGACCCGCAATGGGGCGCCATGCGTCTGCGAGCCCTTGCGTCGAGAATCGATGGACGGCGCTGAGAATCAACTCCGAGTCCATTTCCCGGCATCGAGCATCTCGCGGGCGTGCGCGATTGTCTGCTCGGTGATATCTATGCCGCCCAGCATTCTCGCCAGTTCCTCGACGCGGCCATTGCCTGACAAGGGTTGCAGTCGCGCGCGTGTGGAAGTCGCGGTGCTCTCCTTGCTTATCTGCAGGTGGTGGTGGGCCTGGCAGGCGACCTGTGGCAGATGCGTGACGCAAAGCACCTGGCGCCGTTCACCCAGGGCGCGAAGCTGTTGCCCCACGATCTCCGCGACGCGACCGCCGATGCCGGCATCTACCTCGTCGAAGATAAGCGTCGGCACGCCCGTGCCCTGGGCCGTGACGACCTGCAAGGCGAGGCTGATCCTGGACAACTCACCGCCCGAGGCGACGCGCGACAAGGGCTGCAGGGGCTGGCCCGGGTTCGTGCTCACCGCAATCTCCACGCGATCGCTGCCCTCGGGCGACAAGCCGGGCCCCGCATCGCGCTCGACGGCGATGCGCAGGCGCGCGCCAGGCAGCCCCAGGCGATCGATGTTGCGTGTGATCTCCGCGGCCAGCTTGTGCGAGGCTTCGACGCGTCTGCGGTGCAGCTTGCCGGCTGCCTCGGCATAAGCGGACTCGATCTGCGCGATGTCGGCGTTCAGAGTGCGGACGCGAGATTCGCTGTCTTCGATCCGCGCGATTTCTTCGCCGATGCGTTGACCCAGCCCGATGAGATCGTCGGGCCTGGCACGATGCTTGCGCGCCACGGCGTGGATGGCCGCGATCCGGTCGTCGATGGTCTGCAGGGCCTGCGGATCGGGCTCGAGCCGGTCGGCATAAGCGCGCAGGTCGTTGACCGCTTCCCGGAGCGCGATGCCGGCGTCGTCGATCAGCGCGCACACAGCCGTGAGGGCCGCATCGTGTGCACCCGCGCTGCGCAGCGCGTTGCAGCAGCCGTGCACATCGCCGAGCACGGTGGCGCCCGATTCCCCGTCCAGCGTTTGCATCACGCCCTGGCAGGCGCTTATGAGCTCATCGATGTGCGAGAGCCGCTCGTAGTCCTGCGCGAGGCGCTCGGGCTCTCCGGCCCGCAGGTCGAGCGCTTCGAGCTCGCGGTGCTGATAGCGCAGCAGATCGAGGTGCGCATCGCGCTCGCTGGCGGGGCCCGAGAGCGCCTTCAAGGATGCGTTGAGTGCGACCCAGCGCTGGTGCAGCGCGCCGAGCCCGGTGAGATGCTCGGCATGGCCCCCGAACTCGTCGAGCAAGCGCCTCTGCACGGCACGGTGCAGCAGGGACTGGTGCGCGTGCTGGCCGTGAATGTCCACCACCAGGTCGCCGATCTCGCGCAGCGCGCTCACCGGTACGGGTCGCGCATTGACGAAGGCACGCGAGCGCCCGTCGCGTCCGAGCACGCGGCGCAGTATGCATTCGTCGCCGGCCGCCAGGTCCCGCTCGCCGAGCCACTCGTGGGCATGCTCGCAATTGCCGATATCGAAGGTGGCGCCAACGTCGGCGCGTTCGCAGCCGGGGCGGATGAGGCCGGTGCTTGCCCGCTCGCCCAGAGCGAGGCCCAGCGCGTCGACCAGAATGGACTTCCCCGCGCCGGTTTCGCCGGTCAGGACCGTGGTGCCGTCCGAGAAATCGATCTCCAGCCGATCCACGATGGCGAGGTCGTGAATCGTCAGGATGCGCAGCACGGTCAGATGTCCCTGCCCCAGTGGAGCTTCGTGCGCAGCCTCGTGTAGTAATCGTATTCGGGAGGATGAATCAGGCGCACCGTGCACCGGTGCTTGCGTATGTGTATGCGATCGCCGCACATGAGCTCCATGGTGGTCTGCCCGTCGCAAGTGAGCTTCGCTTCCGGCTGCTCACCGCTCAGCAGCACGATCTCGACCACGCTGGCCCCACGGACCACGACGGGTCTGGAGCTCAGCGTATGCGGGCAGATGGGCACCACCAGCAACGCATCGAGTGAGGGGTGCACCAGGGGTCCGCCGCTCGACAATGCGTAAGCGCTCGAGCCGGTCGGTGTCGCCACGATAACGCCGTCGGAACGCTGTGTGTTGACCAGGCTGGAATCGATGTAGATCTGGAGCTCGAGCAGGCGTGCGATATGCCATTTGTGAGCGACGACGTCGTTCAACGCGGGGACCTGCACCACTTCCTGCCCGTCGCGCAGCACCGTGGTGTGAAGCAGAAAGCGCTCCTCTTCGACGAAGTGTCCCGCGAAGACTTCGTCCAGCACGCGCGTCATGGTATCGGGTGCGACGTCTGCCAGAAAGCCGAGTCGTCCCATGTTGATGCCGAGCAGCCGGGCGCGCCCCCCTATCAGGGAACGGGCGGCGCCAAGGAAGGTGCCGTCCCCGCCGATGATGATCACGAGATCACACGAGTGTCCCATCGTGTGCCGTTCGGCAATCTCGAGGTCCATGCCCGACAATGCGGGGCCGTTCAGGGGGTCGAGACGCACGGCACAGCGGTGCTCCAAGAGATAGTCAGCCAAGCGTTTCAACGTGTCGCCTACACGCTGATCTCCTTGCTTCGCAATCAGGCCGACCTTGTTGAACACCCGCGCTACCAGTTACCCGGGAAAAATAGGGGTCACATTAAGTTTGGAGTCAGAGCCGACTTTCCACGACACGCATCGATTCTCGAGTCCACGCGAGAAGAAAAATCGACTCTGACCCCGCTATTTTTGCCCGACGAGCCAGTGATGGGACAATCGCTTGCATGCTGCACGGAGCGGTTAACTACCACATCCAGGGCATTCCAGGCGAAGCCAAACTTAGCACGCTCCACGCACGGGAGCCACCCGAGTGCTTTGCGTTGGCGATCCGGGGGTGCTAACTTTCGTGCACCGACTATCCGACGTCACGCGCAACATGGGGCAACAGCGTACCAGGAGCACTCCACCGCAGGGGACCACGCCACGGGCGCAGCAACCCGTGCTCAACGAGCGTGCGCAGCATCTGCTGAAGAGTCTCGTCGCGAGATATATCCACGACGGGCAGCCCGTCGGCTCCCGCGTGCTGTCGCGCGACTCGGGCCTCGACCTGAGCCCGGCCACGGTGCGCAACGTGATCGCCGATCTGGAGGAGATGGGCTTCGTGCGTTCGCCGCATACCTCGGCGGGCCGTGTGCCCACCGTGCTGGGCTACCGCCTGTTCGTCGACACGCTGCTGCAGGTCAAGCCCTTGATGGGCGAAGAGGTGCAACTGCTGCGCCGCCAGCTCGATCCGAGCTGGGATCGCGAGCACCTGATGGAAAATGCGTCGTCAATTCTGTCCGAGATCACGCATCTGGCCGGTGTCGTGACGATCCCGCGGCACGAAAGCCTCCTGCTGCGCCAGGTGGAGTTTCTTCCCCTGTCGAGCACGCAGGTGCTAGTGATACTGGTGATCAACGAGCAAGACGTGCAAAACCGCATCATCCACACCTCGCGGCATTTTACGGCGGGTGAGCTCGAGCGCGCATCGAATTATCTCAACTCCCAGTTTGCCGGGCGCGACCTGCGCGAGGTGCGCGGGCACCTGGTCGGCGATATGCAGGATGCGCGCGAGCAGATGAACCAGATCATGATGGACACCATAGAGATGGCAGAACAGGCGTTCGCGACCGAGGCGCAGTCGGAGGACATGCTGGTAGCCGGACAGACGCATCTCATGCGCTACGGTGATCTCGCGGACATGGAGAAGCTGCGCAATCTTTTCGAAGCCTTCAACAGCAAGAGTGATATCCTGCATCTGCTCGATCAGGTGCTCGGCGCCGGCGGCGTGCAGCTTTTCATCGGTGAGGAGTCCGGCTACGAGATCTTCGATGATTGCAGCGTCGTCACGGCGCCCTATTCCGACCCCGAGGGGCAGGTGCTCGGTGTGCTGGGCGTGATTGGACCGACGCGCATGGCCTACGAGCGGGTCATTCCCATCGTCGACGTGACCGCACGGCTGCTGGGGGCAGCCTTGAACGCCAAACAGTAGCCCCCATATTCAGCGATTGATGAAGATCGGCGCGCGGCATCCGGCTACCCGGGAAATGCCGTGGCGTGTTTGGTATTCCGAATCGACGAGGAAGTTGAATGAGTACGCGACAATCGAGCGCAACGGGCCAGGGCTGCGATGCCGAGGGCCGCATCAAGGTCGGTGCCGCGGGCGATGACAGGGAATCGACGGGGACCGCGCAGGCCGCGCCGGCAGCGCCCGAGTCGTCCGCCGCAGCACAGGATGGTGACGAGGCGGCGCCCGAGGTAGCACCGGAGCCGACCCCGGAAGAGGCACCGGCAGCGCCCGATCCGGAGGCGCTGGCCGGGGCGCTGAAGGCAGCGCTCGAGAAGGCAGCGGCGCACTGGGATGATCTGTTGCGCGTGCAGGCCGAGATGGAGAACCTGCGCAAGCGCGCGCAACGCGATGTCGAGAGCGCCCACAAGTACGGGCTCGAGCGCTTCGTCGATGAGTTGTTGCCCGTGCGCGACAGCATGGAGCTCGGCCTGAAGGCGGCGCGCGAGGAAGGCGCGGATGTCGAGACGGTGCGCGAAGGCGTGGAACTCACCTTGAAGATGCTGAGCGCGGCGTTGGACAAGTTCGGCGTGCAGGAGATCAATCCCGTCGATGCCCGGTTCGATCCTGAATATCATCAGGCGATGTCCATGCAGGAGGCCGAGGGCGTGGAATCGGGAACCGTCACGATGGTCGTGCAAAAGGGATTCCAGCTCAACGGGCGCCTGGTACGTCCCGCGCTCGTGATGGTCGCGAAATGAACCCCCTAGGAGCCTGTCGGACTCAGGACTGATCGACCGCGGGAAAGCGGATGCCGGCCGTTTTGCACGGCCCCGCGCCGGAGTTCGACAAGCTCCTGGCCACTCTTGAATTCGCCGACGAGGACCCAATATTCACCGTTGTCGTGCGAAATCGTTTAACCGCCGGATTGTGGAGACGTGAGACATGGGCAAAGTAATCGGAATCGATCTGGGGACCACCAACTCGTGCGTGGCGGTCATGGAGGGAGGCACTCCCAAAGTTATCGAGAACAGCGAGGGTGACCGCACCACGCCGTCAATCATCGCCTTTACCAAGGACGACGAGGTGCTCACGGGTCAGTCGGCCAAGCGCCAGGCGGTCACCAATCCCGATCACACCCTGTTTGCGATTAAGCGCCT
>CAZSDY010000201.1:0-6825 GCA_964605765.1 uncultured Ectothiorhodospiraceae bacterium | reverse complement strand
TCATTGACGCGATGGCTTTTTCGTGGCCGGCCCCGGCAACTGTGGTGACCACAACTCACGGTGTCCCCGCCACCAGAGCGCGTCACCCGCGTGCGCGCGGTGCAGGCCCGCCGCGCGCGTGCCCAGAATCCCGCTCCCCAGACCCGCCGCGAGCGCTTCGTCGGCACCCATCAATCTCGCTGTGAAGACGAGCTCACGGGTGCGCCCGGCCCCGAGCAGGGCGGCGAGGCGCGAAAGCGTCGAGGCCGAGAGGCAATTGCCGAGCGTACGTGCAATGGGAAAGCCGAAGCGCAGCGTGCGCGCCGTCACCCGCAGGTCGCAGGCCGCGGCGATGCCCGCGCCGCCGCCGGTGCACGCGCCGCCGAGCGCCGCGATGACCGGCACCGGGCATGTCTCGATGGCGCCGAGCACCGCATCGATGCGCGTTTCGTACGACAGGGCATCGGCCGCGGTGCGAAACTCTCGAAATCGGGAGATGTCGGTGCCGGCGGCAAACGCTTTGTCGCCCGCGCCGGTGATGACGAGCGCGCGTACGCCCTCGCCCGCGGCGCCGCGGCAGATGCCGGCCAGTCGATCGTACATGGCAAAGGTGAGCGCGTTACGCGCCTGTGGCCGATTGAAGGTGACGGTGCCGATATGCTCGTTCACCGTGTAGAGCAGCTCGTCTTTAGCGGTAGCGCTGTTGGTGCTTTCAGTGGACATATGCGATCAGGGGTAGAACTGTTCGACCAGAAACATCGGGACCGCCGGCACGTAGGTACTGAGGATGAGCACCGCGAGCAGCACGGCCACGAAGTAGATGTTCACCTTGGACACGTCCCAGATATTTTCCCGTGCAATGGAGCAGGCAGTGATCAACACGCTCGCAACCGGCGGGGTCTGCTGGCCGATGGCGAGATTCAGGGTAACCACCAGGCCGAAGTGGATGGGATTGATGCCCACCTGCTCGATGAGCGGAATGACGATGGGCACCACCAGAATGATTGCCGCCACGGAGTGCAGGAAGAAACCGATAACCAGAAAGAAGATATTGAGGATCAACAGGATCACGTACTTGTTGGTGGTGAAGGCCATCATCTCCCTGGCGAGCTCTTGCGGGATCTGGGCGCGGGTGAGAAAGCCGCCCATCAGCACCGAAGCGGCGACCAGCAACATCACCACGGCCGTCTGCATGCCGCCGTCGACCATGGCCCGGCGCAACCGCGTGAGATTGATCTCACGATAGTAGATCCCGATCACCAGCGAGGCGAGCACCGCAAGCCCCGCGGCCTCGGTCGCGGTGACGATGCCGCCGAAGATGCCTCCGAGAATGATGATCGGCAACGAGAAGGTCGGCAGAGCCGCCACAAACGTGGCTCTGAGACGCGGCCAGTTGAAAGCCTCCTCGACCGGCAGGTCGTAGCGGCGAGCAAAACCGTAAGCGACCGCCATCAAACCTGCCCCCCCCAGCACGCCCGGCACAAAGCCCGCCACGAACAGTTGCTCGACACTGGTATTGGCCGAGACCGCGTAGACGATCATCGGAATGGACGGCGGAATGATGATCGCCAGCGACGCCGACGACGAGGTCACCGCAGCGGCGAAGGGACCGGAATAGCCCCGGTTCTTCATCTGCGGAATCATGACCGAGCCGAGTGCGGCGACATCGGCCACCGCGGAGCCGGAAATCTCGGCAAAGAACAGCGACACACCGATATTCACCATCGCCAGGCCGCCGCGCACGAATCCAATCATCGCACTGACGAAGTTGATGAGCCGGTCTGTGATCCCGGCCGAGTTCATGATCGCGCCGGCGAGCACGAACATCGGGATCGCGATCAGCGAAAACTTCGTCGAACCGTCGTACATGTCGAGCGCGACGGTCACCAGCGCATCGGTGCCCTCGGTCGCAACCAGGCCGATGATGGCGGAGATGGCGAGCGCCACCGCGATCGGCACGTTGCAGCAGACCATCACGACCAGGGCGACGAAGATGGCGAGTATCAACACGCCGCTAGCGCCCCGTGTCCGGGTGCTCGAGCGAGTGCCCGGCACGCAGCGAGCGCCAGTATGCCGGCAACGACAACAGCTCGCAGAGCACGAACAGCGCTGCGCCAATGGGAATGGCGGACTGCGTGAGCTGAACCGGCACCCAGGTGAGACTCACCAGAGCGTCACCCTCCAGCACTGCCAGCACCTGCATGCCGGTCCACGCGAGCAGCACGAAAAATCCGAGCACCAGCACCTCTGCCACGGCTGCCGCCCAGAGTCTCAGGGGCATCGGTATCGCCATCAGCACACTGTCGAATCCGATGTGGCGCCGTTTCAGGGCGGCCAGCGCGGCACCATAGTAGGTCACCCAGGAAAGCAGGATGGAAGCGACCTCGTCGTACCACGACAGCGATGCTCCGAGCTTGCGATACACCACCGCCACGATCACCACGATGGTGAGCACCACCATCAAGGTGATGACGATCCATTCCAGCAGCCCGCCGAGGCGGCGGCTCAATGGTGCCAGCATGGTACCCGGGAGAGACGCGTGCGCCACCTCGCGCGCGGCCGGCCATCCGTCTCACCAGCCGCGCGCGGGGGCAGTCGCCCGTGCCCTATTTCGCGAGGCCCTGCACGGTCTTGATGAGATCCGCGCCACCGGAGACCGTTGCGGCGAACTCGTCGTATATCGGCTTGGAGGCCGCGATGAAAGCGGCCTTGTCGGCCTGGTTCACCGCAATGCCGCCATCCTTGAGTTTCTGCAGAAGGTCCGTCTCCAGCTTCGCCGCCGTGTCATAGACATAGCTTTGCGTGTCGCGCGCGGTGTCGATGAGGATTTGCTGCACGTCGGCCGGGAGCTTCGAGAAATGCTTGTCCGAGACCAGCACGTAGGCCGGCGTATAGACGTGCCCCGTGACCGACAGGTACTTCTGCACCTCCTGGAACTTCGCGCTCCAGATCTGTGCGTAGGGATTTTCCTGTCCGTCGATCACCCCTGTCTTGAGCGCCGTGAACACGTCGGAGAATGCCATCGGTGTGGGGTTCGCGCCGTAGAGCTTGAACATCTTCACCCGCCACGCGCCCTTGGGCGTACGCAGCTTGATGCCGGCCAGATCCGCGGGCTTGTAGATGGGCCGCAGGTTGTTCGTGATGTTGCGAAAGCCGTTTTCCCAGTACGCCAGAATGCGATATCCGGCGCGTTTGACCGCCGGCTGCAGCACGCTCTCGGAGATGGCCGCCTGCACGCGCTTCATGTGCTCGCGATCCTTGATGATGTAGGGCATCTCGAAGACCCCGAATTCATCGGCCACCGATGACATCACCGAGGACGGCAGCGAGAACGTGATCTGGCCGAGCTTGAGCTTTTGCAGCAACTCCTTGTCCTTGCCGAGCTGAGAGGATCCGAACACCTGCACTTCCGCCTTGTCGCCGAGCCGCGCGTTGGCGCGACGCGCGAACTCATCGACGCTCATCTGGAACAAAGAGCCGGGCTTCCCCACATGTCCATACTTGAGAATGAGCTTGTCGGCATGTGCCGGGCTCACGGACACGACGAGAGCCAGAATGAAACCCATGGTAATCAGTAAACGATTCATGACAGTCCTCCCGTGAACGGTTGTTTCGACTTCCTTCCGACGGCGGGTCAGCCCACCCGCTCATCTCCTCGCGCCATGTGCTCAAGATAGCGCATGGCGCACGCCACGCCGCCGGCCTGGTACGGCACGCCGGCGATCGAAAGCCCCATCTCCACGCCCGACAAGGTACCGAGCAGCATCAGGTCATTGAAGTCACCCAGATGACCGATTCGGAAAACCTTCCCGGCAAGCTTCGAGAGGCCGTTTCCCAGTGCCAGATTGAAGCGCTCGAGCACCAGCGCCCTGAATGCATCCGCATCATGGCCCTCGGGTAATGATACCGCAGTCAGGGAATGAGAATAGTGGTCCGGCTCCTCGCACCATAGCTCGAGCCCCCAGGCCTGCACCGCCCGGCGGGTCGCCTCGGCGTGACGCTTGTGACGGGCGAACACGTTGTCGAGGCCTTCTTCTTCCAGCATCGCTATCGCTTCGGAAAGGCCGAAGAGCATGTTGGTTGCCGGCGTATAGGGGAAAAACCCGCTCTCGTTGGCCGCCAGCATCCCCTGCCAAGACCAGTAGGCGCGCGCCAGGGTGGCGTTCTCGGACGCGCGCAGCGCCTTGTCGCTGAGCGCGTTGAACGACAACCCCGGGGGCAGCATGAGCCCTTTCTGCGAGCCCGCCACGGTCACATCCACGCCCCACTCGTCGTGGCGGTAGTCGATGGAGGCAAGCGAGGAGATCGTATCGACCAGCAGCAATGCCGGATGCCCGACGCCGTCAATCGCCGCACGCACCTCCGCGACCGGCGAGGTGGCGCCGGTGGACGTCTCGTTGTGCACCACGCACAGCGCCTTGATGGCATGCCCGGTGTCGCCTTCGAGGCGCTCGGCAATGGCGCCCGGGTCGGCGCCGCGGCGCCAGTTGGTGGGCACCACCTCGGTATCGAGGCCGAGGCGCGCGGCGAGGCGCTGCCACAGTGCCGCGAAGTGCCCGGTCTCGACCATCAGCACGCGATCGCCCGGCGACAAGGTGTTGACCAGCGCCGCCTCCCAGGCGCCCGTGCCCGACGCCGGGTAGATGATGACCGGGCCGCTGCATTTGAATATCGACCTGAGGCCCGCCAGCACCTCGCGGCCAAGAGCGGCGAACTCGGGCCCGCGATGGTCGATGGTCGGCCGCTCGATGGCGCGCAGGATCCGATCCGGGACGTTGGTCGGACCCGGGATCTGCAGGAAATGACGGCCTGGCTGCGGCATGGAACTCGAGAATCCATCCTCGGCAAGCGCTTCAGCGCATTGGCAGTTCAGTATAACGGCTCACCCGCCTCGCGTCCCTCGCGCGGCACCGCGATATCAACGGGCCAGCTCGCGATGTTCACGTGCGCCACACCGCACCACCGCCCGAAGCAAGTCAGTGGCAGCCAGGATGGCGCGTGCACGGGGGGGTTCATGATCCCAGCCACTCCGCTACCAGCCTCGACACCGACGGATGGACGAGATACCCGGCACCGTGATGCGGATTGGACTTCCCGTAGCGCACCGCGAGATTGTAGATACGCTGGTCGACGATCGAATCCACGAGCTGCCAGCTCCGCATCTTGCGATAGTCATTGGCCACGGTCTCGTCGTGCGCGATGTAGTCGTCCTGCGCCGCAACGTTCACCCAGCGCCGGACGTTGTGCGGGTACTTCCGAAGGCCGCCCGCGTCCGCGCCTTTCAGGTGGTTCTTGACAGTCTCGTCAGCCAGCGGACTCCCGATCGTTATCCAGCACGACAACTTCTCGCCCCGAATGTGCTGATATTCACCATAGTGCGAGAACTTCCAGAGCACGTCGTAGGCGATCAGCGTTCCAAGGCTATGCGAGACGAGCATCACATCGTGCCGCCCTTCCAGCGCCTCGAGGAGCGGAACGGTCAGCGTCCAGCGCGTCTGGCTGCCGAATTCACTGTCCGGGTTCCAGTATTCGCGCATGTCCGGTGCCACCTGGTATACCAGTCCCTCGCTGAGCCCGAAGAAAGCGAGCGGCCCGCCGAGCACGTCCGCAAAGAACTCCTTGAGTGCCGTCTTGCCCGGAAGGGCCTCGTAGTTGCTTTGCCCCGCCTCGTCCAGGAAGGCCTCCGGCGGGTAATCCTTCAGGACATCCAGGCACTGCACGCGGTCCGCCCGATCGGCATCCGCACCGTATGACCGCCCGACACTGCGGAGATACGCGTTGGAGAGGTCTCCGTAATACACCATGTTCTTGTCGATGCCGTCGAAGGCACTCACGACATCGGCTTCGTAGTCTCGCGTCAGCCCGTGCCGGAGCGCGTCGAACCAGATCTCGCGCAGGAAGTCCTTTCCCGGCTTGAAGTTGCGTCCGTGAATCAAGATCAGCTTCTTGGCCATGTCTGCTCATCAAGGGGTCAGATCCCTTGAACTCCTACACGTTTGCGAAAAAACACTGTTAGCGGTTACTCTGACGCGACCTTGCAAGGAAGCAAGTTCCATTTGACGCAAAGGAGTTGCATCAATGCCCCGCCAGCTACGATTCCCGTTTCCGGGGATACCCCAGCATTTGATTCAGCGCGGCGTTGATCGCCAAGCCTGTTTCTTCCTGGAGGAAGACCGAAATACTTACCTTCACCTCCTCGGTGAGGCTGCTTCGAAAACAGGCTGCGACATCCACGCTTACGTCTTGATGACCAATCATGTCCATCTCTTGGTGACTCCCCGGTACCCGCATGGAATATCCAAGATGATGCAACACCTGGGCGGTCGATACGTCCAGCATATCAACAATCGCCACCAGCGAACCGGGACACTCTGGGAGGGTCGGTACAAAGCGACCGTGGTCAGTTCAGATGAATACCTTCTGCGATGCTATCGGTACATCGAACTCAACCCGGTACGTGCCGGTATGCATCAATATCCTGGTGACTATCCGTGGTCGAGCTATCGACATAATGCCTTCGGCGTCGTCCATCCGCTAATAACCCTTCATGAGGTCTATCAATCACTAGGTGCCTCGCCGCAATCACGCCAGCACACGTATCGAACTCTCGTCAACGATGCGCTGGCCGAGGACGAAGTCAAACAGATACGCGAGGCCACGCAACGCTCATGGCCCCTTGGGAATCACCGATTCGAAGCCGAAGTTGAAGCCATGCTCAATCGAAAACTGTACCGAAACTCCTGGGGAGGCGACCGCCGCTCCAAAAACCGCAGCATTCAAAGAACTTTCAAGGGGCTTTCAAGGGGTCAGATCCCTTGAAATGTTCAAGGGATCTGACCCCTTGAA
>CAZSDY010000200.1:0-6835 GCA_964605765.1 uncultured Ectothiorhodospiraceae bacterium | reverse complement strand
CCGGCCCGCACGAATCGGGTACTCGATCGCGGCCGCGACCACGCTCTCGGAGTTGCCCGGGGGAGCCGCCCGATGGAACGCGTCGATGCCGGCGTTCGCGTACTCGGTCGCCTCGCGAAGGTAGGCGATCTCCGCCTCTGAGAGCACCGTGCGCAGCATGCCTAGCGGCCACCAGCAGTCTCGGTGGTCGACGTCGCCGAGCGCGGCGAGGATCGAGTGCGTCAACGCGCCATTGGTCGTCGGGCCTTCGATGTCCAGACCCATCCGCCATCCGGCTATCCCGAGATCCCGAACCGCGTCGCGGACGAGACAGGCAAGCGCCGTGGCGCCAAATCGAAACGATCGCACGTCTCCCAGCACGACCGTCTCCTGCGCCTGCGGCACGTCGCCGTCGCGGAGGATGAGGATCGGATCCTCTGCGACGGTGCTCAGCACCATTGCCTGGCTACCGACGACGTGATGCGTGTGCGCATCGTACCCGGTGAAGTAGTAGAGCAGCTCCGGCGCCGTGCAGATACACCCGGCCAGCTCGGCCGTCGCCAACCAATCGCGTGCCCGGTCGACTCGCGCGCGATGCTCGTCCAAGGCGAAGGCGCGGTAGTGCCAGGGATCCGTCATGCCGTATCGCTCTCCCGGGTCGAATGCGGTGCCGCGAGCAGTCTCAGTGCTGTCGCGAAGTATACGCGCGCCGCTTTCTCGAGATCCGCGATCTCGACGTACTCGTTCGACGAGTGTGCTTGATCGAGCGAGCCGGGACCGAAGATCACGGTGGGAAAGCCGAAGCTCGGTCCGTCCGTGCCGGCGGCGAAGGCCTCGACTCGTGCCCGACTTCCGGTCACGGACTCGTACGCCGCGACGGTCGTTTGCACGATGGGGGAGTCGTGCGGCGTCTCCAGCGCCGGTAGATCGATCAGCGGCTCGCCGATCTCGTAGCGCAAGCCCTGGTGATCGCGCGCGAGCGCGTCCAAGCGCTCGCGATACTCCGCGACGACCTGATCGCCGGTCTCCCCGGGCAGCGTGCGCCGGTCGACCTCGATCTCGCAGGTGTCGGGAACGGTGGACACCATCGATCCACCGCGAATCGTGCCGATCGAGAACCGTCCGTGGCCACATACGGCATGCGCGTCCCGCCCGCGGAGCGCGTCATCGAGATCCGCGAACGCTGCGAGCACAAGCGCCATGTCGGCGATCGCGTTGCGTCCCCGCTCGGGCACGCTGGCGTGTGCCGCTTTTCCGAATGTGCGCACCGGCAACGCGTGCTCACCCTTGTGCGCAGGGCAGATGCGCAGCTCGCTCGGCTCGCCGATGATCCCGAAGTCGGCCGTATGCCCGTGCTCGGACAAGGCCCGCGCGCCTAGCAGGCGCCACTCCTCGTCGGCGGTCGCGACGATGGCGAGGTTCCCACGCAGCTCGACTTCGGACGCGCGCAGGACTCTCGCCACCTCCAGAAAGGCGGCCAGTGCTCCCTTCATGTCACAGGCTCCGCGGCCGAATACGCGCCCCTCCTTGACTGTGGGCGAGAACGCGTCCGGGTAGTCGGCCGTCCCAACCGTGTCCAGGTGTCCTACGAACGCGAGCGTCGGGCCCGGTCGCGCGCCTTGGAGGGTGCCCCAGAGGTTCGGTCGCCCGGGCGCGATTTCGAGCAGGCTCACCCGGAAGCCGAGCCGCGAAAGACGCGCTCGGTACCAGGCGGCCGCCTCGGCTTCGCGAAAACCCGGGCGTGGTTCCTCGTCGCGGGGGTTGACGCTCGGAACCGCGATAAGCTCGCACAGGTCCGACACGATGCGCTCGCTGCGAACCGCTCGGAGCAGCCGCTCGAGCGCCGGGCTCGCGTCGTGTCGCGTCTCGGTCGGACTCGAAGTGTCGGTGGGCACGTTCGTCTTGGTCCTTGTCGACATTCCTCGCGCGCTTGGCGATGGGCTTCGACGGGGGGCTTTTGCCGCCGAGCCCGGAACGGCCGGAGCGTTATCGCGCGTCCGTCGGTTGCCGCGGGGCGGAGCAATTATGCCGATTCGTTGGAGTTCCCGGAAGTGGCCCACCGAATTCCGAGGCCGCCTCGCACGCCAAGGTCGAGCCCCGGTCGGCCGGAGCGAAGCTGACCAGACGCTTCAGGTGTCCCTCCAGGGTCCGCTTGAAATCAGGGAGCTTGACGGGCTTGACGAGGCACCTGTCGCAGCCCGAGAGCCGCCCTTTCGCGTGGTCGAGTGTCGACGACGTCCCCGTCAGCATGACGACCGGGGTGTCGCGGGTGTCGTCCGGTCAAATTGCGGTTCAACGTGCGAATGTCCCCGAGTCATCGCAAACTGAGAACTCGTGCCCGGCACCTGCCCCGTAGATCCATCGCGAAGATCTGCGCGGACAGGGATACCTTTTCCCGTTTGGCAAGGCAGGGAACTCGGCGTGGAAAAGCTCTATTTGTGCTCGTCCCAAATTCATTTGCGAACGCGCGTTTCTCCCGGCCGTCCTGGCTACCCTTGTTATCCGCCGCGGACCTCAAAGGGTTGGAAGGGTTGACGACCAACGACGGGACGATGGTCGAAGCAGGTCCGAGAGTATCTTGACACCTGCGCTGGAGACCGGCTCCAATGCAGCTCACTCATCGTCAGTAACGTGCAGAGCCTGCATGAACTGGAATCCGGCCGCTACCGCGATCGTCACCCTGGGCCGGATGATTCAGCACTGGCTGCGGCCGGTGCGCTCCGCGGCGAAGTTGACAATCGGCGCCGCCGGTGATCTCACCCGCTCGCGCGCGGAGCTGCTGGCCGAAAACGCCTTACGATGGGAACGTCGATCTTCAGGACATCCTCGTACTGAATCTCACGCGGTCGGTGCAGCTTTGCATCGACATCGGCAGTCATCTCATCAGCTCGACGGAGGAGCCGGCGCCCCAGACCATGGGCGAAGTATTCGACACGTTGGAAGCGCTCGACGCCATCACGGCGCAATCGCAATGAGCGGGTCGGCAGCACGAGCCCGTCGGCCCGCGATGCCTGCTATTCCACGGTCACCGACTTGGCGAGGTTGCGCGGTTGATCGACATCGGTGCCCTTCAGCACCGCGACGTGATAGGCGAGCAGCTGCAACGGTATGGTGTGAACGACACTCGCCAGCAGCTTGCCCGCCGCGGCGATTTTCATGACGCGCGTGCCGCCGTTCGACTGCATGTCCGCACCCTCATCGGCAAACACATACAGCATCCCGCCGCGGGCGCGAACCTCCTGCATGTTGGATTTCAACTTTTCCAGCAATGCATCGTTCGGCGCCACCACGACCACCGGCATCTCGGCATCGACCAGCGCCAGCGGTCCATGCTTGAGCTCTCCGGCGGGATAGGCTTCCGCGTGAATGTAGGATATCTCCTTGAGCTTCAGCGCGCCCTCCATCGCCACCGGGTAATGCGGGCCGCGCCCGAGAAACAGCGCGTGCTGCTTGTCCGCGAACTCCTCGGCGAGGCGCCGCACCTGCTCATCGAGACGCAGCGCCAGAGCGCAGCCGTTGGCGAGCGACTCGAGCTCGCCGACAACGTGGGCTTCCACCTCGGGGCGCAGACCGCGCCGCCTGCCTAGAACGACGACGAGCAGCATCAGGGCAGCGAGCTGTGTCGTGAACGCCTTTGTCGACGCGACCCCGATCTCGGGCCCCGCGCGCGTCATCAGGACGAGGTCGGACTCGCGCACCAGCGAGCTTTCCGGCACGTTGACGATACCGAGCGAGGGTCCGAATCCAATCTCCCTCGCACCGCGAAGCGCCGCCAGCGTATCGGTTGTCTCACCGGACTGGGAGATGGTCACGACCAGGGTGTTGGGCGCCACCACGGGACTGCGGAAGCGAAACTCGCTGGCCACCTCCACACTGCAAGGCACCCGCGCCAACGACTCGAACCAGTGGCGCGCAATCAATCCCGCATGATAGCTCGTCCCGCAGGCGATGATCTGCACCGCTTCGACGCTATCGAGGATCCTGCCGGAGTCGGATCCGAGTGACGCCTCCAGCACGCGTCCCTTGTGGATGCGCCCTTCCAGGGTATCGGCGATGGCGCGCGGCTGCTCATGGATCTCCTTGAGCATGAAGTGGCGGTAGGGCCCCTTCTCCACGGCACTGGCGGTCAGCTCGCTGATGACCAGATGACGTTTCACCACGTTGCCCCCGGCATCGTAGATGGTGACTCCCGTGCGGCTCAGCTCGGCCAGATCACCGTCCTCCAGGAACATGAACTGCTGGGTGACGGGGATCAGGGCGGCAACATCAGAAGCGAGATAGTGCTCGCCCACACCGATACCGATAACCAGCGGGCTGCCGAGGCGTGCGGCGACCAGACGATTCGGGTCGTCACTGCTCACCACACCCAGCGCGTACGCACCTTCCAACTCCGCAACCGTCAAGCGCACCGCCTCCACCAGGTCCTTGCCATCCACCAGATGACGGTGCACCTGGTGAACGACGACCTCTGTATCGGTCTCGGATGTGAACTTGTAGCCGAGGTCCTCCTGCTGCTCACGCAGTACCCGATGATTCTCGATGATGCCGTTGTGCACGATGGCAACGCGCTTGTCGCACACATGCGGGTGCGCGTTGGCTTGCGTCGGCTCGCCATGAGTCGCCCATCGCGTGTGCGCTATACCGCACGCGCCGTGCAACGGTGCCTCATTGAGAAGTCCAACGAGCGTCGCCACCTTGCCCGGGGTGCGCACGCAACCGATGCCCTGGTCAGGCTCGAGCACTGCGACGCCGGCGGAGTCATAACCCCGGTACTCGAGTCGCCTCAGTCCCTCGACCAGGATGGGGACCACATTGCGATCGGCAATGGCACCGACGATTCCGCACATCAGACTTCCCCCCGCATCGTTCCAGGAACGAGACGATTCTAGTGCAACCGGGCCCGCATTTTTCGTGATGGGGGTCACGAATACCCGGCCGCGAGGTATTGCTGCCACGATTCGCTGGCCGTGTGTTGCCTCTCGAGTTGGATGCTGCGCTGCTGTGGAGGCAGTTTGTCGGTGAAGCGATCGCCCAGCGCAAGACCCTGCCCGCGATGGATGTCCTGCTGGCCGCAACGGCGATCGAGCAGGGGATGATCCTGGCGACCCGAAACGTCAAAGACTTCTCCCGCATGCCGCTGAGAATCTTCAATCCCTGGGAATAGTCCGTCATGGGCAGCGGAAACCGCCCTCTGCGCTCAAACTTCGGACTGCGCACCCGCCCGTGCCAGTGCCGGGATATCGGCGGCCTGCTGAAGCGCGCTATTCCTTTTCCGGCCGCTTCCAGCCCTTGACCGTGGTCTGTCGCGCGCGCTCCAAGGTGAGCTCACCGGCGGGCGCATCCCGGGTGATGGTCGAGCCCGCGCCAATGGTCGCTCCGGCGGCGACGGTCACCGGGGCGACAAGCTCCGTGCCCGACCCGATGAACGCGTTATCGCCGATAACGGTTCTGTGCTTGTTCGCCCCATCGTAGTTGCATGTGATGGTGCCCGCGCCCACGTTCACCTCGTGCCCGATATCGGCGTCACCGACATAGCTCAGATGATTCACCTTGGATCCGTGCTCGATTCGGGAGTTCTTCACCTCGACGAAATTGCCGATGTGAACTTCCGCGGCGAGGCCGGCACCGGGGCGCACGCGCGAGTAGGGGCCGATACGGCACTGCGCACCGATCGAGGCGCCTTCTATATGACAGTTGGCCAGAATCTGCGTGCCCGCTCCGATGTCACTGTCGCGCACCACGGTATGGGGACCGATGCGCACGCCATCACCGATGCGTACGCACCCTTCCAGGATCACGTTCACGTCGATCACGATGTCACGCCCCGCGATGACTTCACCGCGCACGTCGAAGCGCCGCGGATCACGCAACGTGACACCGTCGAGCATGAGGCGCCGTGCTTCGCTGTGCTGGTAGAAACGCTCCACGTGCGCGAGCTGATCCCGGTCATTGACGCCCAGAACTTCCTCTGCACTGCCCGGGTGGGCGGTTTCCACCTTCACGCCGTCAGCGACCGCCAGCGCGATGATATCGGTAAGATAGAGCTCGCCCTGCGCATTATCGGTATCGAGCGCGTGCAGCCAGGTGCGCAACAGCGATGCCTCGACGGCCAGGATGCCGGTATTGACCTCGTGAATCTGCTTCTCGGCAGACGTCGCGTCACCCTCCTCGACGATGCCGAGCACGCGGCCCGCGGCATCGCGCACGATACGCCCGTAGCCCGCCGGGTCGTCGAGCTCGATGGTCACCAGTCCCAGGGAATCAGCACCCGCGAACTCTATGACTCGGGTCAGCGTCGCCGACTGGATGAGAGGCACGTCACCGTAGAGCACCAGCACGCGGGACCCGTCGGCGATCTGTGTCATGGCCTGGTCCACCGCATGGCCCGTGCCAAGCTGCTCACGCTGCTCCACCCACGTGACATCGGTCAGGGACAACGACTCACGCACCCGGTCGCCGCCATGCCCGTGCACAACCACGACCTTATCGGGCGCCATGCTCTGCGCGCAGGCCAGCACATGCGACAACAGGGGGCGGCCGGCCAGCTCGTGCAGCACCTTGGGCAGCGCGGACTTCATGCGCTTGCCCTTTCCTGCGGCCAATACGACGACAACGAGGCCCGGCATGAAAGTCCTCCCGCGTTTGAAAGGATGTGCAGGGCAACTTGTTCAGTGCCCCCCTGACGGGCGCCCTGAATTATAGCCCGCCTGGGCTCTCGCACCGGCTTTCCCGGGCCTGGTCCCGAACTTCGACCACCGGGTCAGGTCATGCGTCCGTTCGGCGGGTACGCCGCCCCGGAGCCATAACTCTCCTCGCGCGCGCGCGTGCTGCGCACTCGCGCGATCGGCCACGAGGC
>CAZSDY010000199.1:0-6875 GCA_964605765.1 uncultured Ectothiorhodospiraceae bacterium | reverse complement strand
ACCTGCACCGCCAGTGTGCGCACCGCGACGACATCGATGCTCGTGCGCGCCGCCCCCGCTCAGCGAATACCGCATGCGCGAGCCCACGCGGGCGCCGGACGCGATAATCGCAGAGGTCTCCCCCGCAACCGCGCCGGGGATGGAGACGTTCTCGTTGAGCGCGGCCCCGCCCGGAATCGCGCAAAGCACCGCGAGCGCCGCCTCGACGACCGCAACCGGATCGAGCGCAGACACCCCGGCACCGGCCTCCCCCCAGATCGCCAGTATCAAAACGAACGCAGTACGCGCAGCCCGCCGGACACCGCGCGTGCTCCGCTTCCGTGTCGCCGTCAGCCCCACACCATGCCCCCGCGCTATCGTGGTCGTTTGAACATCCGATCGCGCGCGTTACCATACACGAGCCATGACCGATACACTCGAGCTGCCCCCGCTGTACGAGCCTGTGGTGCGCGAGACAGCCGCCAGCGCGGTGGGCGAGGCGCGTGCGCTGGCCTGCGACGGCGCCGACGAGGGCACTCTCGTGTGGGTGCGCGAGGAGCGCGCTCCCCAGGGGCGTTTTGCGCACGAGTGGTTCACGTGCAGCGGCAATCTGGGCTGCGCGCTCGTCATGCGTCCCGACTATCCCGTCGCCACCGCCTGGCAACTCGGTTACGTGGCCGGCGTGTCGCTGTTTTGCGCTCTCGCGAGTCTGGCGCAACCCGGCATGGCACTCACGTACCGCTGGCCCAACGACGTGCTGATGAACGAGAGCAAGGTGGCCACGGTGTCGATGCACACGCCGCCGCCCGCGGGAGACCGGTTCGCGTGGATGGTGCTCGGTGTGTCGGCCAACCTCACCGGCCATCCCGAGCACACGCCGTTCCCGGCCACCAGCGTCGCGGCCGAGCAGGGCGAGCTCGATTTCGGCGCCGGAGAGCTGCTCACAGCCTTCGCGCGGCACTTTCTCGTGTGGGCCAACCGCTGGGCAGAGGAAGGACTGGCGCCGATACGCCAGGTATGGCTTCCCTACGCCCGGGCGACGCAGGCCCCCATCGCCTTGCGCCTGCGCGACGACACCGTGGTCCAAGGCCGGCTGGGAGAGATCGATGGACGCGGATATGTCACGATCGAGCAGTCCGACGGCATCCGGCGCGAGCTGGGGCCGGCCGATTTCTGGCACTGAAAGCCCGAGGTATCCATCATGAATCGCTACGTGGAGATAGGCAGCCTTCGCGAGACAGTCGAGATCCTCGACGAGCCCTTGCCGCCGCCGCGCGCGCGCATCGGGCGTATCAAGCACCACAACGGAGAGAACGTGCAGGTCGAGTTCAGCACGCTGCAGGCGTTGATTAGGCGAGCGAGAAGAGCCCGGCGCAGCGCATACCTGTTCGCATGATCCCGGCGCGCCGCCACTAACCCGGCCGAAACGGAACCAAGCAGGGCATCGAGCACCCGAGGCGTTGCAGTCTCACCGGGTTGGAACTCACACACTGGATAATGCTCTCGCCAAGACGCAAAGGCGGGTTGCGGGAAACCCCGATGGCGGAGACATCACCGGTAGCGTCAAGCGCCGCATCGAGGCAGATCGCCCTCCTTGGCGTACTTGGCGGCTTTGCGAGAGTCATCATCATTGTGCGATACCCATCGTTTGCTGAAGTGCCTGGCTTTCGTCAATTTGCGCGAGCTCGCGGGTAAGGAACCAAGGGCTCGTGAAACAGCGCCCCGGCGCCACCGTCACGGGCCGGCGGTCGTCGACCACAACTCGCGCTCCAGGAGCTGCCCCCACACCTTGTCGAAAGGATGCACGCGTCGCACCTCCCGGCCCGCGCTGTATACCGGCAGGCCCTTGTTGGCCCACTCGAACAGAGAGCCCTCCAGGTTCTCGACCTTGTTGAATCCGTTCGCCATCAGGCGCTCGGCGAGCGCCGCCGAGCGATAACCCACCGAGCAATACGTGACGATCCGGGTATCCGTGCCGGCGCCGGCGAGCGCACGCAGGGCCTGCGACTCGTCAGCGGCCAGACGCGCGCCACGCAGGTGACTGACGGCATATTCCTCGGGCTGCCGGGCGTCGAGCAGAATGATCTCCGATCCCTTGTCGCCGGCGAGCCGGCGCGCGAGCGCGGACGTCGTGATTTGCGCGACCCCGGGGAACTCCGCGCGGATGGCGCCCTTGACGATCTCCCACGTGGGCGCGGGCGAGCGGCTCTGGCTGACGTACACCGCCCCGAGCGCGCCCATCCCGACGAGCAGAATGACGACCGGCAGCGGTCGCTGCATCCGAAGTTTCATACGCCGCCCCTGCAGCTTTCCACAGCCCGTGACGGAGTATACGCAACGCGTGACACCGCGTTGCACCCGACCGTGCGATATCACCGGGCAGGGACACCACTCCGAGCGCTGACGGGCGCACCGCGCCTGCTCTTTCGCGGTGATCGACAGCGGTGAGCGGCCCGGCTAGGATTGCCGCATGAACCGGCCGCTTCACCTCCTTCTGTGCTTCTTCTCCGGCCTCATGGCGCAATCTGCGCCGGCGGCCGGTGGCGACGACGTGGAAGCGGGATTCAAGCTCTCCATCAAGTATTGTTCCCGGTGTCACGTGATCGGCGAGTACAACCGCATGGGCGGCATTGGAAACACTCCCTCGTTTCCCTGGATGACGATGTTGCCGGACTACGCCGAACGGCTGAAGACCTTCTACGCGCGCCGCCCGCATCCCAATTTCACGCGTGTGCCCGGTTACGCCAAGTGGAGCGACGGCCCATCCTACGTGCCCGAGTTCACCATCACACACGACGAGATCGAGGCCATCGTGCGTTACGTGCAGACCCTGCGCGTCGCGCAATGACCCCGGAAGCCGTGGCGGCCGGCGCAGGATGGGCGGTGCGCGCCCCGCGGGCCCTGGTCGTGGCCCTCGCGTGGCGATGGCACTGATCCGGCTCGCGGACGTTTCCCTGGAGCTGGGCGGTCACGTCCTGCTGTCGCGGGCGACACTTTCGATCACCGATGGCGAGCGGGTGTGCCTACTCGGGCGCAACGGCGCAGGAAAGACATCCCTGCTGAGGCTGCTGAATGCGGAGATCGAGCCGGACACCGGCACCATCGAGCGGCGCGACGGGCTGCGCGTGAGTCGCCTGACGCAGACGCTGCCGGACGACCTCGAGTGCACGGTGTACGACGCCGTTGACTCGGTGCTGGTCGAGGTGAAGGCCGCACTGCGGCGCTTCGAGCGCCTTTCCACTGCGGATCCCGCTTCCCGCGATGTGCAGGCCCTGCATGCCTCACAGCTATTCATAGACGCGCACGAGGGGTGGCACCTCGAGCAGCGCGTGCACAGGGTGCTCGACGCGCTTGCGCTTCCGGCCGATGCCACTCTCGGCGCCCTCTCGGGTGGCTGGCGCCGGCGCGTGGCCATCGCCAGGACGCTGGTGACGCAACCCGATCTGCTGCTCCTCGACGAACCCACGAACCACCTGGATATGGCCGCCATCGAGTGGCTCGAAAGTACGCTGCGCGCTTTTCGCGGCAGTGTGCTGTTCGTGACCCACGACCGGTCGTTCCTGCGACGCCTGGCGACACGGATCATCGAGATCGACCGCGGTCACTTGAGTAGCTGGCCGGGCGATTACGGGAATTTTCTACGCAGGAAAGAGCAGGCGGCCGAACACGAGAAACGGCACGCTGCGCTGGACGACAAGGCGCTGGCGCGCGAGGAGGCGTGGATTCGCGAAGGCATCAAGGCGAGACGCACGAGAAACGAGGGCAGGGCGCGCGCACTGATGAAGATGCGCGCCACCCGTTCAGAGCGCATTCGAGCGCCCGGCGCCGCGCGCATGCACATCGCGGGGGCCGGCGCCTCGGGCCGCAAGGTCATCGAGGCGCGACACGTGACGCATGGCTATGGCGAGCGCATGTTGCTCAGCGACTTTTCGCTGCAGGTCATGCGCGGCGATCGCATCGGCGTCATCGGCAACAACGGCGTCGGCAAGAGCACGCTGCTCGAGGTGCTGCTCGGCGAGCAAGCGCCGCTCGCCGGCCGGGTCGAGCTCGGAACGAAGCTCCTGATCAGCCATTACGACCAGCTTCGCAGCCTGCTCGACCCTGGAAAATCTGTCGCGGAAAACGTCGGCGATGGACGAGATTTCGTGACCGTGGACGGGAAAGACCGGCATATCATGGGCTATCTGAACGACTTTCTGTTCAGTCCCGAGCGTGCCCGGATGCCGGTCGGCGCGTTGTCCGGCGGCGAGGCGAACCGCGTGGTGCTCGCGAGGCTGTTCACGCGGCCCACCAACCTGCTGGTGATGGACGAACCCACCAACGACCTTGATATCGAGACGCTCGAGGTGCTCGAGGATCGCCTGCTCCACTACGCGGGGACACTCGTCCTGGTCAGCCATGACCGCGCCTTCCTCGACAACGTCGTCACCAGCGTCCTGGTGTTCGAGGACGACGGGCGAATTCACGAGTATGTGGGCGGCTACAGCGACTGGCTGCGCCGCGGCAGGCGGCTGGCGCGCACAGACGAGCCGGACAAGCCCCCTCGGCGCGCCCACGGCGCGCCCGAGCGCCCCCCGCGGAAGCACGCGCAAAAGCTCAGCTACCACTTGCAGCGCGAGCTCGATTCGCTCCCGGCGCTCATCGAAGGGCTGGAAGCGGAAATTCGCGAGCTCGAACGCCAGGCGGCAACCGCGAATTTCTACGCGGCGCCCTACGAGATCACGCACGCGGTGCTCACCAGGCTCGCCGACAAGCAGGCCGAGGCGGAGCGCGCCATGCAACGCTGGATCGAGCTGGAAGAAATGCAGAGCCGGCTCAGGGCGCCAGGTTGAGGGTCTTTGAGCCGGCACGTGCTCGCGATTGTCGAACCATAATCCATGCGCATGCGGCCATCCGCAATTGGCCGGGAAAGTGTACGTTATCTGGAATCTACCGCCGGGCGGCCTTCCCAACGCTTTGTCCACGGCCGGCATGCCTCTCACACTGGCCGAGCGGTGGGCAAAGGGTGGAGAAGTCCGTCCCCCCGGCGCTGCCAGCGACGAGTTGGGCCGCTGTCCTGGTAACAACGCCGCTTGCGAGCCTTGATCGGTGATTCCACCTAATGAAAACACCTGCCGTGCTGCGCAGCGAGGAGGGCCACATGGCCGAGTGCTGGTCAGAGGCGGACGGCAGCTTCACCCTGGCAGAAAATCACTGCCAGACCTGTATCGCCGCGCAGGCCGGGATATCCAGAGAATTTGCTCAAGGGTCAAAAAAACCCGGCGGGTGGAGGCCCGCCGGGTCTGCAACTCATGCGCCCGTGGACAGACCTAGGTGCTCAACCGAACCACCAACGTTCGACGCACTTAAAGCCGTCCAGGTCCCAGTTAGCCGCGATCTGCTTGTCGTGCTTGACCTTGTCGGACATGGCTACCACGTAGTTGGCAAACAAGGGCACCACGACACCGCCCTCGTCGCGAACGATCCGCTGCATTTCGGCATACATGGCCCCGCGCTTGAATTCGTCCAGCTCGGTCCGGGCGGCAACCAGCAGCTCGTTGAAACGCGCGTGGTCGAAGTGGGTATCGTTCCAGGGCACCCCCCGGGCGTAGGCGGTGGAGAACATCCAGTCCTCGGTGGGCCGCCCGCCCCAGTAAACGGCGCACCAGGCCTTCTTGAGCCACACATCTGACCAGTAGCCGTCGTCGGGCTCGCGCACCACGTTGATGTCGATACCGGCCTTGGCGGCATTCTCCTTGTATAGCACGGCGGCATCCACGGCGCCGGCGAAGGCCGCGTCGGCTGCGCTCAGACTCACTTTGACGCTGGACATGCCCGCCTGCTTCAAGTGCCACTTGGCTCTGTCTGGATCGTAATGACGCTGGGCCAGATCCGCGTGGTAGCGGTTGGCCGTGGAGATGGGGTGGTCGTTGCCCAACGCGCCGTGCCCGCGGAGCACCGTTTTCAGCATCTGTTCGCGGTCCAGGCCCAGCTTCAGGGCCAAACGCACGTGGTTGTTGTCGAAAGGCGGTACGTCCATGAGCATCGCGAAAGTGAAATGCTGCGTACCCGTGGTCTCCAGGACCTGAAGACCGGGGGTGCGCTTGAGCAGGTGCACGGTCTTCAGCTCGCAGCGGTTCATGACGTCGACCTCGCCGGTTTTCAGTGCGTTGGTACGCGCGTTGACGTCGGCAATCACGAGGGCCTCGACTTCGTCGAAGTGCGCCCGACCCTGCTTGAAGTAGTTCGGGTTGCGTTTGAGCAGGGTGCGCACACCGGGGTTGAACGACACCTTCGAATAACCGCCTGTACCGACTCCAGACTCCCAGTCCACACCACCGTCCTTGGCCGGCATGATGCCGATGTGGTAGTCGGAGACGATGTAAGGGAAGTCGGCGTTGCCGGATTTGAGCTCGATGATGACGGTGTCCTTGCCGTCGGCCCGGATATCGCTTACTGACTCCAGGATGCCCTTGGCGGCGGATTTTGAATCCTCGCCCGTGTGGTGCCTGATGGAGGCAACCACGTCGTTGGCATCCAGGGTCTTGCCGTTGTGGAACTCCACGCCCTTACGCACCTTGAAAATCCAGGTCTTGCCGTCACTGCTTTCGAAGGAGGACGCGAGTTCCGGTATCAGCTTGCCGTCATTGTTAATCTCGGTGAGATTGTTGCGCAGCCCTCCCGAGCCTACGGTTTGCATGTAGGTGTCGAGATACGTCGCCGGGTCGAGGCTGTCGGAGGTCGATCCCTGGCCTATGCCAATGCGCAGCCGGCCGCCTTGCTTGGGTGCGGCAAGCGCCGAGTCGCTCCACAGGCCGGTAGCCATTGAAGCGGTTACCCCAAGCGCGGTGGCCCGGCTGATGAAATCGCGCCGGTTCAGCCTGCCCTCGGACAGTTGTCTCTGCAGTTCTTCAATC
>CAZSDY010000198.1:2286-6887 GCA_964605765.1 uncultured Ectothiorhodospiraceae bacterium | reverse complement strand
ACGCGGACCTGCTCGACGGATTCGTGGTCGACCGGCGCGATACCGGGCTCGTGGAAGCTCTGCACATGCCGGTGTTGTGCACGCACACCACGATGCGTTCGCTCGCCGACCGCGAACGGCTCGCCCGCGAGGTGTTGGCGTTCGCCACGACCCTGCGCCGCGCCTGAGCGTGGTGCATCGCGACAGGTAGAGTAGAATGATCCGGTCAGCGCGTGAGGATGACAGATGGAAAGCAAAGCCCCTATGCAGAGCAGCCCCGCGGCAGCAGCGGCGCGTGACGGCGATGCCGCCGTATTGAACTCGGTCGAAGAGGCCGTCAACGCCGTTGCGGCCGGCGAGATCGTGATTGTCGTGGACGACGCCGACAGGGAAAACGAAGGCGACCTCATCATGGCGGGCGAGCTTGCACGGCCCGAGGCGGTGGCGTTCATGATCCGCCATACGAGCGGCATCCTGTGCGCGCCGCTCACCCAGGACGACGCGCGCCGCCTGCAGCTCGCACCCATGGCCTCGGAGAACAACGCCCCGCTGCACACGGCGTTTACCGTCAGCGTGGATTACGGCGTAGGCCTTACCACCGGCATCTCCGCCGAAGAGCGCGCCGGCACGCTGCGCGCGATCGCCAACGACAACGTGGGCGCGGATGACTTCGTGCGCCCCGGTCACGTGTTTCCGCTGGTGGCCCGTGAAGGCGGGGTGCTCACCCGCACCGGACACACGGAGGCAGTGGTGGATTTGGCGCGTCTCGCCGGCCTGCGCCCGGTGGGGGTGCTCGCCGAGCTCGTCAACGACGATGGCTCCGTGAAGCGCCTGCCCGATCTGTTGCGTTTTGCCGAGGAGCACGGCCTGAAGATCGTCTCCATCGCGGACATCATCACATACAGGCAACGCCGCGAGCGCCTGGTCGAGCGGGTGGCCGAGTTCGAGGTACGCACCGAGGTGGGCATGGCCAAGGGCATCGCCTATTCGACCCCGTTTGATACCGTGCAGCATCTGGCGCTGGTGTTCGGCGACATCGGCGACGGCTGTGCGGTTCCGGTGCGCATACATCGCGAGAACATCATCATGGACGTGTTCACGAACCGAGCGTTTCCGGACAACGACCTCATCTCGCTGACCCTCGCGCACTTCGAGCGACGTGGGCGCGGGGTGCTGCTTTACCTGCGCGAAGGTTCCTCCGGTGTGCCGGCCGAGGCGCTCGACGGTGCGGCCGATCAGCCCGAGCCGAGCAGCGAGCGTGTGCGGCAGCGCCAGTGGCGCGATGTGGGCGTAGGTGCGCAGATACTGCGCGAGCTCGGTATCGAATCGATCGTGCAGCTCGCGCTGAAGGCCCGCACCTACGTGGGGCTCGCGGGGTTCGGCGTGGAGCTGATCCGCACCGAGATTCTGGACGCCGCGTGTCCCCCGGCCGCTGAACCCGATCCGGATCCGTGAATCCGTGCCATAAGGGCTTATGCCGCGGCGTCGCGTGCGCGTCGCGCGACGAGCGCATCCGCCACCACGCACAGGATCTCGAACATCATCGTCGCGCCGACCAGTGCCGTGTTGCCGCTCGGGTCGAAGGGCGGCGCCACCTCGACCACGTCGCCGCCGATCAGGTCGAGGCCGCGCAGCCCGCGTAACAGCATCTGTGCTTCCAGCGTCGTGATGCCGCCCGCTTCCGGTGTGCCCGTGCCGGGCGCATAGACCGGGTCGAGGCCGTCGACGTCGAAGCTGATGTAGGTCGGGCCCGCGCCGGCCACGCGGCGCGCTTCGGCGATCACCGCCTTGACGCCCATCTCGTAGAATTCTTCCATGTAGATGACGCGCATGCCCGAGTCGTGGCTGAACTGCCACACGTCCGGCGCACTGATCGCACCGCGTATGCCGATCTGGATGGTGCGGTGCGGATCGAGCAACCCTTCCTCGACCGCCCTCCTGAACGGCGCACCGTGATGAAACTTGGAACCGAGATAATCGTCGCCGGTATCGCAGTGGGCATCGATATGCACCATGCCGACGGGGCGGTCGCGGGCGATGGCACGAAAAACGGGCAGTGTGACCGAGTGATCGCCACCCGCCGACACGGGGATGATTCCCGCGCGGTGCACGCGCGCGTAGAACGCCTCGATCTCCGCGAGGCTCGACTCGAGCTCGAAGGGCTTGCGCACCCAGGCATCACCGGCGTCGGCGATTCTGAGCGCGTCGAAGGGGGAAATGCCGCTTGCCTGATTGATCTTGCGCATGAGGCTCGACTGGTTGCGGATCTCGCGCGGCCCGTGGCGCGCACCGGTGCGGTTCGTCACCCCGCCATCGAAGGGGATGCCGATGAGACCGATATCGACGCCTTCGAGCGATTCGGTATAGGGCGCGCGCATGAAGGTCGGCAGACCCGTGTAACGCGGGCGGATCTGCGGGTCGGCACATTCGGTGTACTCGTCGTTCATGGTGAGTTCCATTCCTTGCTGTATCTGGCGTTCGTGCATCAGGCTACCCGCTTTGGCGCATGACGGCCAGCACGCCCAGCCAGGCGGTGAGGGCGAGCACCGCCCGCGCTACTTCAGCTCATGCAGCAGGTGCAGCATGATGGCCTTCTGCGCGTCCAGGCGGTTTTCCGCCTGGTCGTAGATGATGGATCGCTCGCACTCGACCATCTCCTCGGCAATCTCGTAGCCGGGATGGATGGGCATGTCGTGCATGATCTTCGCCTGGCTGCCGGCCATCAGCTCGCTCGTGATCTGGAACGGCAGCATGGTGCGGCAACGCGCCTCCTTTGCCTCGGCGTAAGCCGGGTCGTTGAAGAACTCCATGTCGAGCCAGGTGTCGGTGTAGACATAGTCCGCGTCGCGGACCGCGGCGCGCGCGTCCAGTGTTTCGGTGAGCAGCCCCGCGCAGAGCAGCTTCTCGCGCGCTTGGGCATCGACGACACCTTCGTCTCGGACCGGGCACACCAGCGTCAGGTGAACGCCAAGCGCCGCCCCGATGGAGACCAGGGAATTGACGACGTTGTTGTAGACGCCAATGTACGTGAGGCGCGCGCCCGCGACGCCCTCGTCCCTGTCCTCGGCGATGGTGAGCATGTCCGCGAGCGCCTGGCAGGGGTGATAGAGGTTGCAGCACCCGTTGATGACCGGCACGGTCGCCGCCTCCTGCATCGAGACGATGTCCGCGTTGTCCTTGAGGCGCGCCACGATGAGCGCGGCGTTGCGGCACAGGTAGCGTGTCTCGAAACGGATATCGGTCAACGTGAAGTTCGACGCACGCCAGTCGAGGTTGATGGCGTGCCCGCCGAGCTCGGTCATGCCCGCCTCGAACGAGACCCGCGTGCGCGTGGAGGTCTTCTGAAACAGCATCACCAGGGTGTTGCCCTGCATGTGTCCCTGGTATTCCCAGCGGTGGTGCTTGACCTTTCGCGCGAGCCCCAGCAGATGCCGGATGTCCTCGTCGGCCCAGAACTTCCAGTCGACGAGGTGCTTCAACTTTCCTTCCATGCGCTTGGTTTCCCCGGGTAACTTTTCGAGCGCGCTATTCTACGGCAAAGTCGCGCCGGCTCGACACCTGTCCCCCGGCTTGGTGACAGCTTCTCGCGAGTGACGATTGCGGGGCGCAGGGGGACGCGCGGCGCTACACTCGGGAGCCGCGCGCGCTTTACTGCATCATCAGGTGCGGATTGCTGAAGCGCGAGTGAGTGTGCGGGTAGCCAGCCTGAGCCGGGTAGACCGGAATTGCACGGCGGGGTCCATCATTATGGTAGCGTGCGATGCAACATGAAGAGTACGGCCAATCTGGCGGACGAGCTGTTGATCGCGGCAAAGAAACGTGCCGCGGAGACCGGGTCTCCGTTGCGCGAGCTCATCGAGATCAAGCTTGCGTCGGGGCTGAGCGCTGCCCACCGCCTGCGCGATCTCGCGGACGTCCTGGAGCTGATCCGCGCCTGCGCGCTTCCGGCTTGTCGCCCCTATTTGGGCCGGACGCGCTGCCGGAACTCGGTGGAGTCGACCCGCGTCGAGCCGCGGCGGCGCTGTTGGTCCCCTTGCGTTTCGGGGCCACCGGCGTGCTGGGGCGGAGCGTATTGGTAGTCCCCGAATCCGAGGCGGCTTGCCGGGCGACCAAGCGGCCCTGCTGGACGACTTGCTCGAGGTGATCGGCTATCTGGGTCGTGCCGAGTCCTGGGTCGAGGCACGCCGAGTTGAAGAGGCACCCAAACCCAACTGTACTCCCGGCAGTGAGGCGCTGGACGAATCCACGGGCGAGCTGCGTGGCGAAGTGGTGACATTGTTTGCGTCTCTGCCGCCTGCCGAATATCAAGCGTTGCGTGAAAGATTCCTGACCGACAAGAAGGCTGTCAGGAAGCTGACTAAAACCTTGCCGGATAATTTGCTTGGAGCCTTGTCGGTGGATACCGCCGATTTGAGAAGGCAGGGCTGGAGCCAGCCACCCGCGGCCCGCAAGGTTGAATACCTGCGGCCGGTTGATGCATTGCGTCCGCAGCGAAGGATTGTCGCTGCGGAATCTCCGTTGTTCAGCACAGTGCGCTATGTGCTGGTCGGAAAACCCTTGCCGAAGGTGGAAGACAGCTTGCGCATCGGTGAGATGCTGCGCCTGGCGGCCATGAGCGAAGC
>CAZSDY010000198.1:0-2186 GCA_964605765.1 uncultured Ectothiorhodospiraceae bacterium | reverse complement strand
CGCGGCCTGCCTGAGCCGATCGCGTTCGAGCGGTTGGAGTGCATTGCCGTCGGCAGCCAGCCACGTCGCCCGATCCACTTCCGCCGCTCCCGCAGCAAACGGGGCTTGAGCCAACCCGACCGGCATGGAAGCTTCTGGCGCCTGACCTTCGCTGAGCCGGTTTCGGGCCCGCTCGCCTTCGGTTACGGTTGCCACTTCGGTTTGGGGCTCTTTGCTCCGTCAACCATTAGAAGTGGCGTCTGACGTTTAAGAATCTCCCGTGGTTGAAGAGGAAGAAAGATGGCCGAACAAGGCAATGGGCTGCATGAGCTCCCTTGTCTGGATTCAAACGAAATGTCCGCATTCCGGTGGCGAGAGTTGAACATCCCGCGAAATGCTGCCGCTGCGCTCGGTAGGTCCGCGGTGGAAGCGGCCAGGACGGGACATTATGTCAACGCGGCCGGCACGACGGTCGATTGGGCTCACCACGTGCAAGCCGCCTGCGCCGCCAAGCGAAGCATTGGCCCCGAGGATCCCCTGGCGGCATTCGAGCGCCTGCCGTTCGCTGAAACGCGTGTCCAGGTCAGCAATGAAACGACGCTTGGCGCCTCACGACGCCTCGTCGAGAACGGATTGCGGCCCGTCGCGGTGAATTTTGCGAACGGTATTCATCCCGGGGGCGGGTTCCTTGGCGGTGCCCGGGCCCAGGAGGAGGTGCTGTGCCGATCCAGCGCGCTATACCAGACACTGGCCGGCGATCCGATGTACGAGGCGCACCGCAAGCGCCCGTTGCCGGATTCCACCGATTGGGCCATCTACTCGCCTGACGTGCCCGTCTTTCGAACGGATGATGGAACGGCGCTCGAGCAACCATGGCTGCTGAGCTTCATCACGTGTGCCGCTCCGTATGCGCCCGCCATTGGCCAGCCGCAAGCCGGCGACATCCTGCAGCAACGGATTCATCGCGTGCTCGCCATCGCGCGCGCGTACGGCCACGCCGTGCTCGTGCTCGGCGCGTGGGGTTGTGGTGCGTTTGCGAACGATCCGCGACGCACCGCTGTCGACTTTCGCCAGGCTTTGGAAAACACGTTCAGCGGAGCGTTCTCCGACGTCGTCTTTGCCATCACGGACTGGTCGCCGGAGCGGAGAACTCTCGGACCCTTCCGTGATGTTTTTTCTCCTGACAACCCATGAAGGGCTATTCGGCGGCCGTCCCTCGGCAATCGAATCGGGTTATGATGACCGCCGTTCATCAAGCCTACACGTGAAGCATCATTGTCTTGCTCGGTGCAGTGGACACTGCATATGGCACGATCTGAAGGAGCCGCGGACAGCCTGAGCGCCCGGTGTGCTGATGTCTTGATGCGCCGTGCGGAGGTGCTCGACGCTTACCTGTTCGGATCCGTGGTGACCGGAACCGCACAACCCCATAGCGATATCGATATTGCGGTGTACGTCGATGAAGAGATGTGTGGCAAGTCCGAATATGGCGAGCAGGCGGAGCTGACGACGGTATTGATGAGCGCGCTCGGCACCAATCGCATTGACGTGGTCATTCTTAATCATGCCCCGCCGCTGCTCTACCACCGCGTGCTGCGCGACGGTGCGCGCATCTTTGCTCGCGACCTTGCGGCAGCAACAACCCGCGAAGGAAACGCGCTTTCGCGTTACTGTGACGACGTGCCACGCAGCGCCTGGATCGAGGCGATTCGTTCCGAGGACGGCCCTGGACGGCCCAAGGCATGACGCCCGGGTGCTTGGATCAGACAATTGTTCGCCGCCGCCTTGCCACGCTGCGCGGTGCGCTTGCGAACCTTCGACGCCACACCGGACGGACGGCTTCGGATCTCCGTGCCAACGCCGACCTGCGCTGGGCTGTCGACGAGCGGCGGCGGGATGCGTTCTGCCGCGGGTGCGCGGACGCATGTTCCGAGTGGGGTTTGATCTCGACGGGCACACCTGGGCGGTGATACTCGTGGGAGATAACGAGAAACTTAAGATGTTGAATATCATGGGGGAATCGTGTAAAATACTGTATAGAAAATCAGATATCAGGATACCGCAATGAAGATGGATTCCGCCTCTCCCGCTGCCCTTTCGAGTGGACCCGTCGCTGTCGATGCAGGGGCGCTTTCCGGCGATCAGCTCGAGCGCGAGATCACCGTGCTCGCGGCGCATATCCATGCGGCGACCTACCGGCTGCTGGT
>CAZSDY010000197.1:0-6889 GCA_964605765.1 uncultured Ectothiorhodospiraceae bacterium | reverse complement strand
GCAAGCAGTTGTGCCAGAGGATCCGTACCCATCACCTCGACCCTCCAGCAACCGATGCGCATGGCCTCGTGGCCGCTCGCGTACGTGGTCGCACCGGCCCGCCAAGCGAGGTCGATTCATGCAGCGGGCGGGTCGCGACTCCAAGCTTCCGTGTCAGCCGCACTCTGATCCTCCGTACATTGGGCGCAGCGCCTCGAACAGGCGCCGGTATCGGGCATGGGCCTCGTCATAGACAGCGAGATTCCCGGGCTGCGGTGCAATGCGCCGCATGCCTCCGCCGATCAGCGTCGCGGCCGTGGCGAGGGTCGGCTGCAGGCCGGCCGCCACCGCGGCCAGCATCGCCGCGCCGAGGGGTGAGCTGTCGAGCAGCGCCGGAACGTCGATCCCGAGGCCCGTCACGTCGGCCCTGATGCGGGCCCACAACGCGCTTTTCGCCCCACCGCCGAGCAGCAAAATCGAATTCACTGGCACACTCATCTCGGCAAGCCGCTCGATGACGTCGCGCATCGCGAAAGCGCAACCTTCCAGTACCGAGCGTGCCAGGTGGGCCGAGGTGTGCGCCGGCGTGAGCCCATACCACGCGCCGCGCGCCGAAGCGATCCACTCGGGCGCCATGGCCCCACTCAGTGCCGGCAGAAAGGTCAAGGTGCCGGCACCCGGCGGCGCGTTTGCGGCAAGACGGTCAAGCTCGGTGACTCCGGTGAGTCCGAGGATGCCGACCGCCCACTCGAGCGCCCCGCCCGACAGCCAGCCGGGATTCTCGATGAAGTACAGCCCGCCAGGATAAGCATGAGTCTCGACCAGTGCCCCGGCGTCGATCGCGGGCGCAGCGTGCAGGGCACCGACGACCTCGGCGGTACCGAGCGTGCAGGCAACACGTCCCGGCCGGGTAAGCCCTGCGCCGAGCGGGCTGGAGAAGTCGTCCCCGGTACCGACCGCGACCGTGATCCCGCTCGGCAGGCCGCTGAGCGCCGCGCCGGAATCGGTCAGCAGACCCGCCGGGGAGGCAGCGTCGGAGATTCGAGGTAGCTCACCCATCTCGATGTCGAATTGCTCGAGCAGCCCGGGATCAAACCGCCGTTCCGCGAGCGAGTAGAGCATCGTGGTCGAGGCGAGACCATGATCGAAAATATGCTCGCCAGTGAGTCGCGCGACCAGATAAGACACCGGCTGGTGATAACGGCAGGCCCTGCCCGGGAGGTAGCGTTTCAGCCACGCGATCTTGGCCGCCATGTGCGTGGCGTCGAGCACCACCCCTGACATTCGGCGGACTCGATCGGCGTCGATACGGCCAATCTCGGCCTGCGCCCGGCGGTCCATCCAGATCAACGCCGGGGCCATGGGTTGCGAATGATCGTCGACCGCCACGCAGCCGTCGAGTTGTCCAGCCAGACCAATTGCCGTCACGTCGTGGGGCACCGCGCCAGCATCGGTGAGCGCGGCGCTGACCGCTTTCCCCAGCGCCCGCTCCCACAGCAATGGATCCTGCTCCGCCCAACCGGGGCGCGGAAACTCTGCACGGTAACCGATCGCCGCCCGGCCACGCACCGCCAAGGCGGAATCGGTGACGACCGCCTTCAGGCTCTGCGTGCCGATATCAACCCCGACGATCACGAACCTGGTGCAGCGCCTCAGGCACAGACTGCGAGCACGTCGGCGAGTCGCGACCGCAGGGTACCCTTGTGCGGCGAAAAAGAGCCATCAAAAACCGCCGATCCGATGGTAAATCCATCCACTCCGGCCTCAGCGAGCACACTGATCTGCGCAGCGGTGCTGACACTTCCGGCGGCGATCAACCGTCCGGTCGGCATCGCGGCCCGTGCTGCCCGTACGAGGTCCAACGGATCGGCATCGGTGGCACGATAGGCGAGCAAATCGGCACCTGCGCAACCCATGGCGCCGAAGCGCGTGCACTGCGCGGCGATACGCTCCGGGGTCCCGCCAAGTCGAGTCGGATGTCCTTGCGGGACCCCGGGAAATGGAAAGTACTCGATACCCGTGCCCTTCACGATCTTCAGCACGGCATCCACGTCCGTGCCTCCCATCAATCGATCGATACCAATTTCGACCGCCACCCTGGCGGAGTTCAGGCACGCCTCCGGCGTCGTGCTGACAACCTCGAGGTAGCTCGTGGCACCCATCGCCTTAATCCCTTGATTCAAGCAACGCAATGTTTCCGGGTCGACTCCGACGTCCTTGAATCCCATGTGGCGGAGAGCGACCGGCCGAACCGCCTCCAATACGTCGAGCGCATCGTCAACCGTCTGATCCCCGCGCGTGAGCATAAATATAAAATCCATGAGTTTCTTCCGGTGAATGTCGGTTAAATGTCGAGTTCCAGGCATTATTCGTGTCTCTTATGAGAGAAATACTACAAATAATGTTGTAAGTCCATCTTATGCTGGGTTACATTCCAAGCCGACCTCGGTAGGCGTGCGCCTCGCGGCGCGGGCACGAATCCGAGCGAGTTCAAAAAGAAATTAGCGATGCCACCACTACGGAGGAACGCAACCATGGGTAATCAGATTCGACATCGCGGAAAATTGCTCTCCTGCCTTGGATGTGCGGTCACGTTCGTGACCGGCATGCTGGCGGTCCCTGGGGCGGCCGACGCCTGGAGCCTCGAAAAGGCTGCCAAGCCTTACGCTGGGATTACGATTCGTACCATCGGCGAATCGTTGCCGCCGCTCGAGGCGCTCGGCAAGATGAAGCACCAGTTCGAGGAGCGAACCGGTATCAAGGTTGTCGTCGAGATGTACGAGCATTCCGAAGCCGTCAACAAAGTCATGCTCGATCTCAATTCCAATCGCGGGCGCTACGACTTCATCATTCAGCCACACCGTGAACTCGGACGTTTCGTCGAGAACGGGCATTTGGTCCCCCTAAGCCGATTCATGGACGATCCCAAGTTGCGAGATCCGTCGTTCAAGCCACGCCAACAGCTCGTACAGCGTTTATGGAAGGAAATTTCCTGGTACAAAGGTAAAGTGTACGGTTTTCCTTTCACCGCCTTGAACATGTTTATGTGGTACCGCAAGGATCTGCTGGCGGATCCCAAGGAACAGGATGGGTTCCAGAAGAAATACGGCTATGCGCTTCATCCGGCAACCAACTGGAAGCAGTACAAGGATCTCGCCGAGTGGTTTACCCGACCCGAGCAGGGGTTCTACGGAACCGCCATTCAGGGAAAGCGTCACGAGGCCCTTTGGTATGAATGGCTGAACTTTCTGTACAGCTTCGGTGGCGACATGATGGAGGTGAAGTCAGGTAGTGAATGCGGACCGATCATCATCAACAGCCCCGAAGCCGTCGCCTCGCTGGAATACTACAAGAGCCTGATGCAAGACTCGCCGCCGGATACCCTCAACTATTTCTGGGACGACGTCATGGCGCTGATGCAGCAGGCTAAGGTCTTCGAGCTGATAATGTGGGACGATGCCACCTACGCGGTCGCGGTCGACAAGAGCCAGAGCACGGTGGTCGGCAAGATGGGTTTCGGGATGGTCCCGCAGGGCAAAGGCGGCAAGGTAGGGCAGGTCGAAGGTTGGACTTATCTCATCCCCGCGGACTCGAAGAACCAAAAAGCCGCGTTTCTGTTCATCCAGTGGATGATGGGGCATGACCAACAGCTCGAGCAGCACCTCAACGGCGGCGCATCCGCACGACCGGATGTGTATGCCGATCCCGAGGTGCAAAAAATTCCCTACTCAAAAGCGGCGATGGAAAGCAACGCGGTAGCGATTGCCAAGCCGACGATCCCCGAGTCGCCCGAGCTCACCGACATCATCGTGCGTGAAATCAGCGAGTACTTGAGCGGGGCAAAATCGGCACAAGCGGCGCTCGACCGCTCGGCCGTAGACATGGGCAATCTGCTGGGTAGCTGCGCGCCATTACGTTATCCGGTGCAATAGGCCCGGGGGATGAGAGGAGGAGGAATCAAGGAGGCGCTTCTCGATCGGCGCGTACCGGCACTGTTCCTGATGCCGTCCCTGTTCCTCCTCCTTCTGATCCTGGTTGGACCGTTTTCCTATATGGTATGGACCGGCTTCACGGATCTCAGCTTCGCGCTGCCCGGTCATCACGGAAACTTCGTCGGCTTTGACAATTACCGGCGACTGATGAGGGCCGATCCGATCTTCTGGAAGAGCTTCGGCCTGACCTTGGAGTTCGTTGTCGGCGTCGTGTCGATCGAATTTCTTCTTGGCTTCGCGCTTGCCCTGCTGCTATTTTACCAGGTCCAACGCAGGCGCTTCATTCTCACGCTTCTGCTGGTGCCCATGATGCTCGCACCGGTCGCGATCGGCCTGATCTGGAAACTGCTTCTGCAGGGTGATTTCGGCATGGTGACTTATTATTTGCGCTCTTTCGGCGTGCTCGATCTTCGCCAGGCGCTGCTCTCCGACTCGCATCTGATCCTCTCGGCCGTGATGGTCGTCGACGTTTGGGAGTGGACCCCGTTCGTGACCCTGGTGATGCTTTCAGGGCTGCTGAGCCTGCCTCGCGAGCCCTACGAGGCCGCGGTCATGGACGGGGCAAATGTGCTCCAGGCCTTCCGCGACGTGACGCTGCCGCTGTTGCGCCCGATCATCGCCCTGGTGGTGCTGCTGCGCGGCATCGATGCGTTCAAGGAATTCGACAAGGTTTTCATTCTCACCGGTGGCGGACCGGGCCTCTCGACGGAGCTGCTCTCCATCTATGCTTACCGGATCAACTTCAAGAATTGGGATCTCGGCTATGGCGCGGTGATCTCCTTCATGATCTATCTGGTCGTTCTGATCCTGTGCTCGATCTTCTACAAGGCGGTTTACTGGCACGAGGGGCGGCAGGGGTCGTCCGGCACCACATGAGTCGCGGTTGGCGCATGGCCGCGGTAGGTGTCTTGATCGCGGTGCTTGCTCTGGCCGCGATGCCCTATGTCTGGATCGTTCTTACCTCCTTCAAGACACGCATCGATGCCCTGTCGGACACGCCCGTATGGCTGTTCACGCCAACCTTCGAGCACTACCCCAAGGTCTTTCTCGACAAAGGTTATCTGCCGCTGGTGTGGAACAGTCTTCTGGTCGCGAGCTCGACAACGTTGTTGTCGTTAGTAATCGGGGCCCCGGCGGCCTATGTATTTGCCCGACACTCATTTCCGGGTAAGGACGATTTGTTCTTCTTCTTTCTCACAACCCGAATGGCGCCCCCCATTTCGGTCGTGGTGCCGATGTTTCTGCTATTCAGTCTGATCGGAATCACCGACACCCCGCTGGCTGTCATTCTGGCGCACACCACCTTCAACCTCTCGCTGGTGGTCTGGATGATGCGCGGGTTCTTCGAAGACATCCCTCCCGAGATCGACGAGGCGGCACTCCTCGACGGGCACACCAGAGCCGGCATGTTCCTGCGCGTGCTGGTGCCGCTCGCAGCACCCGGCTTGGCGGCGACCGGGATCCTGTGTCTGATCCTGAGCTGGAACGAATTTCTTTATGCCTTCGTGCTGGTTTCTTTCGAGTCACGCACGCTCACGGTCGGGATCCCGGGCTTGATCACGCCGCACGGCACACTCTGGGGACAGGTCGCAGGCGTTGCGGTGGTCGCCACACTGCCAATCATCCTATTCACATTCCTGGTACAAAAGCATCTGGTGCGCGGCCTGACCTTCGGCGCCGTGAAGGGGTAAAAAGAACGATGGCGGTAGCGTTTCAGGATGTGAGCAAGATATTCGCGGGCGGCATGGTGGCACTCGACAGCCTGAACATCAGCTTCGATATGGGCGAGTTCGTCGTGTTACTTGGACCTTCGGGGAGTGGCAAGACCACCGCTTGCCGGATTCTCGCGGGTCTGGAGCAGCCGAGTTCCGGGCAGATCCTGGTCGACGAGCAGGATATTACCCAGGTACCGCCGCGCGAGCGCGGAATGAGCATGGTATTTCAGAACTACGCGCTGTATGCGCATAAGTCGGTTTACGAAAACATCGCTTATCCACTACGGATCAGGAAGATGCCCCGCGCGCGAATCGATTCCACGGTACGCGAGATGGCGCACATGCTCCAGATCGATTCGCATCTGGACCGGCGGCCGCGGCAGCTCTCAGGTGGTGAAGCGCAGCGAGTCGCGGTCGCGCGCGCGCTGGTCTGGCAGCCGCGCTTGTGTCTCATGGACGAGCCACTATCGAACCTCGATGCACTTTTGCGCCTCAGGACACGCACCGAGCTGAAGCGCCTTCACAACGAGCTTGGCAATACCTTCGTGTTCGTCACCCACGACCAGGAGGAGGCTCTGACCCTCGGCACACGCATTGCCGTGCTGCACCATGGCCGCCTGGTGCAGTTCGATACGCCTCGCCAGATCTATCATCGCCCGGCGACCCGCTTCGTTGCCGAGTTCATTGGGCGCCCGGCGATGAACACGATAGACGGTGAAGTGAGCCACGGCGTGTTTCGTGCCGGAGCCTTCGAGCTACCGGTGCCCGAACGCCCGGACGGCCCGGTGGTGCTCGGCATCCGGCCGGAAAACGTGGCCCTGCGGGCGTGCCCGGACGAGGATGTCGTCGCCTGCACGGTAGATGTCGTGGAGATCGTGGAGCCCGACGTCCTGGTGTTCGTGAAAAGCGGGGATGTCTCTCTCATCGCACGCATGCAAAGCGAAATCACGCCGCCATCGCGAGGGGAGACCGTGCATCTCGGCTTGCCGGTCGCGCAACGTCAGTTCTTCGATCTTTCCAGTGGCGCGCGATTACCGTGAGCCGCGTCATTCATCTTGTCCCACTCGTGGTCGCGATTCTGCCGTGGTTCGCGCTGCATCGACTGAACCGGAGCAAGCGCTGGTTCCGGATCGGTGAACTCATTTTCTGGGACGCGATCATTCTCGTCATCGCCTACCTGATCTGGCTGCATTGGTTCTAGCC
>CAZSDY010000196.1:0-6929 GCA_964605765.1 uncultured Ectothiorhodospiraceae bacterium | reverse complement strand
AGGCGAATTTCAGCGCCAGCCCTCCCGCCAGTGCGACCGGGAAGACGCGAAGCAGGATGGCCCAGACGATGCCCGCGCCCGCCAACTTGGCGCGGCCCATCTTCATCGCGCACAACCCTGCGACCAACATGAAGAGCCACGGAGTTCGCCCGAAGCTTCCCCCCGTCCAGTAGTAGGCCCAGGGATGGCCGACGCACCACATTGCGACTGCCAATGCTCCGGCACGTAGTCCGAAGGCCCATGAGATCATGAAGAAGATGCCGGCGTAGAGCGCGAGGTCGATCCGCGCCAGCCAGGTGATCTTCCGATACAGGCCATCGCGGTCGGCCCGAAAGCGCTTCTCGATCGCGGCCACCTGGAGTTGACTCTTGCCTGCGAGGTTTGCGGGCGAGAAGACCATGTCCGGTTCGGGAATCTCGTCTCGCCATCCCCAATTGCTGATCGCCGACCCGATCATGGTCCAGGCGGGCGATGCATTGTAGCCGTGGTCCTGGAACGCGTCCTTGAACCAGCCCGGGCTCATCAGGTCACGGAAGATGCGAAGGTCCTGCTGGAAGGCACTCCAGCGCGCGTCGCTGAAGTTGGCCCGGCAGTTCTCCTGGGCTTCCCGGAGGATGAGAATCGCGGGTCCCAACCGGTTGTCCTCGAGGCTCCGGTACTTGCGCTTGATGACCTCGTCGAAGCGGCCGTCGTCGAGTTCCGCAAGGAGTGCGCAGTGGTAAAGCCAGCGGTAATCGTTCTCCTCGAAATACTTGGATCCGACGTAGTAGTGCATGAAATCCCAGAGGTGGACTTCGCGCGCGCCGTGGAAGGTGAGAAAGTTCGTCCATGTGAGTGCGCCCACAACCATCACGGCGAGAAGTGAGACACGCTCGGAGGTCGACTCCCACGCCCTCTCCCTCGGCTGCCCCTTCGATTGCCTTCCGGCCGTCTTCTCAGTCTTTCTCTGGCGGCCCTGCTCACGGTAGGTCCACAGCAGTCGCTCGATGCTGAGGGGCAGCAGTACGAGAAGCGGCCAGATCCCCCACGTGAGGTAGGCGGTGTAGGCGAGTGCGGCGGCGGCGCAGGCCGGTGTGATGAGCCAGCCGAGTCGCGAGTCGCGCAGGCGCCGCCACATCAGTCCCAGGAACACCGGCAACAGAAGGATCCCGATGATGGTCTTGTGTACCGAGAGCCGAACCTCGCGATTGGACCACCACCGCTTCCAATCCGGTGGCTCGACCGCGGCCGTCATGGCCTTTGCCGAGGGGCCGGAGAGCGCGACGCTGGGAGGCCAGGGGTCGGGAACGACGCAGTAGGCCTGCACCTCGCCCACGCTGAAGTGTCCGTCGCCCCGGGGCGCACCGATGCGAATGAAGCGCACCGGTCGGGCGATCCCGCGCACTGTGCGCGTCTGCATCCCGGCTTCCGCCATCCGGGGCAAGCGCAACAGCGGCTCGAAGTGCGTACCGTCCGTCGAGATCGAGATCTCGAACGTGTCGTTGTTGTCGGCCTGAAGGTGGAGGGCGTCGATGCGCGTCAGGCTGCCGAGATCATAGACGATGGAGCTCGACTCCGAGACGAAGACGGCCGTGTGCTCGGAGTCCCAGAAGGCCCCTTCGAAGGGCTGCTTGTCATCCGTGAGCACCTCGCTGCGAACGACGCCCTGGTCCCGGACGGGAAGCTTGCCGGAGAGGAGGTTGCCGGCGGGACACTCCGGCTGGGCAGCGGCAGCGCACAGAGGAAGGAGCAGAATCAGGCTGATCAAGCAGGCGCGCACGTGGTCACGGTCTCCCAGGCCGCTGAAGGATAGCGATTTCAACGGGGGTTTCCCATCTCGTTGCCACATCGAGAACAGATGAGGGGGCAACACTCATCAATGCGCGCGAGCAGCGCCGGGGTGGCTGCCGGTCGCCGAGAGGGTATACGGGGCGCTCTCGTGCCCGCTCGAGACGCGCAATGGCACTCATCAACGCCCGCGTGCAGGGGTGACGCGGTGTGGCGAACCGCGTGCGCGTGCCGGCAAGCTCGCGCACCGTGCCCATATACATGGCTGCCACGCGGTTGTCCGGGCGAAAAGGGCGAATTATTATACGTGTGATTATACGTATTACGAGGAACTCATGATGACCAAGAAGCTGACCATAACCATCGACGATCGGGTCTACGAGGGTCTGCATGCAGTCATCGGACGGCCACGCATCAGTCGGTTCATAGAATCCCTCGTGCGCCCACATGTGGTTCAACAAGAGCTCGAGTCGGCGTATCGGGCAATGAGCGATGAAGAGTCGCGCGAGCGCGAGGCACTCGAGTGGTCGGAAGCGACACTCGGGGATGTCGCAAATGAAGCGAGGTGATGTCTGGTGGGTCGATTTCTCGCCCGCGGTGGGGGGTGAGATGCGTGAGTCGCGTCCCGCGGTGATCGTCAGCAACAACGCGTCAAACAGGCATCTAAACCGGGTGCAGGTGATCCCACTGACCACCATGGTAGAACGGATCTATCCGAGCGAAGCCTATGTCGCCGTCCGGCGTAGAAAGCACAAGGCAATGGCCGATCAGCTTACGACCGTCAGCAAAGTCCGTCTGGTGAATCGTGTCGGGCACTTGACAAAGACTGACTTGGAGGCTGTTGGACGAGCGATCCGAATTCAGCTGGGTCTGTCATCCTGAGGGCTCGCGAGCAAACCCAAGCGCTACTTGAGCTGCTCGTGGAGCAGGCCGAGGATGCGATCCGCCGTAGCGCTCGCCTCGCGTTCGCCGCGTGTATTGAGCACCACCACCTGTGTGGTCTGCCCGTCGCCCACGAGGCTGATGAGATAGGCGTCGTCCTCCTCGTTTCGCGCCTTGTCATCGTCCCCCCAGAACTTGAGCTTGGACAACCAGCCTTTCTTCTCTCCGGTATCGCGCAGCGGGTCCACGTAGCGCACGTAATAGAGCCCCCGGGATCGGTCCCTGTCTTCCACCGTGAATCCGACGCGATCGAGCGCGAGCCCCGTACGCCGCCACGCGCGGGAGAAATCCTCGTCGAGCGCCAGCGCCGCGACGCCGCTGCTTTCCTTGACCATGTGCGCGCGGTCCCTGCGCTCGGTCTGGCTCGCCAGCAGGGTCCTGGCGCGCTGGCGCTCGACCCCGAAGTACACCAGCATCCGGTTCAGAATCTCGGCTTCCAGCTCCGGATCCGAGGGACGCGGCTGCCACACCGTGGTATCGCCCTGCGTCACCTCCTCTGCCCCGCGGTGCGAGACATAAAGCTCCGTCGTGCCAGGCTCGGTGCCGCGCTCCAGGCGTACGCGGAACCTGTCGCGCGTCGCGGCGGAATACAGTCGGGTCGTGACCTTTTCGAGGAAACGGCGAATGAATCCCTGCGGGATGTCGGCCCGGTTTTCAGCCCAATCCGTCTCCATGATGCCGATGCTGGGATCTTCCATCTTGATCAACAGGCCGTTCTCCAACCAGAACGATCTGACACGCGGCCATACCTGGTCCGGCGGGGCATTGACGACGAGCCAACGCTTGTCGCCGTTGCGCTCCACGCGCACGTCGGTGAGTTCCGGCAGTATCTGCTTGGACGCGAGCGCGGCGGGGTTCTGATTGGCATTCTGGTACTGCGAGTACGACGCGCTGCCGAGTGAACCCTCGCCGGGCAGCAGCATGGCGTCGTGCAGCGTTCCGCTCTGCAGATCCGGGGGGATCTCCAACGGCGGCAGGCTCTTGCTCGACTTGTATGTTGCTTCCTTGGCCGGCAGCACCTCGTCGAGGGATTGCTCCAGGTTACCGCTGCACGCGGCCAAGCCGAGCACCGTCAAGGCACCCGACAACAGCAGGACCTTCTTGAACATCTGCATCACTCCTCCGGCGCGAGACTCAAGCCGCGATCGCTTCGGCGCTCCTTAGAGCCGAACGCACCGCATTGCGATGCATGCTCGCGAGAGGTGTGAGCGGCAACCGGATACCGGCCTCGATATAACCCAAATCGTGCAGCGCCCATTTGACCGGGATAGGATTGGACTCGAGAAACATGGCCTTGTGCACCGGTTGCAGGCGCGAGTCGAAGACCTCGGCCGCCTCGCGGTCACCGCCCAGCGCCGCCGCGCACATGTCGTGCATGGCAGCAGGCACGACGTTGGCGCTCACCGATATCACACCCTTGCCGCCGGCCAGAATGGCCTCCATTGAAAGCCAGTCTTCGCCGCTGTAAACCGCGAAATCACTGCTGCACCGACCCACCAGCTCGTGAATTCTCTGAATCTCTCCCGTGGCCTCCTTGATGCCGACGATGTTCTCGACATCAGCCAGGCGCACGACCGTGTCGGGGCGCATGTCACAGGCGGTTCGTCCCGGCACGTTATACAGAATCTGCGGAATGTCGACGCTATTCGCTATCAGCGCGAAATGCTGGTACAGGCCTTCCTGGGTAGGCTTGTTGTAATAAGGCGTCACCAGCAAGCAGGCATCGACGCCTGCTTGCGCGGCGCCGCGCGTAAGCCGGAGCGCCTCGCTGGTGGCGTTGGCGCCCGTACCCCCGATGACCGGGACACGTCCCGCGGCGGCCTGCACGACCCTGCGGATCACCGCACAATGCTCCGCCTCGTCCAGCGTGGCCGATTCCCCGGTGGTTCCCACCGCCACGATGCCGTCGGTGCCACTTTCAATGTGGAATTCCACGAGACGCTCCAGCGCGTCGTTGTCCACGGACCCGTCATCGTGCATCGGCGTAACCATGGCCACGATGCTGCCTTGAATCATGCTACCCCCGATACGTCGTTGTGAGCTGAACTAATTTACTGATCCGCTGAAACAATAGCAACTTGCCTCCGGCACGACCCTCCGCCAACAACGCACGCCGGACACGCTATCGGTTATAATGCGCTCGCTGGGCGTTGGAGTCGCCGCTTACGCCACCACCCGAGTTGTCACATGCGTCGATCCGTGTACCCCGCCAATGTGCCGTCGCACGGTTGTTCTGAAGAGGCATTTTTCACTTTATGGAAACTTACCTGGTGGTATCCGCGCTGGGCAGCGACCAGCCGGGCGTGGTGGAGGCGATATCCAAAGCGGTGCTTGATTGCGGCTGCAATATCGGCGACAGCCGCATGGCCGTGCTGGGCGACGAGTTCGCGATCATCATGCTGGTGTCAGGCAACTGGAACGCCATCGCGAAGTTCGAGAATGCGGTGGCGCGTCTGCGCGAGAAGCTCAAGTTCAAGATTCAGGTGAAGCGCACGGAGCCGCGCAGCGCCGCTGACAACATGATCCCTTATGGCGTCGAGGTGATCTCGATCGACCATCCAGGCATCGTCCACGACATCGCGGACTTCTTCTGCCGGCGCAGCATCAACATAGAGGACCTGTTCACGTCCTCCTACAGCGCCCCGCACACGGGGGCGCTCATGTTCTCCCTGCACATGACCATCGGCATTCCATCGGACACGGCAATCGCGGCCCTGCGCGGTGAGTTCATGGATTTCTGTGACGACCGCAACCTCGACGCCATGCTGGCCCCCGTGAAATAGGCCTGCCGCAACTCTCCGGGGCACCCCATGTGCAGCGACCGCGTGACCAACCCCGCCGAGCGCGGTGAACGCCGCCTGTTCATCCTCGACACCAACGTGCTCATGCACGATCCGGCCTGTGTGTTCCGCTTTGCCGAACATGACATTGTCGTGCCGATGATCGTGCTCGAAGAACTCGATCACGCGAAAAAGGGCACCTCGGAGCTGGCGCGCAATGTCCGCCAGGTGAGCCGCGTGCTCGATGAGCTGATCGGTGACAGGGACTGGCAGGAGATCGAGCGCGGTCTGCCGCTCGACGGCACGGACCCGGGCGCCGGGCGGCTGTATTTTCAATCCGACGGTCCCATGCCTTCACCGGTGCCCGGCGCTCCCGCTGATTCACCGGACAACGGCATACTCGCGCTTGCGCTGGGCCTCGAGAAATCCCGGCCGCAACGCCGCGTCACGCTGGTTTCCAAGGACATCAATCTGCGCATCAAGGCGCGGGTCCTGGGGATTCACTCCGAAGACTACACCGCCGACAAGGTGCTCGATGACGTGTCACTGCTGCCCACCGGCATCATCGAGGTGGCGGACGAGCTGTGGCAGCGCGCGGAGAGCGCCCTGCGCTGCTGGCAGGACGGCGGGCGCACATTCTACGAGGTCCCCGGGGCGCAGGCCGAAGACTGGCATCCCGGCGCGTGCCTGCGCATCGGCACCATGGACGCGATCGTCGTGCGCTGCGACGAGCACAGCGCGACGCTGGTGGCCGCGCGCGACTACCGCAAGCCCGGGAACAACGTGTGGGGCATAACGTCGAGAAACTCGGAGCAGAGCTTCGCCCTCAACCTGCTGATGGACCCGGGCTTCGATTTCGTATCGCTGCTGGGCACGGCGGGCACCGGCAAGACCCTGCTGGCGCTTGCGTCGGGGCTGGCGCAAACGCTCGACCAGCGCCGCTACCGGGAGATCGTCGTGACCCGCGTCACTGTCCCGGTCGGCGAGGACATCGGCTTTCTTCCCGGGACGGAGGAAGAGAAGATGACACCGTGGATGGGTGCCCTGATGGACAACCTCGAGGTTCTCACGGAATCCACCGAGGACAGCGAGTGGAATCGGGCAGCGGCCGAGGATCTGCTGCACAAGCGCCTCAAGGTCCGTTCGCTGAACTTCATGCGTGGGCGCACTTTTCTCAACCGTTACGTCATTATCGACGAGGCACAGAACCTCACGCGCAAGCAGATGAAGACGCTGGTGACGCGCGCCGGCCAGGGCACGAAGATCGTGTGCATCGGCAACGTGGCGCAGATCGACACGCCTTACCTGTCGGAGACGACCTCGGGGCTCACCTATGCCATCGATCGCTTCACGCGCTGGGCACACAGTGCCCACGTCACCCTGCAGCGCGGGGAGCGTTCACGGCTCGCCGACTTCGCGGCCGACAATCTATGATCCTGT
>CAZSDY010000195.1:0-6969 GCA_964605765.1 uncultured Ectothiorhodospiraceae bacterium | reverse complement strand
CTTGATAGTCTCGAGGATCTTCGCGACGGGGGCGGCGAGGCCCAGTTTCGGTGGCGAGGCAAAGTTATACCAGAGCGTCGGGGGTTGTTCCATCGCCCGCGTCGCCACCGTGCAGCGCGCGTCGGACGCGGGCGGGAAGCTCAGCACGACCGGATGGATGTCGAGGTCGAAGTGCGTGAACCCGTGGTGCAGCACCGGCAGAGTCCGTGTCGTACGTGGGCGCGCGCCGAGGCGCATTGTGGCCCATTGCGCGGGGTCTACATCCGGCGGGCATTCGGGAAAGCCCCACAGGCCGCCCCAGACGCCTGCGGGCGGACGGCGCTCGAGCAGCACCCGGCCCGCCGCGTCACGCGCCACGATGAAGACCGTCCGGCGCCGTGGCCGTGACGGGCGTGCGCGGCGCACCGGATAAGCGCCGGGGTTGCCCTGCCGGTACGCGATGCACTGCGCGGCCAGCGGGCACGAGGTGCAGCGCGGGCGGGCGCGCGTGCACACCATGGCGCCCAGATCCATGATGGCCTGCGTGTAGCCGCCAACGCGCGTGCGCGGCGTGTGCCGCTCGGCAAGTGCCCACAATTCCTTTAGGACCGCAGCGCACCCGGGCCACTCGGCGACGGCGTGATAGCGGCACAGCACACGTTTGACATTGCCGTCGAGGATCGCCTGGCGCTTGCCGGCGGTGAGCGCCAGTATCGCAGCGGCGGTGGAGCGCCCCACGCCCGGCAAGGCCTGCAGGCCGTCGAGCGTCGACGGCATCACGCCGGCGTGTTGCGCGCAGACGCGCTTCGCCGCCCGGTGCAGGTTGCGGGCACGCGCGTAGTAGCCGAGCCCGCTCCACAGGTGCAGCACCTCATCGATATCGGCGTCTGCCAACGCGCCGACATCGGGAAAGCGGGCTATGAAGCGCTCGAAGTAACGCGCCACGGTGGCGACCTGCGTCTGCTGCAGCATGATCTCGGAGACCCACACGCGGTACGGCGTCGCCGCGAGTTGCCATGGCAAGTCCTTGCGCCCGTGCGCGTCGAACCAATCGAGCAGCCTGCCGGCAATCGGCGACGTGGACATGAGCTAGTGGCCGTCCAGAAAGAAGAACTCTCGCCAAGACGCGAAGATCGCAAAGAGACAAGTGATGGTTACCGAACTCACACCGACTTTTCGTCTTGACGAGAGAAAGTTTGACGTTTCTGGACTTGCACTAGTTGAACAATCCCTTCAGTCCCTTGATCACGTCCTTGACCTGATCCTTGGGCTTCTGCGGCTGCTGCGTGGTCGAGCCTTGCTGCTGACCGCTGCCCTGCTGCTGGCCGCTGCCGGGCAGCGCTATGCCGGGCAGCACCTGTTGCAAGGGCTGCTGACCGCCGGCCGGCTGCTTCTTGGAGCCACGGACAGCGCGCGCCACCTTGCTCTTCAGTTCGTCGGTGAAGATCACCTTGGGCTTGGGATCGCTCAGTGGGCCCGTGATGCGCACCGGAAACGTGAGGTCGGAAAGCTCATCGACACCGAGCCCTCCCTGGCCCTGGCAGCTAGTGACGAGCGAGGCCTCGGCGAGGTAGTCCAGGCGCTCGCGAACCAGGTCGATGTCGCCACGACCGGCGACGCGCAACAACGGTGAGCGCACCGCCAGGTCCTGGTTGTTGGCGACACCGTTCTTGATGTTGACCGAGGCATTGAGATCACTGAAATCCGTGCGCCCACTACCGCCCTTGGCGCCCGAGGTCGCGCCGGCAAGCCCCACGACGCCCGAGATCAGACCGCCCAGGTTGTCCTTGGAGACGTTCGTGAGGTTGAGCGTGCTCAGAAACGAGCACACGCTGGCGAGGATGTCGACGCCTGCGATGTAGCCGTCGCGCAGCGCCACCGCGGCCTGGCCGTTGAGCGTACGGCGCATCTCGTCGGTGCTCGCCCCGGTCGCGGTCGCACGGATACGAACGCCGCCACGCCCGCCGAGCGACGCCTTCTTGCGCGTGAGATCCTCGAGCAGCGGGCCGACGTGCACGCGGTCGAGCTGCTCGTCGACACTCAGCTTCGCCTTCTTGCCGCGCGCATCCACATTGATGTTGCCCGCGTAGGAGCCGCCGTAGAGCAGCGCGTTGACCGGGTGCAGCTTGACCTGGCCGCCCTCGCCCGCGACGTTGAGCTTGATGTCGGTGAACTGGAGGTTTGCGAACACCAGCTTGCTCACCCTGAGCCTGCCCTTGACATCGAGCCCGCGCAGCAGATCCAGCGGCAACGCGGTAGCCGCGGCGCCCGGGGTCGCCACCTGCCCCTTCGCCTTCGGCGGCAGATAGCGATCGGCGTTCAGCACGCCCGCCTTCAGATCGAAGCGGATACCGTTCGGCGCGGCGATGTCGGCCACGTCCACGGTACCCTCGAGCCGGGTCTCGTCGAGCTTCATGGAGATCGGGTCGAGGTGAATGCTGTTGCGCGTCGCGTTGAAGGTGCCGTTCAGCGACACGGCCGTGAGCGCTTTGGGGTCGGCCGTCTCGATGGGTGGCTGGCCGAGCACCGCCAGCAGCTTCCTGGGGTTGAAGCTCGTGACGTCCAGCTTGCCGGCCACTTGCGGATCGTCAACCATTTGCGCCACCGCGATCTTGCCGCGCGCGTTCAATCCAAGCCCCGAGAGGTCGAACTCGTCGGCGGTCAGGGTCTGCTTCGCGATATCGGCCTTGACCCTGGCAACGGAGAGCTTGGCGCTGGTCGGCTTCGCCTTGGCGCCGAGCTTCAAGTGCTCCAGGTTGACGCGCACGCCCGCCGCGCCGAAGAGTTGCTTGGCGAGATCCGCGTCCAGACGCGCGAGCGCCACCGTGCCGGTTGCCGTGGGACCGTCCGGCAGCTTGAGATTCTTGACGCCGAGCTTCACATTGCGCCCGCTGACGCGCCGGCTCGCCATATCCAGGCCCAGATCGGCACCGGCCACCGCGACCAGACGCCCGCCGGGCAGCGCCTTCCCGGTCACGTTGGCTTTCAGCGTTGCGCCCTTGATATCGAATACCTGACCCGCCGGGTCCCCGCTCACGCTCGCATCCAGCGCGAGGTCCCCCGCCGCATCGCTGAGGTCCATGTCGCCGGTGTCAATCCCGAGGGCGGTGAGCATGCGTCCCACCTGAACGCCCGACAAGCGCTCGTCGACATCGATGCGCGCCTGCTTGCCGCGTGCGTCGAGCTTCATGCTGCCCTTGTAGGTGCCCCCGTAGAGCTTCGCGCTCGCCGGGCTGAGCTTGATGAGACCATCCTTGGCGGTGAGACCGAGCTTGATGTCCTTGACTCCGAGCTCCGCCACCTTGAGCCCGCCCATGGCGAACTTCGCCTGCACGTCGAGCGCGCGCAGCGCATCGAGCGGCAAGCTGGTAGCGGCCGCCGCCGCGCTGCCGGGATCCGCCGCCTTCGCCTTGCTCTTCGGCGGCAGGTAGCGATCGACATCCAGCGCGTCGCCTGCCACATCGAGGCGCACGGCCGGCGACTGGAAGTTCTCGACGCGCAGGTTTCCAGCGAGAGACGTGTCGTCGAGTCGCAGCTTGAAGGGCGCCAGGCTGACGGAGTCAGCCGATCCCTCCAGCTCGGCATCGAGCGCCACGGCGCCGAGCGCCTTGCTGTCGGCGGTCTCGGGCGGCGTCTGACCGAGGCGCGCCAACAGCGCACGCGCGTCGAACGGCGCCACCGCCAGCTTGCCGGCGACACGCGGTGCATCGAGCAGGCGATCGACCGCCAGCTTGCCGGTCGCCTTCAGATCGCCGCTCGTCACCGCGTAGTCGTGCACCACCAGCGTCTGCGCACCCAGATCCACATCCAGGTTCGCCGCGAGCTTGAACGGCAGGTCACCGGCCGCCAGCGAGCCACCGGAAGCCTTGCCCTCGACGACGAGCCCGTCCGCCTTGTAGCGCCCGCTTGCCAGGTTGCCCTCGATGTTGCCGCTCAAGCCAAGGCTCGCCCGCGTGCCGTTCAGATCGATGGTGGGTAGACGCACGTCGAGGCCCGATACCGACAGGCTCTGCTTCTTCTGGTCGAACACTGCATCCGCGGCCACCGAGACATCGGCCGCGCCGCCCGGGATGAGTTCGCTTTGAAGCGACGCATCGACCTTCAGGCCGTTTGCCGTGACCACTTGCGTGGCGGCATCGAGCCCGATCCGGCCGGCCGCCTTGACGTGCCCCGACACGCCCGGCTCCTCGCTCTTCACGTCGAACTCGATGTCGAGCGCGAGCGGTGCGTCCAGGGCAACAGGCCCGGTGTTCAGCGCGAGCTTGTCGAGCTTCACCCGGGTGCCGGCCCGCGCATCGCGCCAGGCGATGTCGGCGTCGCTGAGCTCCACGCCGCCGATGGCGAGCGCCACGGCCGGTGTCGCGCCCGGCTCGGCGCCCGCGCCGCCGCCTGCGGCGACCAGATCATCCCAGTTCGTGCGGCCCTTCTCGTCCTTGGCGAGATTGAGCGACAGGCCATCGATGCGCACCGTGTCCATCTCCACCTGCCGGTCGATGAGCGGCATCAGCTTCACGCGCACCTGCATGCTGCGCGTGCGCGCGAAGTAACCCCCGGGGAATCCGCTGGCATTGCCGAGCTCGACGGCACCCAGGTCGACGCCCAGCCAGGGGAACATGGAGAGCACGATGTCGCCGTCTATGCGCAATATGCGCCCGGTCTGGTCCTTTACCGCCTCGGCAATCTGGCTCTTGTAGTCGTTGGGGTCGAACGCCACGGGCACGATCAGCACCGCGGCGACGATCAGCACCACGAGCAGCCCCACGAGCACGCCTGCGATCTTGAACAGTTTCTTCATGGTCAGGGATCCTCCACGTATTCCGCGGCGCGCCGGGCGCTGCCTCGCACCTTGTCCGGCGGATAGCGCCTCTCGTTGATCGCTATCTTGGCATGGGCCGCCTCTATCAGATCGACCCCCAGCTTGTCCGCGGTCCGAATCAAGAAAATCAAAATGTCGGCAAGCTCGTGGCGCACCGCCTCGAGCTTCTCCGGGGTGAGTGACAGGCTCTCATCCGGCGTGAGCCACTGGAAATGCTCGACGAGCTCCGCGCACTCGGCGATCAGCGCCATCGAGAGGTTCTTCGGCGTATGAAACTGGTCCCAGTCGCGCGCGTGCGCGAACTCGGCGAGCCTGCCGCGCAAGCCTTCCAGGTTATCCTTATCGGTTTCGGCCATGCCGCTATGCATCGGAGCCGTGCCCGGAATCAGACCCCGAATCCGTGCGCGCGTTCAATGCGTGAAGTCGCTCGCGGGCCGCCTGGACTGCTTCGCGCACGCGCGCGGGTGCCGTGGCGCCGGGGTGGGAGCGCGACTCCACCGAGCCCTCGAGTGTCAGCACATCGAACACGTCCGTCTCGATTTGCGGCGAGAACACGCGCAGATCCTCGAGCGACATCTCGGCCAGATCGCGCCCCGAGGCGACACCTGCGCTCACCGCCTTGCCCACGATCTCGTGGGCCTGCCTGAACGCCACGCCCTTGCGCACCAGGTAATCGGCCAGATCGGTGGCGGTGGAGAAACCGCGACCCGCCGCCGCGTAGAGCTTGTCGCGCTTCACCTGCATGCCGGGCAGCATGCCGGCGAAGATCGCGAGGCACGCCTTGACCGTGCGCACCGTGTCGAAAAGGGCCTCCTTGTCTTCCTGATTGTCACGATTGAAGGCAAGCGGCTGGCCCTTCATCATCATCAGCATGGCGCTCAGGTGCCCGCTGACCCTGGCGCACTTGCCGCGCACGATCTCGGCCACGTCCGGGTTCTTCTTCTGCGGCATGATCGAGGAGCCCGTGCAGTACGCGTCGTCGAGCTCGACGAAAGCGAACTCGGCCGAGCTCCACAGGATCAGCTCCTCCGACATGCGCGACAGATGCATCATGAGCGTCGCGCTAGATGCGCAGAACTCGATGATGAAGTCGCGGTCGCTCACCGCATCGAGCGAGTTCTCGCACAAGCCCTCGAAGCCGAGCAGTTCCGCGGTGAACGCGCGGTCGATGGGAAAGCTGGTGCCGGCGAGCGCCGCCGCGCCGAGCGGCAAGCGGTTGATGCGCCGGCGTGCATCGACGAGGCGCCCCGCGTCGCGCCGCAGCATCTCGTACCAGGCCATCATGTGGTGACCGAAAGTGACGGGCTGCGCGGTCTGCATGTGCGTGAACCCCGGCATGATGGTGCCGGCCTCGGCCTCGGCGACGTCGACGACGGCGTGCTGCAGGCCGGCCAGAAGATGCACGATCTCGTCGGTCTGCTCGCGCAGATAAAGGCGCGCGTCGGTGGCGACCTGATCGTTTCGGGAACGCCCCGTGTGCAGCTTCTTGCCCGCCTCGCCGATGCGCTCGGTGAGCGCCGACTCGATGTTCATGTGCACGTCTTCGAGCGCCTGCACCCACTCGAAGCGCCCGGCCTCGATGTCCGCCGCAATCCCCGCCAGGCCCGCGTTGATGGCATCGCGCTCGTCCTCGGTGAGCACCCCCACACGGGCGAGCATGGTGGCGTGCGCCATGGAGCCGCGTATGTCGTGGCGCCATAGCTCGCGGTCGAAGCTCACCGACTCGGTGAACGCCTCCACCGAGGCCGCGGTGGGGACCGCGAAACGGCCACCCCATAGCTTGGCGGCAGGTGGGTCAGTGTTTGCTACCATGTGTTGCATCCCGGGTCGTCGTTGATCAGAAGCGGTCGCGAAAACGGTCAGTCGGGCCTCGTGGGCGGTGCTGGAAAACACTTTGCCGGTGGCGCTCTTTCAGCATGCGGCCAAGGCGTGGTGCCATGGGCAGGGAACGCCCGCTGGCTGCATTGCAGTATAACGAGTTAGCGCCGCGAAGCGCAGCCCTCGAAGACGGGGGCTCTGGGACAGACCATGATTTCCTCGATTTCCGCGGCAAGGGTTCGCGACATCACCCACCACCCCCCCCCCCCCCCCCCCCCCCCCCCCCCCCCCCGCCGGGGGGCGGGGGCGGCGCGCCTCCTCCCCCCCGCTGCGCGTGCGAGCCGCGCGCTCTCCCG
>CAZSDY010000194.1:0-6979 GCA_964605765.1 uncultured Ectothiorhodospiraceae bacterium | reverse complement strand
CTTCGCCGTTGGCTCGCCCTTCCACCCACGCGCCGGAGACGGTGTATACGAGCCCAGGACGGGCGGCATGGCTGTGCTGGGCGATTGCGCCCCCGGGCTCGAGCGTTATCTCGCGAAGCTGCATGATGTAGCCGTTTAATCCGAGCTGGCGGGACAGGGACGCTTCCGACACGACACCGAGACTCTTTATGCTGACGCCTTTGTGCTTGGTCGGCGCTGCCCGCAATGCCCATCCTTCGTCGCTCAACTGGGCGAGAAGCAGCCCCACCCCGAACATGACTAGATAGCCTGCCAGCCTGCTGAAACCTGCCGGTCCGAATCGAAACATATTCATTGCTCAACCTCCTCGTTTGGTGCAATCACGAAGTGATAGACTCCATCCGGAATGCTCCCCGCAGCAGGTGCTGCGCGCGCGATCGCCGATGATCCGGCGTGGAGAGTACGCCCCGAGCGTTGTGCGATCGTATGCGCGAGCGTGATCGCGACTGGAAAGATGCCCTCGCGGACAGACAACGACACCGGGCGAGGCGTGGAGATCCGGCTTCTGGGTGCCCCGGCACTGGTCTCTGCGGGGCAGTCCTATTGCATCGGGCCGCGCAAGGCCGTTGCGCTTCTTGCCTACCTGGCCATGCGGCGGGACGAGCCCATTGCCCGAGACCATCTGGCCGGCCTGCTGTGGGGAGAGAGTTCGAATGTGCAGGCTCGCGCCAATCTTCGCCAGGTGCTGACCCGGCTCCGTCGCGTGTTCCAGGGCGCAGGCGTCCAACCCATCAAGACCCCGAGCGACAAGGTGATGCTTTGCAGCGACGGCCTTCGTATCGACGCCCATTACCTGATGCATGCGGATTCGCTCCGCGGCGACGACTGTCCGCATTGCGATCTGGAGTTCCTGGAAGGATTCTCGCTGCCCGAGCCGGAGTTCGAGCGCTGGTTGACGATGCAAAGAGAGAGCCTGCGCAGCCGCGTGCGCAAGCTTCACGAGGTTTCCGCAGAGGATGCTTTCCAGGCGCGCCGCATAGACGAGGCAATCGACCATCTCACCTGCGCGCTCGGTCTCGATCCGCTTCAGGAGCACCTTCATCGTCGTCTCATGCGGATGTTCGTGGCACAGGGCCGGTGGGACTCTGCGATGGCACAGTTCGCGCACTGCCGATCGGCTCTGGAGCAGGAACTCGGTATCGAGCCCGACAAGGAAACAACGGCGCTCTACGAAGAGGTCAAGAACCAAAGAGACAGGGTCGCATGCGGGCCGGTCGCCGCCCCCCCGGCGATGGTCTCGGACAAGCCCTCAATCGCGGTCATGGCCTTCGAGAACATGAGCGGCGATCCGCAGCAGGCGTATTTCAGCGACGGTGTGGTCGAAGACATCATCACCGATCTTTCCAAGATTGCGGGGCTGTTCGTCATCGCCCGCAACTCGACCTTCGCATACAAGGGAAAGCGGATCGACGCGCGCGAGGTATGCCGCGAGCTGGGCGTGCGGTATGTGCTGGAAGGCAGCGTGCGCCGGGCTGCCGGGCGGGTGCGCATCGCGGCCCAGCTCATCGACGGCGCCAGCGGCGGGCACCTGTGGGCGGAGCGTTACGACTGCGAGCTGAACGACATCTTCACTGCTCAGGACGAGATCACGCGAGAGATCGTGGCGGCGCTGGCGCTCGAGCTGAGCGCCCGGGAGCGTGCGCGCATATTGCGGCGCGCCACGCGCAGCCTGTCAGCCTATGAGCACTTCCTTCGGGGCAGGGAGTGCGCGTTTCGAGACACGGAGGCCGCGAACGGCGAGGCGCGGCGGATGCTGGAGAAGGCCATCGAGATGGACCCGGGGTTCTCGATCGCTTTCTCGCACCTGTCGCGTAACCACGTCATTGCCTACGTGAACCGCTGGGGCGATTCCGCCGGCCAGTCACTGGATCTCGCGATGGAGCTGGGTGAGCGCGCGGTCGATCTGGACGAAGACAATCCGCATGCTCACTTCGCCGTGGGCGCCGCCGCCTTGTGGATGAAGCACCACCACCGCGCGGCCGTTGCAGCCGAAAAGTCCCTGGCGGGCGATCCCAATTTTGCCGAAGGACACGCGGTATTCGGGCTGATCCTCGTCTACGCGGGAAAACCCCGTGGAGCCATCGCCGCATTGCACAAGGCCATGCGCCTCGACCCCCACTACCGGGACATCTACCTTCATCTGCTGGGGTTGGCCCACGTGCACCTCGGGGAGTACGCTCAGGCGGTCGAGGTGTTGCAGCGCCGCCTGGTTCGAAAGCCCGAATCAGATATCAGCCGCGTATTGCTCGCGGCGACCTACGGGCACATGGGCCGCATCGAGGAGAGCCGGGTTGAATGGGCGCAAGCACTGCGAGTCAACCCGGCCTATTCGCTGGAACATCGGCGCAGGATACTGCCCTATAAGAACCCGGTGGACCTCGAGCACATTTTCGATGGGTTGCGAAAAGCAGGCCTCGCGGAATAGCGCTGCTGGCCCGGCTCTTGACAGGAATCAACACGCGGGAGATCAACAGATGCAGAACTACCCCGACAGGCTGAGCGGTGGATGTCTGTGCGGTGCGGTGCGTTACGAGACGGTGACGAAACCCTTCAAGGTGTCCTATTGCCACTGCAGTTACTGCCGGCGAGCGACCGCCGCGCCCGTGCTCGCGATTCTGATGTATCACGAGGGCGGCGTTCGGTTCACTCGTGGCGAGCCGAAACGCTACGAGTCCTCGCCAGGCGTGTTCCGCGGGCATTGCGCGGTGTGCGGGACACCTCTCTCGTGGGAGGGCATCTGGCACGACGAGCCGGTCATCGAGGTGTTTGCCGGCTCACTCGACGATCCGCAAGCCTGTGCACCCGACCGGCACGCCTTTTTCGACGCACGGCTTCCATGGTTCGACGTGGCCGACGATTTACCGCGATATTCCGAATCTAGCCCCCCGACCTGATTACCGCCGTATGATGGCGCCGTCAGTGCCGTCCGGCCAATTCGGGCTGTCGTACCAGCCCACTCTGCCGCCGTGGCTCGTATAACCGATGAGCTTCTGCAGGTGCAGCGGATAGCCGAGCACCATCTCACGCGGCACCATCACGTGATGATTCACCTCGGGACGCAGCCATCCCAGGCTGTAGGTGTTGATCAGGCCAGCACGCGGCTTGCTGGATAAATTCGCACCGCCGCCGTGCCATACCGAGCCCAAGTAGAACAGCGCCGACCCTTTGGACATCGGGGCCTGCACGACATCGCCCCTTGCGTCGGGGTCACGCAGGCCCGTCCAGCGGTGGCTGCCCGGCACCACGCGTGTCGCCCCGTTCTCGACGGTGAAGTCGTCGAGCGCCCACATGACGCTCACCTGAAGCTCCAGGCCGGGCAGTTGCACCGGATAAATGCTGTCGTCACGATGCAGTCGCTGTGCGGTCTCGCCCGGATAGATCTCGATGGCGGTGTTGCTGCCGATCTGGTAGTTGATGCAGTGCGGGAGCAGTATCGGGTCGATCACTTCCAGCATCTTCCCGTGGCCGACGATCTCTGCGGAGGAGCGAGAAAAGTCGAGCACGCTGTTGACCCGCAGGGTCTTGAAGCCATTGAAGTCACTCTGGGTGGACGTGCCATCGGCATCGAAACGCGGTCTCAGATCCGCGAGCACCTTGTCCGCGAGCGCGGCATCCACGAGTTTCTCGACGATGGCCGCACCGTCGCGCTGCAAGGCGCGCACGATTTCGGGCACTGGGCTGTCTCTATGAAAACGCGTCAGTTCCACTTTCCGCTTTTCCTTCGTGTCACTCGCCGACTAGGCTAAACCGTGGACGTGCGGGGGTACAAGTCCACGGGGATGTTCAGTTCCCGCCTTGTCGTATACAGAGTTCGTGTGATTCCTTTGAGTAACCCCGGTGACGAGAGAGGTTGACATCATTGCCGGGTCAGGACTTTCTGGCTAAAATCTGGCCAGAATGCGTTACGCGATCATCCTGGCACCGGAAGCGGTCGAAGACCTTCACAATTTGGACGCCCGTCACCGGGCAACCGTCACGGAGACCATCGAGCGCCACCTGCGACACGAGCCTCAGAAGGTGCGTCGTAGTCGCATCAAACGACTTCGTAGTTTGCGACAACCGCAGTATCGACTCCGGGTCGATGAGTATCGAGTCTTCTACGATGTTTCCGAGGAATCCGTGGAGATCTTGGCTATCGTGCATAAACCGAGGGCCGAACGTTGGTTACAGCGATACGGTGAAGACGAATGAAAAGAATTGCACTATCTGAGATGAAGGACCAGTTGTCGAAGTACCTACGGGTCGCACAGAAGGACAGAATCCTCATCACGCGCCATGGCAAGCCAGCGGGAATTCTCATTGGGTTCAAGGACGAGGACGATTGGTTCGACTACCAACTCGAGAACGATCCGCGATTTCTTGAGCGGGTGGAGCGCGCACGTGCCAGCCTCAAAGCGGGCAAGGGCGTCCGTCTGGAGGACATCGCGGCTGATGCCCAACCAAGCGTTTAACCGACTTCATGCGCTCGCAGGCGACCGAAAGGGACAGTACTCGATTTCTATCAACGACCAGTGGCGAATCTGCTTCCGGTTTGTCGACAGCGACATCTATGACGTAGAGATTTGCGATTATCACTGAGACGAGGTGTGGAGTATGAGGAGCCGGCGGGCGTTTCCGTGCAGGAAGCCATAGCTGCGCACGCGCTGCAATCCCTTGGGCAAGACGTGCATGGCGATGTGCCAGAGGAAGTCTGCGATGGGCGGTATCCGGTGGGCCATGCGCTTGGTCTTTGCATCGCGATAGCGCAAGGTGACGGTCTGGCGTTGCGCGTCGTAACGAACGAGGTCGCGATCGGAGACGACGCCACTCTGCTGCGCAGCGGCTTCGTTCAACAATGCGATCAACCTGACGCCAGACCGCTACCGGGGGCGATCGCATTCGCCGCCACGGCCGCTTTGCTCGTGTGCGAGTGGACATCATGAGGAGGTCTAACGTATGAGTGGGTCGGTGCTGGTGATTGGGAACAAGAACTACTCGTCCTGGTCGATGCGGCCGTGGGTGGCCATGAGACACCTGGGTCTGGACTTCGAGGAGGTACACGTTTCGCTGTTCGCCCCGGGCTACAAGGCGGAGATCCTGCGCCACTCCCCGGCGGGCAGGGTGCCGGTGCTGAAGCAGGGAGATCTGCTCGTGTGGGAATCGCTCGCCATCTGCGAGCATCTGGCCGAGCAACACCCAGCGCTCTGGCCGTCGGACCGGCAGGCGCGCGCGGCCGCCCGCTCGGCCGCATGCGAGATGCACGCAGGGTTCGGCGCGCTGCGCGAAGCCATGCCCATGAACTGCCGGGCCAGCGGTCGCCGGGTCGAGCGCGGCGCTGCCGTGGACCAGGACATACGTCGAATACAGGCATCATGGACCGAGTGCCGGGAGCGTTACGGGTCGGATGGCCCCTGGCTGTTCGGTGCGTTCAGCATCGCCGATGCCATGTACGCGCCGGTCGCATCGAGGTTTCGGACCTACGCGGTCGAGTGCGACGCCGTGGTGGGCGAATATATCGATACCGTGCTCTCGAGCGCGCCACTCCTCGCCTGGTACGCGGCCGCCGCCGAGGAGACCGAGATGATCGAGAAAGAGGAGGTCGGCTAGATGGGCGCGGGGAATCAACTTGCGCGAAAGTCTGGGCCACGCTGTCCGGCGTCACCGTGCCGCGGAGCAGTTCGCGGCCACGCTGCGCCTGCGCGCGCTTCGGCCCGGGTGTTCCCGATTCGGTGAGCGCGCACGGCGACAGAGCCTGGGTCAACCAGGCGGTGGGCCGCATCGAGGCGGACTTCGCCCGCTCGGCCGATACCCACCTGATTCGACTCGATCTGCCGGCGACACCCGGCATACAACTGTATCTGAAGGACGAGTCAATCCATCCGACCGGCAGCCTCAAGCACCGTCTGGCTCGATCGCTTTTCCTGTACGCGTTGTGCAACGGCTGGATCCGCGAGCACACGACTATTGTGGAATCGTCTTCCGGCAGCACGGCGGTGTCGGAGGCCTATTTCGCGCGGTTGCTGGGCCTTCGCTTCATCGCCGTCATCCCCAAGGGAACGTCGCGTGAGAAGATCGACCAGATCGCCTTCTACGGCGGCGAGTGCCACCTAGTGGAAGCCGCTGATATCTACAGCGAGTCGCAGCGCCTGGCGGCCGGCCCGGGCGGACACTACATGGACCAGTTTACCTATGCCGAGCGGGCCACGGACTGGCGCGGCAACAACAACATCGCGGAGTCGATCTTCAGCCAGATGCGGTGCGAGCCGCATGCCGTGCCGGCCTGGATCGTCATGAGCGCCGGCACCGGCGGAACCTCGGCAACGCTCGGGCGTTTCATCCGCTATCGGCGCCACGATACGCGCCTGTGCGTGGCCGATCCGGAACACTCGGTGTTCTTCGACCACTTCCGCGATCCCGGTACGCGCTATCTGAAGGCCGCGCCGTCGAACGTGGAAGGCATCGGCAGGCCCCGGGTGGAGCCGTCGTTCATGCGCGGCGTCGTGGACCGCATGATCAAGGTCCCGGACAGCGCTGCCTTCGCGACCATCCATTTCCTGGAGGGTCTGCTGAGCCGCAAGTGTGGCGGGTCGACGGGGACCAATGTCTATGCGGCGTTGCGCATCATCTCCGAACTGCGCGCCAGCGGGGTGCAAGGCGCCGTGGTCACGCTCATCTGCGATGCCGGCGAGCGTTATTTGCAGACCTATTACAAGCGTGAATGGCTGGAGGCCAACGGCTTCGACATTGCGCCTTGGCTCGCGCGCCTGGAGGCTTTCTACGCCACGGGCGATCTGTCCGGCGAAGACGGCACGTTGAGTTTCCCGGACGAGCGTGAGAGACCGCGCGGGCGACTGCGGCAGGGGGCGTCCCGGCACCATCGGTGAGCGTGGCGGGGCGGGCGGCGCGCGCGGCTGCCGGTTGTTGCAGTGGCGGCGCGCGCGCGGCGCGGCGGGGCAGAGAC
>CAZSDY010000193.1:0-7036 GCA_964605765.1 uncultured Ectothiorhodospiraceae bacterium | reverse complement strand
GGGTGAAAGTGCTGCGTGCCAGGGCTTGGCCGCTCGGAGCGTCGCCCGTATCGACCTGTCCGGCGCGCCCCAGTTCATCAAGCAGTCCGTTTTCGTTTCTCCTCCCGTAGATGAGCGCATCGATCGGAATGCTGTGCGGGCCGAGCGCCGACGCGGGCGTATGAAAGAGCGCCACGCCGTCGGCGACGGCGCCGGCATTCTGAATGTCGGGAGCGAAGTCGACGCGCTGGTCGAACACGGGATTTCCATTGCTCACATCGCTCGACGGCCCACCAACCACGAAGTAGGCGCCGCCGCGAATCATCCCCGAGAGCTGCAAGGTCCCGGTCGTGTAGTCACGACCGCCGTAACCGAGGCTCCAGTCGCCGAGATCGAGCGGCGCCGCCGAAGCGTTGAACAGCTCCACCCATTCGAAGCCGTTGTCCGTGCCCTGCCGGTCGTAGAACAGCTCGGAGAGCACGAGTCGATCCATGACCGTCGCCATGGCCGGCGGTTGGAACAAGGCGGCGCCGAGAAGAGTCAGTAGTGCGGTGATTGTGCTGCCGTGCCGGAGGTGGTCCATGGTACTGTTCCTCGATGTCCTGGTTGCTGGCGCCTGGCCCGGCTATTTCATCAGCACAGCCGCCGGCCGTTGTGTTGAAACTTGCGGGTTAGCCCGTGATCCACAGTATTCGCGCGCGCCTTGCACCTGTCATGCGCACCGCGCCGCACATACCGTGCGCGCCGGGCGCCCGGCATGTAGGCTGGCGCCGCACCGCGCTGTAGGCGGTTGCTGTACGACAGCCTGTCCTTGTTCCAGTAAACTGGTGGTCCGGACACTGACTCGGTAAGACGTCATGCGCTTGCAGCTTTGCACCTGGTGTGAGGTAGAGGAATACCTTTGCGGCTCCACGGGAGTCATCATCCCCATCGGGTCCACCGAGCAGCATGGCCCGACCGGCCTCATCGGCACCGATGCGATCTGCCCGGAGACCGTCGCCCGGGGGATAGGCGAGGCGCTGGGCGTGATGATTGCGCCGACGCTCAGTATCGGGATGGCACAGCATCATCTCGCCTTCGCGGGCTCGATCACGCTGCGTCCCACGACACTCATCGCGGTCATCAAGGACGTGGTCAACTCACTTGCCGGACACGGGTTCAATCGTTTCTTTTTTCTCAACGGGCACGGTGGCAATATCGCGACGATCCGCGCCGCATTCGCGGAGATCTACGCGGAGACCAGCCTCGGCACCGCACCCGCGGATCGCCCGGCGCTGCGCTGCAGATTGAAGAACTGGTGGAGCACGCCGGGAGTTCGAAAGCTGTCGCAGGATCTGTTCGGCGATGCGGAGGGCAGTCATGCAACACCGTCCGAGGTCTCGCTCAGCTACTTTGCATATCCCGAGTCGGTCAAGTCCGCGCGGCTCGAGCCAGCGCGCGCGCCCGAGGGAGACATTTACGATGCGACGGATTACCGCCGGCAATTTCCTGACGGGCGTATCGGTTCGGACCCGTCGCTGGCGAGCGTGGATGCCGGCGAGCGCCTGTATCGGACCGCGGTCACCGAGCTGGGGAGCGCCTGCCAGGCGTTTTTCGCCGAACGGTAGTCGTCGCGGCGCACGGTTGTCATGTCAGAACACTATGAATCCCTGGTCGTGCTGTTTGCAGACATGTGCGAGAGCACGCGCTTGTACGAGGTCCTGGGCAACGACCATGCACGAGTCCTCGTCGGGCGCTCAATCGAGATGCTGACCGAAGTGACCCGCGGTTGCCGCGGGCAGGTCGTCAAGACCATCGGTGACGAGGTGATGTGCTTGTTCTCCCATGCCGGCGATGCGGCGCGCGCGGCGGGCGAAATGCAGGCCCGTATGGGCAGCCTCATCGACATGCAGGACACCAGCTTCGGGCGCCTGCGCCTGAGGGTGGGGCTGCACTACGGCGAGGTGTTGATGGATACGGGCGATATTTTCGGCGAGACCGTCAACATCGCCGCGCGCATGGTGAAGCTCAGCAAGCCCGATCAGATCCTGGCCTCGGAGCCGGCGGTGCGGGCTCTTCCCGATGAGTTTCGGGCCATGACACGCTACGTCGACGAGCAGACCATTGTCGGGCGAATGGACAAGTTGGAGGTCTACGAGATCATATGGGAGGTTGCCGAGCTTACCGATGTCGCTGTCATGCCGCCGCCCACCTCGCTGCGTACCGTGCACACCATTCTCAAGCTGGACTTCGGCGATCGCCGGATCACGCTCGGCGAGTCGCGCCCCGTCATCACCATCGGGCGTGACGAGCAGAGTCAGCTCGTCGTTCCCACCACCCTGGCTTCCAGGCGCCACGCCACCATCCGGCTCACCCGCGGGCGCTTCGTGCTCGAAGACCGCAGCGTCAACGGCACTTTCATCTGCCAGCAAGACGGGCGCGAGATCTCGCTGCGCCGCGACGACCACACGCTGGATGGTTGCGGCCGGATAGGTATAGGCGAATCGCCCGAGGATAATCCGGCGTTCGCCATCGCGTTCCAGTGCGAATGAGCGAGTCCTAAGCCGGCGCGCGGTGCAGCCCCGCGGCTTGCAGCAGACCGGGGATCTTCTCTTCCCAGCCGAGCGGCATGATGTGAATGCCCTGGCACATGGGCTTGATTGCCTGAATGATGCGCCCCGCGATCTCGATGCTCTTCGCAGCCCGGTCTTGCACGTCCGTGATCTCGTCGATGAGCGGCGCCGGGACGTGGATGCCGGGCACGTTGTCGTTCATGTAGGCTGCCATCTTGGGCGATTTCAGCAGGATTACGCCCGCCAGAATGGTGACATCCACATCGTGGATGGCATTCATGAATCGGTCAAAGACGGCGGGTTCGTAGATTGCCTGTGTCTGCAGGAACTCCGCGCCGGCGTCCACCTTCTGCTTCATCCGATCGACTTCCTTGCCCAGATCGCCGGCGCCCGGATTGACGACCGCACCCAGGCAAAAACGGGGGGTGCCGCAAAGCGCGTTGCCACCGAGGTCGCGCCCCGCCTCCAGTGAGCGCGCGGTGCGCAGCAATGCCACGGAGAGGATATCGAAGACCGGTTTGGCCTCGGGGTGATCGCCGATGCCGGGCGGGTCACCACCCATGAAGACCACGTTGGTCACGCCGAGCGCGGCCGCGCCGAGGAGGTCGCCCTGCAGGGCAATGCGATTCCTGTCGCGCGAGGTCATTTGCATGATGGGCTCGATGCCCTTGTCGAGGAGCAGGTGCGCCGTCGCCATGGGCGAGATGGACATCCGGGCAGCGTGTGAGTCTGTCAGGTTGAACGCATCCACGCAGTCCCTGAGTGGCTCCGCGCGTGCGAATACGGGGCCGAGGTCAATGCCCTTGGGTGGATTGAGCTCGCTGGTCACAACGAAGCGTCCCGCTGCCAGCGCATCCGAAAGCCTGCCCATTGTCGAGCGCCTCTTGACGATGAATCTACCGGTCAATGCCCGCAGGCACGAATGGTGGAAAGTAACCCGGTTGCCCCCCTGCTCGGGGGGTGCAAGGGTGAGCCTTGACCGGGGAGAATGCAAGTCCGCGCGGCACGCACCACGGGTTGCTCGGCGCCAAGTCGCAGCGCCAGGCGGGATGGATGGGTGGCTCGAAACGGGGCGTTATTCTTTCGCGAGCCCTTGGTGTCCGCCTGGCCGTCATCGACTTGTGAGAGAATGTGAAGCGGTGCGTGGTCCGGGTGTCGGATTCGCGAGCATATTAGCCGGGGGAGAGCGGCCGCGGACAACGATCTGGCCAATGCCGTGTGCATGATGATGGTCCCCGGTGCCATCGGCCGGGGCCGGTGGCTGGCCGCGGATGGCCGCGGCGAGGCGGCGTTCCCGCACAGGCGTCGCGGCCCACGCGACGCGCTTCAGTGCGAGCCCTGAGATGAGGATGCGGCGCGTCGCGGTGGCGGGCGGGCACACGGCCGGGCATGTCAACCTTGCCCTGGCGACGGCCGCCGGGATCACCCGCGCGCTGCCGTCGGTGGAGGTCGTCTTTCTGGGTGGTGCACGGGGGCCAGAATCCCGGCTGGCCGCGCGTGCCGGTGTCCCGTTCGAGGCGGTACCGAGCTCGCCCTATCGGGGCGCGAGCGCGTGGGCCAAGCTCACCGCGGTGTGGGATCTGGCCCGCGGCACGCTCGCGGCGCGGCGCATTCTGCGCGAGCAGCAGGTCCGACTGGTCCTGGGCTTCGGGGGCCACGCATCGGCCGGCGCGGTGCTCGCCGCGAAGAGCCTGGGGCTCGCGACCGCGTTGCACGAGGCGAACCTCGAGCCGGGATTGGCAAATCGCCTGCTCGCCCGCGTGGTGGACCGCGTGTATCTGGGCCACGCCGCGGGTGCTTCGCGTTTTCCGGTCCGCAAGCTGCGGGTAGTGGGTAATCCCGTGCGCGGCGAGATCGCCGCTATCGGCGATGGCCATGTGCGACCGTGGCCGGCACGCGGCGCGCGCCTGCTGGTGACCGGCGGTACGCAGGGCTCCGCCTTTATCAATGCGCATGCAGCCGGGTTGGTCAGCGCGCTCGAAGGTCTAGGCTGCAGTACCGAGGTGTGGCATCAGACCGGTCAAGGAAGTCCGCGCACGGTGCGCGAAGCCTACAGGCGCGCACGGATGGCAGCACGCGTTGACAGTTATATAGACGATATGGCGCGGGCCTACGCCTGGGCCGACTTCGTGGTAGCCACAGCGGGGGCGGCGACGCTGGCCGAGATCGCCAGCGTCGGCCTGCCGGCACTTCTCGTGCCGCTCGGGGTTGCATCCGAAGATCACCAGAGAGAGAACGCCAGGGACTTTGCCGGCAGCGGCGCCGGGCTCTGGGTGCGGGAGAGCCAGTGGGACGCACGCGCGCTGGCAGCCGCCATCCATGCGATCCTCGGCGACGAGCCCGCATGGCGGCGTGCCTGCGCCAATGCGCGGCGGCTTGCCCGCAGTGGCGCAGCCCGGGCGATCGCCGCCGACTGCGATACCCTGATGCGCGAGCGCGGGTGAGCGTGGTTGCTGCGTTCGAGTCCAGCGTCTGGCTATTTCATCTGAATGGGTCCAACATTCTGAGCGGAGCCTCAAACGACCGTGCTGCTCGCCCCGGACTGTTTTTGCGCTCAATCAGGGGTGATGGATCAATCCAGTTCGGGCTGCTGCATTTACCCAAGAAATACGGAGGAAGAAACAATGAACAAGCTGAAAGAGCTCGAGCAACAACTGCTCAGCGGCAAAATAGATCGGCGCGATTTCATACAGCGCGCGGCGGCCCTCGGGGCTGCGGCCGCAACGGCCACTTCTCTGTGGAGCGGCGCGGCGCAGGCGGCAAAAAAGGGCGGCCGGCTTCGAATCGGTATGGCCCACGGCTCGACTACCGATTCACTGGATCCGGCAACCACCGAGAACGCCTTCACGTCGGTCATGGATTACACGATCAACAACCATCTGGCCGAGCTTGGCACGTCTGGAAAGCTGGAGCCGGAATTGGCCGAGAGCTGGGAGGCCTCGCCCGATGCCAGGCAGTGGACATTCAAGCTGCGCAAGGGCGTCGAATTCCATAATGGCAAGACCGTGGATGCCGACGACGTGGTGGCCTCCGTCAATCATCATCGAAGCGAGGATTCCAAGTCGGCGGCCAGGGCCCTGCTGAAGGCCATGGTGGATATCAAGGCGCAGGACAAGCACACCGTCAAGATGACGCTGGACGGCGGTAACGCGGATTTCCCGTTCATCATCAGCGACTACCATATTGCCATCCTGCCCAGCAAGGACGGCAAGATCGACGCGGCGAGCGGCGTCGGCTGCGGCCCCTACGTGGTCGAGGACTTCAATCCGGGCGTGCGCTTTTTCGGCAAGAAGCACGCGAACTACTGGAAAACCAACCGCGCGCATTTCGACGAGGTGGAAATGTTGTCCATCGTCGACGTTGCGGCACGTACCAACGCCCTGAAGACCGGCGAGATCGACGTGATGGACCGCTGCGATCTCAAGACCGTGCACCTGCTCAAGCGTACACCCGGCATCAAGGTCGAGGAAAGCACGGGCACCGCGCATTACACCGTCCCGATGCGCACCGATATGTCGCCGTTCGACAACAATCACGTGCGTATGGCCCTGAAGCTGGGTGTCGACAGGGAGGCCCTGTTGAAGACCGTGTTGCGCGGTCATGGCGCCGTCGGCAACGATCATCCGATCAGCCCGGCCAACCAGTTTCATGCCAGCGAGCTGCCGCAGCGAAAGTACGATCCCGACAAGGCGAGGTGGCATGTGAAGCAGGCGGGCATGACCCGTCTCAAAGTGGATCTGAGCGCCGCGGACGCCGCCTTCGCGGGCGCCGTCGATGCCGCCGTGCTGTACAAGGAACATGCGGCCAAGGGGGGTATCGATATCAACGTGATTCGAGAGCCCAACGATGGCTACTGGTCCGCGGTCTGGATGAAGAAGGGCTGGAGCATGTGTTACTGGGGTGGGCGCCCCACCGAGGACTGGATGTTTTCCACCGCGTACTCGGAAGGCGCGGATTGGAACGATACGTTCTGGAAGCACGAGCGCTTCAACAAGCTCCTGGTCGAGGCGCGTGCCGAGCTGGACAACGCCAAGCGCCGTACGATGTACGTGGAGATGCAGCGCATCGTGCGTGACGAGGGCGGTGTCGTGGTGCCGTTGTTCAACAATTACGTGTTTGCGACCACGGACAAGGTCGGGCACGGAAAAATGCAAGGCAACTGGACGCTGGACGGCGCCAAGCTGTCCGAACGCTGGTGGTTTGCCTGATCGATGCGCTTGCCCACAATCGCTGCCATCGGGCAGTAAGCAAAGACCCGGCCTCATGCCGGGTCTTTCTTTTCCGAGCGGCGGCATCACCAGGGCCGGGTGCAGTATGGTTGATTCAGAATCAGACCGGGAGAGATGCGGGGAGTGGGCCTTCAGTTACTGAATCCAGGGTTACCGGCTGTCGCCGTCCTCCGGCCAGTGTATGCGCCATGTCAGCACGCGCTCGCCCATCGCGGACTGTTTGGCGTCGAACAGCGCCAATGCGCTGGAGACCGGCGTATCGAAGAACATGAGCCG
>CAZSDY010000192.1:0-7091 GCA_964605765.1 uncultured Ectothiorhodospiraceae bacterium | reverse complement strand
CCCTTGTATCGCGGGGGTGGGTTTGCGACCATACGCGGGCACGCGGTCAAGACCCAGAGGGCGTATTCGGTGAGCACGCAAGACGAACAATTCTTCCGCCGGTTCGGGATGATTCTAGGCGCACTGTTCCTGTTTTTCCTGCTGGCGCTGATCGCCGCAAACCGCATCGGCGCCGCCGCCTTCCAGAAGGCGCGGCTCGCACCGGGCGAGGTCGCCAAGAGGACCGCGCCCATGGGCATGATGCGCTACGGCGAAGGCGGGCAGATGATGGCGGCCGCCGCACCGGCACCCGCAGCCACACCCGCACCGGCACCCGCACCCGCTGCCGAAGCCGCGCCCGCCGGGGGTGACAAGATCTACCAGTCGACCTGCATCGCCTGCCACTCCACGGGCGCCGCCGGCGCGCCAAAGGTCGGTGACAAGGCGGCCTGGGGCCCGCGCGTGTCTCAGGGACTCGACGCGCTGCTTGCGAATTCCTTGAACGGAAAAGGACTGATGCCGCCCAAGGGCGGCAACGTGGCGCTCGGCGCGGAAGAGATGAAAAGCGCGGTCCTCTACATGCTCGAGCAGACCGGGGTAAGCGCCGACTGAATATGCCGTGCCAGGTTCGCGGGATGAATCCCGCTGCCGCAGTCGGATCCCCCAAACTGCCCTGGCATCGATCGATCCGGGCTCAAACCGGCACCAGGTTCGCGTAGGCCAGCACCAGCCACTTGGCGCCCGCTGTCTTGAAGTTGACCTGCACCCGCGCGTGCGCCCCCTGGCCCTCGTAATTCAGCACCACGCCTTCACCGAACTTGGGGTGCGCCACCGGCTGACCGAGCTTGATTCCCGGCACGCCGGTGTCTGCACTGACCCGGCCGCGCGCCGGCACCCGGGCGTGCGGGCGCGCATCCGCCCTGAAGGCGGCGCGTGACACGCGCCCGCGCATGCGCACCTCGTGCAGGCGCTCCACCGGGATTTCGCCGAGGAACCGCGACGGCAGCGGCAGGTAATCCGCGCCGTGCAGGCGCCTGCTCTCCGCGTGCGTCAGGTACAGCAGGCGCTTGGCACGAGTCATGCCGACGTAGCACAAACGCCGCTCCTCCTCCAGCCTGGTCGGATCCTCGCTGCTGCGCTGGTGCGGGAACAGGCCTTCTTCCATGCCGCCCAGGAACACCAGCGGGAACTCGAGCCCCTTGGCCGAGTGCAAGGTCATGAGCTCGACGCAGTCCTCCCAGGCCGCGGCCTGCTCGTCGCCCGATTCGAGCGCCGCGTGCGCCAGGAAAGCGCCGAGCGCATCGTCCTCCATCTCTGAATCGGGCTCGAACTGGCGCGCGGCCGAGACCAGCTCGGCGAGGTTCTCCTCGCGTGTCTGGGCGCGGTCGGTCTTGTCGCGCTTGTGGAACTCCAGCAGCGTGCTCTCAGCGATGACGGTATCGACCAGCTCGTGCAGGGGCGAGTCCTCGTGGCGCGCCGCCAGCGCGTCGATGAGCCCGGAGAAGCGCGCCAGGGCCCCTTGCGCTCGGGCACTCAGCTCACTGCCCTGGCGCAACAGCTCGCTGGCGCGCCATAGCGAGCATGGGCGCGCGCGCGCCACCTCGCGCAAGGCGCCGATGGTGCGCGCGCCGATACCGCGCGGCGGTGTGTTGACGACCCGCTCGAAGGCCGCATCGTCATCGCGATTGGCGATGAGGCGCAGATAGGCGAGCGTATCCTTTACCTCGGCGCGCTCGTAGAAACGCAGCCCGCCGTGCACACGATAGGGAATGCGGCTTGCAAGCAACGCCTCCTCGAACAGCCGCGACTGCGCGCTCACCCGGTAGAGCACGGCCGCGTCGCCGCGCCGCTCGCCCTCGTCGATCCACTGCTGTATGCGCGCGACCACGAATCTTGCCTCGTCCAGGTCGTTGAACGCCGCGTACACGTAGATGGGCTCACCATCCCTGCCGTCGGTCCACAGGTTCTTTCCCAGGCGGCCCTCGTTGTTGGCGATGAGGGCGTTGGCAGCGGCCAGGATGTTGCCGCTGGAGCGGAAATTCTGCTCCAGACGGATCGTGGTGACGTCCGGGAAGTCCTGCGAGAACTTGTGAATGTTCTCGATCCTGGCGCCGCGCCATCCGTAGATGGACTGGTCGTCGTCGCCGACCGGAAATAGCCAGCCCTGCTCGCCGGCCAGCAGTCTGAGCCAGGCATACTGGATGGTGTTGGTGTCCTGGAACTCATCGACCAGGATGTGCGTGAAACGCCGCTGGTAGTGTGCCAGCAGATCACGGCTATCGCGCAACAACTCCTGGACCCTGAGCAGCAGCTCCGCGAAATCCACGAGGCCGCTCTGCTCGCAGGCCCGCTCGTAGTCGCGGTATATGCCCAGCATGCGCCGCGTCCAGTGATCGCCGTGATCGTCGATATGGCGCGAGCGCAGGCCCTGCTCCTTGCGCCCGTTGATGAAGCCCTGCGCCTGCCGGGGCGGCCAGCGTGCCTCGTCGATCTCCAGCGCGCGCATGACGCGGCGAACCATGCGCAGCTGATCGTCGCTGTCGAGTATCTGGAATCCCTGCACCAGCCCGGCATCACGCCAATGGGTGCGCAGCAAGCGGTGGGCGAGGCCGTGAAAGGTGCCCACCCACATGCCGCCGGCCGGTTGCTCGAGCATGGCCTCGATGCGCGAGCGCATCTCAGCCGCCGCCTTGTTCGTGAAAGTCACCGCCAGCACGCCATGGGGTTCGACCTCGCCGGTCGCGAGCAGCCAGGCGATGCGGTGCACCAGTACCCGTGTCTTGCCGCTGCCCGCACCCGCGAGCACCAGAACATGCCCCGCCGGCGCCGTCACGGCCTCGCGCTGGGCGCGGTTGAGCGGGCCGAGAATGTCGGTCACGTCCATGCGCCTAGTTTAACCGGAAAGCGCCGCGGCGCTTTGCACCTGAATGGTTCGATCTGCACGTGCCGGATACGGTTCAAACACGCCACGACGGTTTCACCGACGCCAGGGCGCAAGTTAGAATCAGCGGCCCCCGCACCGAGGCCGCATCATGACCGACGCCAACGCGCTCATCGACTATCACCAGGATAGTGACCGGCTCACCGAGCTCGTGGCTGGTGCGCTGGCCGACGCCAGACGCCGAGGGGCCTCTGAAGCCGCGGCCTCGGCGGATGCCAACCTGGGTCTCAGCGTCACGGTGCGGATGGGTAAGCTGGAGACCATAGAGCACCACCGCAGCAAGACGCTCGGCATCATGGTCTATTTCGGCAAGAAGTTCGGCGCCGCCACCACCACCGATTTTTCCCCTGCTGCCATTGCCCAGACCGTGGAGGCCGCCTGCCGCATCGCCCGCCACACGCAAGCCGACGAGTACGCGGGGCTGGCCGAGGCCGAGCTGATGGCGACCGACGTCCCGGCACTGGATCTGTGCCACCCGTGGGGCCTTTCTCCCGAACATGCCACCGATCTCGCACTGGAAGCGGAGACAACGGCGCGCGACTTCGATGCGCGCATCACGAATTCCGAAGGGGCGATGGTCAACGACTTCCAGGGCAACCACGTACTCGGCAACAGCCACGGATTCATGGGTGCTTATCCCCTGTCGCGGCACGAACTGAGTTGCACGGTCATCGCCGAGCAAGGCGATGACAAGCAGCGTGACTTCTGGCGCACGGTGGCCAGACGCCCCGACGCGCTGGAGGCGCCGAAGGCGGTCGGCGTGAAGGCGGCCGAGCGCACGCTGGGGCGATTGGGCGCGCGCCAGGCCGGCACGGGCAACGTGCCGGTGCTGTTCATCGCCGATCAGGCAACACGCCTTTTCAGGCACCTGGGATCGGCCATCCAGGGCACCAGCTTGTACCGCAACGCGAGCTTCCTGGTGGACCACGTGGATAAGCAGGTATTCGCGGAGGATATCCGGATCCGCGAAGACCCGCACATACGCGGCGCTCTCGGCAGCGCCCCCTTCGACCACGAGGGCGTGGAAACGCGCGCGCGCGATCTCGTCGCTGACGGCGTGTTGCAGGGCTACATGCTCGACGCCTACGCGGCGCGCAAGCTGGGACTTCGCTCGACCGGGAACGCCGGCGGTCCGCACAACCTGCTCGTCGGGCACGCAGACCAGGGATTCAGCGATCTCGTGAAGTCCATGCACCGGGGGCTGGTCGTCACGGAGCTGATGGGCATGGGCGTGAACATCGTCACCGGCGACTACTCCCGCGGCGCGGTGGGCTACTGGGTGGAGCACGGCGAAATCCAGTACCCCGTCGAGGAGATCACCATTGCCGGCAACCTGCGCGACATGTTTCTGGGTATTCAGGCGGTCGGTAATGACCTGGACTCGACAACCCACGTGATCACGGGCTCGGTGCTCGTCGACAACATGACCGTTGCCGGGGAGTGAATGGAGCGCTCAGGGCTCGGGCGGTAGTAACGTTGCCATCTCGGGCGTCGAGGCGCCCGACTGGCAAGGCGCGAGAATAAGCGAATAGTCGCTCTATTCAACCGACGAGCAACGCAGCCAGGCGGGATGCATCGGCGGTCGAGTTGGTGATGTTATTGCCGCTCGAGCCCTTAGTCCTTGTAATCGGGTGCCTGCACTCATACATAAGAGAAGAGATCACAACAGTCTGGCTCATGAGCAACGACGACACGCTCGATCATCGTGCGAGCGCCAATGACACTTCCTCACCCAAGGTAGCGCCGCTTGCGGTTGCGAGCGAGATTCTGCCCGCCTCCCTCTACCTCCTGCCGGTCTTCGACAGGCCGTTTTTTCCCGTCCACGCGATGCCGCTGGTCATCGACGAAGCGCACTGGTTGGAAACAATCATGGAGGTCGGCAAGACGCCCAGCCATACGCTGGGACTCATCCTGGTGCAGGCCGACACGACGCACGCGCCAGGGCGCGAGAGCTTCCACGGCGTGGGGACGGCCGTTCGCATGCACGAGCCGGCCAGACGCGAGGGACGCATCCACTTCGTCGCCGAGGGGATGCAGCGCTTTCGCATCGTCAAGTGGCTGTCGTCACAAGCGCCCTACCTGGTGCGCGTGGAGTACCTGCACGAGACGGCCGAGGAGGAAGCGGACCCGGAGGTGAAAGCCTATGCGATGGCGATCATCGGTCTCATCCGGGAGATGCTTCCGCTCAACCCCCTGTACAACGAGCAGCTGAAGCTCTTCTTCGAGCGCTTCACGCCGAACAAGCCCGCTTCGCTCGCCTATTTTGCCGCGAGCCTGACCAGCGCCAGCGGCCCCGAGTTGCAGAAAATGCTGCAGACCGACTCGCTGCGAGAGCGCATGGAGATGGTGCTGGTGCTGGTCAAGAAGGAGCTGGAGGTCGCCAGGATCCAGGCCCAGATCAGCAAGCAGGTCGAGACCTCGATGAGTGAGCACCAGCGCAAGTTCTTCCTGCGCGAGCAGCTCAAGGTGATCCAGAAGGAGCTCGGCATATCCAAGGACGACCGCGAGGCCGAGGTCGACCGACTTCGGGAACGGCTGGAAAAGCTCAGCTTGCCCGCGGAGGCCGCCAAGCGCACCGGCGAGGAGATGGACAAGCTCGCCGTGCTGGAGCGTGGATCGCCGGAATACGCCGTAACCCGAAACTATCTGGACTGGATGACGGGACTGCCCTGGGGTGTGCACTCGGAAGACCATCTGGATCTCACTCGCGCGCGCGCCGTGCTCGACGAGGACCACACGGGCCTCGCGGACGTCAAGGACCGCATCATCGAGTTTCTGGCCGTGGGCAAGCTGCGCGGTGCCATCACCGGGTCCATACTCCTGCTCGTCGGGCCGCCGGGCGTGGGCAAGACATCCATCGGACGCTCGGTCGCGACTGCACTGGGGCGCAAGTTCTACCGATTCAGCGTCGGGGGGGTGCGCGACGAGGCCGAAATCAAGGGTCACCGGCGCACCTACATCGGCGCCATGCCGGGCAAGCTCATTCAGGCCCTGAAGGAGGTCGAGACGGCGAACCCGGTTTTGATGCTGGACGAGGTGGACAAGATAGGCGCCTCGTACCAGGGCGACCCCGCCTCGGCGCTGCTCGAGGTGCTCGACCCGGAGCAAAACGTCGCCTTTCTCGATCACTACATGGACGTGCGCTTCGACCTCTCGCGCGTGCTGTTCATCTGTACCGCGAATCAGCTCGACACCATTCCCGCCGCATTGCTCGATCGCATGGAGGTCATTCACCTGGCCGGATACATCACGCAGGAAAAGCTCATCATCGCGAGACAGCACCTGTGGCCGCGCCAGCTCGCGAACGCCGGCATCGGCGACCGGGCGCTCGGCATCAGCGACGCCGGGTTGCAGCGCGTCATAGACGGCTATGCACGCGAAGCGGGTGTGCGCGGGCTCGACAAGCAGCTCGCGCGCATCGTACGCAAGGCCGCGGTCGAGTTCGTGACCGGCAAGCGCCGGCGCCTTCGCATCGGCCCACGCAACCTGCAGACCTTTCTCGGCAAGCCGCTGTTTCGCCCGGAAAAGCCCATGCGCGGCGTCGGCATCGTCACCGGCCTCGCCTGGACCGCGATGGGCGGCGCCACGCTTGCCGTCGAGGCGACCCGCCTGCACGCGAAGACGCGCGCGTTCAGGCTCACGGGGCGCCTCGGTGACGTGATGAAGGAGTCGGCCCACATCGCGCTGAGTCACGTGTCGTCGAATGCCGCACGATACGGCGCGGAGGAGACCTTCTTCGACAGGGCGGCCGTGCACCTGCACGTGCCCGAGGGCGCGACGCCGAAGGATGGACCGAGCGCGGGGATCACAATGGCCACGGCCCTGCTGTCGCTGGCGAGGCGCGAGAAGATCGCCCGAGCGCTCGCCATGACGGGCGAGCTCACGCTCAGCGGCCGCGTGCTGGCGGTCGGTGGTATTCGCGAAAAGATCATCGCCGCGCGCCGCACCCAGCTCTCGGAGCTGATTCTGCCGGAGGCGAACCGCGGCGATTTCGAGGAGCTGCCCGCGTATCTGCGCGAAGGGCTGACCGTGCACTTCGCAGGACATTACCGGGACGTGGTGCGAATGGTCTTCGCCGCCGCCTGACCCGTGCCCGCCCCGCGGGCGAAGCACCTCACCTGCAAATCCCTGCACGGCGCCATGGCGAAGGGCCCCCTCGCCCGCGCGAGCG
>CAZSDY010000191.1:0-7097 GCA_964605765.1 uncultured Ectothiorhodospiraceae bacterium | reverse complement strand
GAGTCCCCCACATATGCGTCAGGCCCATGCGGCCCTCGCTCGGCGGCGGCATGGGGGTGCAGCGGGCCGTCGCCGAGCGCTGGCAGGAACTGACCGGGCTTTCCCTGCTCGAAGCTTATGGGCTTACGGAGACGTCGCCGGCCGTGTGCATCAATCCGCTGACCAACACGGCCTACAACGGGTCCATAGGCGTGCCGGTGCCGTCGACGCAGGTCGGGATCATGGACGCGAGCGGCGAGATGCTCGATGTCGGCGAGGTCGGAGAGATTTGCGTCGACGGCCCGCAGGTGATGCAGGGCTACTGGAATCGTCCCGAGGACACCGAATCGGTCATGTTCGACGGGAAGTGGCTTCGCACCGGTGACATGGGGCGCATGGACGAGCAGGGCTACGTCTTTATTGAAGATCGCAAGAAGGACATGATCCTGGTCTCCGGCTTCAACGTGTATCCGAACGAGGTCGAAAGCGTCGCCGTCACGCACGAGGGCGTGCTGGAGGCGGCATGCATCGGCATGCCCGACGAGAAGTCGGGCGAAGCTGTCAAGCTGTTCGTGGTCAGAAAGGACCCCGCGCTCACCGGCGAGGCGCTCATCGCGCACTGCCGCGAGCAGCTAACGGGCTACAAGGTACCTAAGCTTGTCGAGTTTCGTGACGAGCTGCCCAAGACCAATGTCGGCAAGATACTGAGACGCGCCCTGCGCGACGAGGCGTGAGCGGGGGAAAGGGGGGCGGAAAAGGGGAGGTCGGAAAAGGGGACATTCTTGTTTTTTGCCACCTGGGCGGTAACGCGTGGTGCCGACGAAAAAAACAAGAATGTCCCCTTTTCCGACCTCCCCTTTTCCGCCCCCCTTTTCCGCGCGGGGCTAGAACTCGTAGACGACCTGGATGTTGCCGATGTTCACGTCGGCGTCGTACTTGCCGGTCAGCAGGTTGCGGGTGGTGGTGTCGGGGAGCGCGGCGATCTTGGGATCCGGAATGAACAGATGGGCATAGCCCGCATCGACGCTGAGGTGGTCGTCGAAGCGGTAGCTCGCGCCCACGGTGATCCAGGTCCGATCCTCGCCCGGGATGCGCGGTGTGCGCCGCGCCGCGTCAGGAATAGGCGACTCGTCAAACGCCGCGCCGGCCCTCAAGGTCAACTTGCTGCTGTGCTTGAAGGTGACCCCGCCGGAGTAGCGGAAGGTGTTGTCCCAGTCGAGCGGCAGCGTCGTGCGGTTGCCCAAAGCGAAATCGACGATGAGTTTCTGCAGGCGGCTCCAGCGCGTCCAGCTCACGTCGCCGTGCACGGCCCATTGGTCGTTGACGGCATGGTAGAAGTTGACCGACGCGCTCTCCGGCAGAGTGAGGTCGGCGGTGGCACCTTGCCTGACGAGCTTGGCGCCGCCGGCAAAATCCGGATTGAAGCCCGTGAATACGGCGGTGCCATGCAGTTGCTGCGTGATTTTGGATCGGTAGTGCACACCGACCCGCGTGGTCGGTAGCGGGCGCCACAGCACCCCGGCATTCCAGCCGAGTCCCCAGTCGCGGGCGTTACGCAGGTCCACGTGGCCATCGGTCGCCACCGTGCCGGGCGTGACGAGGCTCAGTGCCCCGCACGTACCTGGCGCTAGATCGCCTTTGGCTTCGGAGCCCAGACAGGCGGCCGACTGGTCGAAGGCGTTGGTGAGGCGCGCTTCCATGAACTGCGAGTTGAAGCCGGCGCCCACGCTAAGCTGATCACTCACCTCGAAGGCGAGGCTCGGGTTGAAGTTGAAGGTCTTGATGTCCGAGGTGAGCGCATGATAGCGGCCCACCCAACCCTCGTCGTAGTTGGTCTTGAGCCCGAACGGGACGTTGAGGCCGAAGCCGAAATGCGCGCGTCCGTTCAGCACGTTCTGAATCTGGTGGTGCAGGTAGAGGTTGGGAATCAATCCCGTGACACTCGCGCCGCCGCCATTGTTGCCGGTCAATGAGCCGGCAACGGCCACACCGCCCGTGAACGCAGGATTCAGCGCCGATCCCCCGTCGGTGAACGAGGCCGACGGCGCGATGACATGACCCGCCACCTGGACCTGCGTGCCGCGAAGCTGTCCGAGGCCGGCCGCGTTGAAGAACACGGTGCTCGCGTCTTCCGCCGCCGCCGAATCCGAGAACGCCGCGCCGAGGCCCTTCACACTCTGCTCGATGATGGCAAAGCCGGATGCGGATACCGCGCTGGACGTCACTGTGAGCAGCCCGGCGACTGCGAACGCGCCCAGCCAGCATGACTTCGGATGCCTCATTTCCAATCCCCCCGATTGAAGATCAATACCCTTGGCGTTGATTGTACAACAGTTTGCGTCACGTGAAGACCATCCGCACTTGCCGCGTGCAGATCGGCCAACGTTCCAAGGAGCGCCCCTGAGGGCCGCGTCGGGCAGCGCTTAGTGCCCGCCCAGCATTGCTTTCTTGAGCCCCTTGCTGGCCGGGTGCTTGCCGAGCCAGATGGCGAGCACCGCGCGGTTGAAGTCGGCGCCGGGGACGGTCCCTGCCGGCTTACCGTTCACGCCGACGCCGGTGCCCGCGTCCGGCGAGTAGTCGAGGATGATCTCGTCGCCTTCCTTGACGTCGGGGAACAGCGCGTTGAAGGCATCGATGCGGTCTTTCAACGTGGCCAGCATGGCTTCGCTCTGGTTCGCCTCGAACCCCTCGTTCCAGCCGTCGACGAGCTTTTCATGCGAGATCTTGCTGTAGAGAAAATGCATGCTCACGCGGTTGGGCCCCGGCGCATCGAGGATCTGCTCCACCGAGGTCATCTTGCGCGGCAGGTAGAGTGCTCCCACGTACACTTTGACGAAGAACTTCTTGCGTATGCCGGCACCGTTGAGCTCGAGCGCGGCGCCGGACACGGTCGCCGTCTCGGGCACCTCGACGCCCGCCACCTCGAGCGCATGCGCCCGAGAGCCCGCGAGCAACATCGCGGCCGCGACGAGAGTTGCGCCGGCGATGGTCGCCCATGCACGCCAGCGTGCGGCGTGGCGCCCGGCAGGCGGCCAGGCTGCCCGGATGCATGTGCCGGGACACGATTCGGAGTCGATGGTGCTCGTGATGGTGCTCATTGCGGATCCCCTCTCCTCGTGTTACCTGGCGTGAATCGGCTGTTATCCTCACACGCCAACCGGGTGATTTCCAGCGAGGCGGGCATGAGTATGGACATGCGAGCCGGGGACGCGGTGATCGGGGTATCGGATCTCGGGGGTTCGAGCCCGCGACCGCGAGGCGCGCGGCGCAAGCGGGGGAGCCGATGGGATCGGATGGCATCGTGCTGAAGGGGCGGCGTCCTGCCGACAAGTTGCGCGAGCTGGTGGCACGGGCGCAGCGCCTGCGCGCGGCCACCAATGCGGACACCGTGCGCTGCAATGCGATACGGCGCCTCAGCGGTTGGCAGTCGCAACGCCTGGCGCATACCGGAGCGAATTTTCGACGGGCACGCGAAACCCTTAGACCTCCCGGCCGGGGCCTCTCCGAGCTGATTGCGGCAATGTAGCTCAGCCGAGCAACTCGTCCAGCTTGTCGTTGATGGCGCCCTCGATGGTTGCCCTCAAGCCCGAGAGCAGCAGGCCGAGTCGGGCATCGACGACGATTTCGTTGTCCCCGAACTCGATGTCTCCGCTGAGTCCGGCGCCCTCGAAACGCAGAATCGCGCCGTCCCATCGGTGGCGCAGGCCGTACGCCCGGCCGATCTCGGCAGCGAGTTCCTGGCCCGTTGCGAGTGCCTGGTCGCGTGACAAGGCGTGGGCTCGGCGAATGCTGATGTCGGCCATGCGGGCTCCTGATACCGTGCTGCGCACCCCGGGTCATGGCGCAATCGGTCGCATTGTAACGATTCGACAACCGCATGCACCACTTGGGCGCTGCTGTGCCGTACGGGCAGGCTCGCGGACAGCGGGGCCCGCCAACCCACCACGGATTGTCGAGGCCTTCCTGTAGGAGCGGAGTTCAGTCCGCGAACGTCGATGGCACTGCTCGTGTTGACGCGAACGGGGAAGTCAGCTAATTGGCAGGCTCGTGTTGCCCGTGGAGGTGCATTGCGGTGCTTGCTCGTTACGCCTTGATCTGCTTGCTCGTGGAGCTTTCAGTCTACGTGGCGGGGGCCGTGGCACTGGCACGCTCGGGTGATCTTCCCGCGCTGGTGCTGGTCGGTCTTGGCGTGCTTGCCGCGTTTGCCGTGCGCTTCGTGATTGTGCTGGCGAGCTTCGTCGTCGCACGCCTGGCGCCGCCGGTGACCGCGGAGCGCGTGGCGGAGCAGGGGCTCTGGACATGCTCGGCGATGGTATGTCGTGAGGCGATAGCCACATGGGTCGTGTTCAGCGTCCTTCAGCCGCTGGAACGATGGCTCGGCACGCGCGCCCCCGGCGCGGGGGAGATGACGCCTGCGCTGCCCGTGCTGCTGATCCACGGGTATATGTGCAACGGGGCCTTCTGGTGGTCCATCATCCGCCATCTGCGCGCCAGCGGCGCCACGAACCTCTTCACCATGAATCTGGAGCCGGCTTTCGCTCCGGTAGAACACTACGTGGCGCAGGTCCGCGAACGGGTGGCCGTGGTGCGCGAGCGCTGTGCCGCGGATCGCGTGTTGATTGTGGCCCACAGCATGGGTGGACTGGTGGCGCGCGCCTATCTGCGTACCCCCGGCGCGAGCGCGCATGTCGCGGGGCTTATCACGCTCGGCTCACCGCATTATGGCACGGTGCTTGCCTACTTTTCACCGACGCCGAACGCGCGCGACATGCGCCCCGGCAGCAATTTTCTGGAACGCCTGGCTGCGAGCGAGACGCACGGCGTGCCCATCACGTCGATCTACAGCCGTGACGACAACATCGTGGCGCCGTACGACAGCGCATGCCTGGAAGGGGTGCGCAACCTGGGTCTGAACGGCGTGGGGCACGTCTACATGTCGTTTTCGGCGGCAGTGAAGGCGCTTGTCGTGAAGGAACTGGCCCGCCATGCGGTCATCGCACCACCGGACGCGCGCGAGGCGGCGCCGTAGCGCGCCTTACCGCGCACTCGCGTTCGCCGGTGCGCCGCGGCATCAGGTTCCGTCTCATTGGCGCAACAGCGCCAGCACCTCCGTGCCGTGCTCATCGATATCGGGCCTCGCCACGATGTGTGCGATGCGTCCCCGCGCGTCGATAATGAAGGTGATGCGATCGCTCAAGCCCGCCAGCGCGCTCAGCATGCTCGCCACCCCGCGCGCGCCGAGTGCGCCGTATGCTCTGGCGATCGATTTGTCGGTGTCGGCGATCAGGGTGAAGCCCAGATCGTGCCTGTGCGCGAAGCGCTCGTGGGAATGCTGGTCCTGCGTGGAAACGCCCAGCACCTCGGCATTTAGCGCGCGCAGTGCGGTCGCGGCATCGCGCAGCGAGCAGGCCTGGCGCGTGCAAAAAGGCGACCCGTCTTTGGGGTAGAAAAAAAGGACGAGCGTTCTGCCCGCGAAATCGCCGAGCCGGACGGTGCGCCCGTCCGACGCCTTGCCCTCGAAGGGTGGTGCCGGATCGCCGACCTTGAGTGTCATACGCGTGCCCCCGGTGCTGGTCGCCGCGCCAGACAGGCTCGTGGCATTAGTGTGTTTTCTCTAGTTTCGCGGCTAGTATGGATTCACGATTGATGAGATCGAATGATAAATCGCAGGAGACAATATCATGGGAAAGTTGAAATCAAAGCTCAGCGAGAAATACACCAGCAAGAGCATCATGGATTCGGCCCACCAGATCTGGCTTGCCGGGCTCGGCGCCTTTGCCAAGACCCAGGAAGAAGGCATGCAGATCTTCGAGACGCTGGTCAAGGAAGGCACGAAGCTCGAGCAGCGCACGCGCCAAGCCGCGGAAGACACCGTTGGTCAGGTGCGCAAGACTGCCGAGGCGGGTGTCGACTCGGTGAAGACCCAGGCCACGGGTAACTGGGACAAGCTAGAGCAGGTCTTCGAGGAGCGCGTGGCGCGGGCGTTGCACGCGCTGAATGTCCCCGTGCGCGGCGACATAGACGCGCTCGGCCGGCGTGTCGACGCGCTGAGCGAGGCACTCGATGCCCTGCGTGCCGCGGGGGCGCCGGTGCGAAAGACGGCGGCCAGGAAGACCCCGGCAGCCAAGGCGCCGGCACGCAAGAAGGCGCGCCGCGGTGCACCGACCTCGGCGTAGCGGTCACCGCCGGGGCGATGAGGCGATGTCGAGCGTGGACACCGCATGGCTGCGTATGGAACGGCCGACGAGTCTAATGATGATCATGATCGTGATGAGCTTGAACTCAACGATCGATGTCGCCGCCCTAAAACGGGTGTTGACTGCACGGTTCCTGCGCTATCGGCGCTTTCGCCAGCGCGCGCGACGGACCTTGCGCGGGTGGGTGTGGGAGACCGATCCGCATTTTGATCTGGACCTGCACCTGTGCCGGGTGGACCTGCCGGGCGCAGCCGACAAGCAGGCGCTCGAGACGCTGGCAAGCGATCTGGCCAGCACGCCGCTCGATCAGTCTGCGCCCATGTGGCAGATCCACGTGGTCGAGAATTTCACCGGCGGCAGCGCGCTCGTATTCCCCCTCCATTCCTGTTAAGCGGACGGGGCCGCCGTGATCCCGGGGCCGCCGCGGTTCTCGAACCGCTTCTGCAACTCGGCGTAGCTGAACTCGGACTCGTCGTTGTAGCCCTGCAGCTGCAGGTCCAAGTCCATGCGCCGCGCGCCGACCAGGAAGATCCGCCGGGAGTTCGTGCTGCCGCCCCGCGCCTCGTAGACCGCGAGCTGCTGTCGCTTCGTGTCGATCACGTAGAGCACCGAGGTCCCGACGCCGTAGCTGCCGGTCACGGCAATGACGCCGTTCGATGCGCTGGCCGACGAGACTCCCGAGCTCTCGAACACGAGCGGCGCCTTGCCGGCGCCGGTCGTCCCCTTCGACTTGGACCCGGTCCGCCGGCCCTGCGATTTGGGAATTTGAGTTGATGGATTTACATTTTTTTTGTTCGATAAAATTGATCACGGCGATTTGGAAAAAAAATATAACACAAACGGGGTAAAGAAAAAATGGGCACAACAAATCAGGGGGAGAAGAAACATGGGCAATGAGAGATTCCGCATCGAAAAGGACTC
>CAZSDY010000190.1:0-7143 GCA_964605765.1 uncultured Ectothiorhodospiraceae bacterium | reverse complement strand
CTGACTCTTAATCAGCGGGTCGTAGGTTCGAATCCTACACGGCCCACCAAAAAATCCCGATAACAAATAGAAGGTTACGCATCTTGCCGCGTAACTACGCCTTTCCGCGCCTGCTGAATCCGAGCCCGGTCAGGCCAAGGGTCAGGAGCAGCCATCACGGTTAACAACGCAAAGTTGATGCCAGGTCGAAAAACCTTCCTTATTTCAAGGAGTTGAATGGCATCAGGTCGGCGCAACGACGAAAAGTGTAAAATATTCCGACACTCTTCAGCCCATTTCTTGATCGAGATCACCCGCCCATGAGCACTTTAAATCCAGAAAACAACGGCTTAGCTGCGAAAACGGCACTGTAAAGAATTCCGACAACCCATCGCCGAGTGCTCGGCCCGCCGCAAGCGCGCCGATCATCGCATAGTTGCCGCAAGCGCGCGGCAGTATATCGTAACCCATTGTTTTCGCATGATATCTCTTATTTTGTCGGATTTTTTTACACTGCCAGGATCAGGCTAACTTATTGAAAAGACGATAGTTGTGTGGAAAGCCTCGGCTGATTGCGGGAATCGTGGTCCCGAAATGGGTTGAAATGTGTCGGAATTCTTTACAGTTCTGCACGGCTTTTCTGGGGAGAAAGCGCTAAGTTGTTGATTATATTATGGCGGCACAGAACTTGCATGGTCGATCTGTATATTTCGAACCGGCACGAAAGTTTTGGGAGCCGTGATGGCAAGCATTCCAAGAGCGTTAAGCGTAGGGGTCCTTTCTTTACTCCTCTTCTCGCCCCCGACGTTGCGGGCCACCGTCATGCTCGAGAACGACGCGGCATTGGCCTCCCTGGGAATCGCGCAGGATGGCTTCAACATCACGCGCGATGTTGACAACAATCTGGAATGGCTCGATTGGACACTGACGACCAGCCGATCCTTCAATAACGTATCGGTCGATCTGGGCACCGGCAAGCCGTTGGAGGGCTGGCGCTATGCGAGCGGTGTGGAACTGCGCGATTTGGCAATTTCGGCAGGCGTGCCGGCCGCGCTCATCGACGCTTTCGGGCCGCTCAACACCGCGGCCACCGCGCTCGCAAACGCCCTCGGCATAACGAATTCCTCGAGTCAATGGACGGCAGCAATCTTCGACGATATCGGCCAAAATCCAAACACCCATCGGCTAGGCGGTGTGCAAATCGGGAGCGCCAGTCTATCCAGCACCATCGTCGACGTGCCGAATGATCCCACGAAATTTTTCAATCAACATTGGCTGGATACTAGTGCTCTCTTCACCGTCGGCAGCGCGCTCGTACGGGACGGTGACACCATCCCCGAACCCGGCACCCTGGCCCTCCTGGCCCTGGGCGTGGCGGGTATCGGGTTTGGCAGGCGACGCAAGACTCCAAAGATGATCTGACGATTCATTCCTGTACGGACACTCATACGCCGTCAACCGATCGACGAGACGTCGCCGATTCCGAGCAGCCGCAGGACAGCCTGAAAGAACACCGGCACGCCCACCACCACGACCATGATCAGGGTGGAGAACGCGGCCGCCTGGCTGGTCTCGCCGGCATCGTCGAGCAGCAGCACCGAACCGTAGATGAGGTAGACGGCGTTGGCCGGGTCATTGAACGCGAAGATGTAGCCGAGACCGAGCACCATGCCCGGCACCGCCGCCGGCAGGATCGAGAGAAAATTCAGGAAGCGGGTAAAGGGTTGCCGAGCTTCTGTATGACATAGGCGGCGATGGTCACCACCACCGCGCCGATGCCGGCGGCCAGCAACTGAAAGTCGAGCGCCCGCACCAGTGCCGACTCCAGAAAAGGTGCCAGGTTTATTTTCCAGAAAAATAAACCTGGCACCTTTTCCTCCCTGTCGTCAGTTTACGGCGACGCGTTTGCGTTTCGTTCTTCGGCCGAAAGGCCACGCCGCTCTGCACCTGCTGAAGCCAAGTCCTGCCAGGCCGAGGCCCATCAGGGCGAGGGACGCGGGTTCGGGTATGCTACCGACCTCAAAGGCGTTACGTACTCGTGATCGGGTAAATGGATTGACGCCTTCCAGGAAGACGCCGACGGCGTAGGTACCGGGCTGAGTGATGACGCCGCCCGGCAAGGTGTATGAAGTCGTACCGAGCGGCAGCGCCAAGTGGAGATTCGACCTCGTGTCGAATATCTGGCTGCCTGCCTGGTCTCGAATCCTCACGCGCAAGCTCGCAACGCCGGCGACCCTGGAAGAGGCACAGCGTTTTCTGTCCGCGGTGCTGGTGCCACTATGGCATGTGATGCCCAGCCAGCGAATCTACCAGCGAGGGCTCGAGCTCCAGGCGCGTTCTCGCTACCACTTTTACGACGCGTTGATAGTTGCCGCCGCACTCGACGCGGGTTGCACCCGGCTCTACAGCGAGGATCTGCAGCACGACCAGAAGATCGAGGGACTCCGGATCGAGAATCCATTCATAGGTTGATTCAGCGCAAAGCCTTCATGCGCAGGCTGGGGGGATCCATTCACCCCCGGATCTCGACAGGTTGCCACCGATTGGACCAATCCACGCTCTCGAGGTCGAGTGCTCGTCGGCCTGATCCTGCTTTGGATCGGGAGCCACGGGTGCCGGTCGCGATCGCCTGCAATCTACTGGGCGAGAGCTATTCGCAGGATGTCGCGCCGCGACCCTTCGGCAGGTAGTGTGGTGCATCGCACGCGCGCCGGGCCTGTTCCGTCGCGAGCGGGGACGCGGCAGCCCGTGACCCCAGGCATCCGCAGTCGCGCGGGATCAACTCCTCGCGCCGTGCGTTGTACGAGCACATTGAGGTAGGACCCTCGGCGGTCATCACCTTGAACACGCAGGCGTTTATGCGCTCGGTGTCCAGATGGCAGGCATCCATGAAGTCATGCACGAAAAACGACAGGGTGTGGACCCTGCCTCGCGCGGCCAGCAGATCGCCCGCGATGGCGTGGAGCTTGCGCGCCGCCCAGCGCACGCTGGGCGCGAGATAGGTCGGGTGGGCAGCGAGCCAGCACACGATGTCGCGTGCGCTTGCCCATGGGTCGCGGCGCTTGAAGCGCAGCGCGGCGGTTGCCGGCTGCAGCCGGGCGATGAAGGCCGCGTCGTCGAGGAGGTCATGGAGCTTTCCATTCGCCTCCAGGCAAAGGCCATAGCGGTTGCAGCCGGGATGGCCGGCGAGCGAGGCATGGAAGTTGATCGCTGTTGCCGCGCCTTTCTGGATTTCCGCGCTCACCGAATCGAGGTTGATGCCGGGGCCGCGGCGCCGCCAGATGCCGCGACCGGTGTCGGCCTGAAGCTGAAATGACGCGGTTCGGATTGACCCCGCACGGGCCTTGAAGAAGCGCACCAGGGGTGCGATCTCATGGAAGTTTCCGGCATGCACCGTGGTGTTGAAGAATACCGACAACGGTAGCCCCACGGTGCGCTCCAGATAGCGATCGCGAATGTCGTTGAGCGCGATCTCGCTCGCATACCCGCGCCTGCCCTGGGTGGTATCGACGTGAAACGCGACGTCCACGAGTCCCGCCGCGGCAAGCGCCTCGAGCAGGGGCCGCCGTGCGCGTACGCCGTTGGTCATGAGCGTGGCACGAAGCCCGCGCGCGGCGAGGCGCGCGACGATGGCGACCAGCTCCTCTGGCCGCCTCAGCGTCGGATCCCCGCCCGTCACCTGCACGTCCGTTCCGGGCCCGTAATGCTCGACAATCCGGTCGATACGCCGGTACAGCTCGTCGAGGGGCGGGTCCGGGTTCGCCTCGGCCTGTGTCGATAGATAGCAGATCGCGCAGTCGAGGTTGCAGCGTTGTGTCACCTCGAGGGCCACACAGCCGACAGCCCAGCGCCTGCCCGCCTGCTGGCCGGGGCCGAAGTGCCCGGCGGCGTGCATCGTCTCGCGGGTCGTCTGCAGCGCGCCGCGCCCCGCGCGGGTGCCCGGTTCGCACACGCCTCGGCCATGGCGTTGCGGTCGCCGGGCGTGGACCGGTTCAGCACCTGTGATCGAGAAGCGTTCGACTGTCATCGCTTTCTGCATTGCCCGTCCACTGGATAAGACCGGCGGCCGGGGCAGTTGATTTCAAGGCACGCGGCCTCCTCGGGTTCCTCACCATCGACGCCGACCCCGAGAACATGCTCGAGCTCCACAGATCGGTTTGCTTCGAGCGCTACGCCAGACCACTGAACGCCATGTCGCCGAGGTGGACAGGATCGTCTCCGGATACTTTGACGAGCGCGATAGCCTCGAGGCGGTTTCACGAAAGGAACTCCTGGCACGCGTAAAGCATGGGTTGGTGACCGTGCTCGACGTTCGACCGCCGGAGGAATACCGGGCCGGTCATATACCTGGCGCCGTAAACCTGCCGCTCGGGGATCTCGCGAAACGCCTGAAAGACTTGCCGAAGCGGCGGGAGATTATCGCCTACTGTCGGGGGCCATATTGCGTGTTGGCGTTCGAGGCTGTCGCCGCGCTGCGAAAGAGAGGTTTTACTGTGCGGCGATTGGAAGAAGGCTACCCGGAATGGAAAGCCTCCGGTTTGCCGACCGCAGCCGGGAATACCGGAACCTGACGTGCATGCCCCGGTCCGGTAATGGTAGATCAATCAGGAAACGTCCCACCGCGAGCCCTTACAGGTCCATGCGCAGCATGAACGAGAAGGTGTCGTCGTCGAACAGGCTTCTGCCCTGCGTGGTGGTCCACTCGAAGCGACCCGAGAGTCCGCTCGGACCGAAGTAGCGAAGGCCGAGTCCGAGTTGCGCTTCGTCATCGTCGTCGGGCGTCGTGCTGCCGACGGCGCTCGGCAGGCCTCCGGCACCGCTGCCGTCGTCACGCCCGAAGTCATTGCGGTAGATGCCAAGCGCATAGGGCTCGAAATCCCCCAGGCTGTAGGCGATGTCCAGACCAATGTAACCCTGGCCCAGATCGATATGCCGCGTACGTACCGAGCGCACACTGGGTCCGCCTCGCTCGCGGTATGAATCCTGCGATTCGGCGGTGAACAGGTAGCCGATGCGCCCGCCGAAAACGACGTTGCCCAAGGCGTAGAAGCCGTTCAAGTTGGCCGCTGCGAAGACACGATCCGCGCCGAAATCACTGGTGAGCGTGGCGCCATTGGCCGGGTCGACGCGGTTCTGATCGGTTTCCAGATGCGCATAGCCGATGGTCAAATCGGCACTGATGAAGTCGTTGAACAGGTACGCGGCGTAAGGTGCGATGCTGAATCCGTCCACGTCCTGTCCGCCCCCGTTGAAGCTCGTGGCTACGTCGACACTCTCGTAACCGAGAGACACGCCGAGCAGCAACCGGTCGCTGGGCATGGTATCCATGCCGACCAGCACGTTGTCCAGGTTGGCATCGAAGGGGGCGACGCGGAGCGTGCTCTCGAAGTCGGATCGCGAGTAACCCGCCCAAAGGCCAAAGCCTTCGAGCCCGTCACCGGCGGACTGGCCTGTGATGTTGTGAAAGGGGCGCAGCCGCGCTTGACCCTCGTCATCCGATTCGGCCCCCGCACCCCCGCGCCGCGTGGAGCGTCCCTCGCCGGTGACGCGCATGGAATCGAGCGACGTGACCGAGGCGGAGACGCCGTTCAGACAGTTCGAGGGCGTCTGCGGGGTACACTGCGTGGATTGCGGGGGTGGCGGTGGCGGTGGCGCGGCAAGCACTCCCGGGGAATACACGACAAAAAGGCCGAGAGCGACACGCCAGATCCATCGAATGGGACGCATGATGACACCTCCTATGATACCGAACCCCTGTGCCCGGACAGGCCGCCACACCGTGCGGTCGGCCATCTTAGACCAAACTTACCCGGCATGCGTGCAGTTTTACGGTCCAGAGACTGTCCGGAACGCACGACATGCACAGGCATTATATTAACAATTGACTTTCATAATAACATGTAACATGTTGATTATACACCCACTATAGATCGAGTCTATCCGTGAATACGACCTGCCCTCGATTCCGGAATCGCAGCGCGCCGCGCTTGCCGCGCCGCGTGCATCGTGGATCGCTCGCGCGGCGTAGCGTATGGCCGGTGGTTGCCTTGATGCTGCTCGTGGCCACAAGCAGCGCCCCGGCCCGCGGTGCGCCACTGTCGGACACCATCGACAGGATCCGTGCGAGCGTCGTTGGCATCGGCACGGTGCAGCTCACCCGGCGCCCGCCATTTCAGTTCAAGGCCACGGGATTCGTCGTCGCCGACGGGCTGCACGTCATCACCAATGCGCACGTGCTGCCCGACAAGCTCGATGTGCAGCACAAGGAATTCGTGGCGATTCTGCCGTGGATGCAAAGGGGACACGGCCGGCGCGCCAGCGTCGTTGCTGTCGACCGCGACCACGATGTCGCGTTGCTCGAGATGGCCGGTCCGGCGCTGGCGCCGATGTCGTTGGGTGACGCGGGCACCGTGCGCGAAGGGGCTTTGTACGCCTTTACCGGTTTCCCCATCGGGGGCGTGCTGGGGATGCGTCCCGTCACGCATCGAGGCATCGTGTCGTCAATCACTCCCATCGCGGTTCCCCAGCTCGCAGCCAGTCTGCTGAATCCGAAGCTCATCAAACGCCTGAGCAAGCCCTACGACGTCTTCCAGCTAGACGCCACCGCGTATCCCGGCAACAGCGGCAGCCCGCTCTATGAGCCCGGTAGCGGCGCGGTGGTCGGGATCGTCAACCGCGTCTTCGTCAAGGAGAGCAAGGAAAACGTGCTCGAGCACCCGAGCGGCATCACCTACGCCATTCCCGTCAACCATGCGGCCGCGCTGCTGCGAGCCGCCGGCCTGCCGGTACGCTGATCAGCAGTGGCTTGGACGAGCACTTGTAGGAGCGGGATTCATCCCGCGAACCTTGCAGGGCATTGAGCGCGGTGTCCACGGCGTTCGCGGACTGCAGTCCGCTCCTACGCAGGGCGCCATGACGGCGCACATATTCAGTTCCGCAACGGCTTTCCCTGCGCCAGCATGTGCTCGATGCGCGCCTGCGTGGCCGGCGACTTGACGAGCGCGATGAAGGTCTCGCGTTCCAGCGCGCACATCTGTGTCTCGTCGAGCGCCTCACCGGCCGCGCGGTCGCCCCCGCACAGCACGCGCGCGAGCCCGGCACCGACGACGAGATCGTGCGGTGTTGCGATGCCCTTGGCGCGAAGCGTTTCGAGCAGCTCCTCCA
>CAZSDY010000189.1:0-7169 GCA_964605765.1 uncultured Ectothiorhodospiraceae bacterium | reverse complement strand
ACGCCGCCATAGCCCTCCTCGAGGGCCGCCGCCATCACCATGGACTTGCTCACGAAGCCGCTGAACAGGGGAAACGCCGATATGGATGCCGCACCGACGATGCACAGCGTGGCGGTAATCGGCATGCTCTTGTACAAGCCACCCAGGTCCGAGCCGTTGATGCGCCCCGTCATGTGCAGCACCGCCCCCATGGACATCAGCAGCAAGCCCTTGAAGATCACGTCGTTGAAGGCGTGCGCCACCGCACCGTTGAGCGCCAGCGCGGTGCCGAGACCGATGCCGCAGACCATGAACCCGATCTGATTGATCATGGAGTAGGTGAGCACGCGGCGCAGATCATTCTCGATAACCGCATAGAAGATGGGAAAGCAGGTCATCAGCGCACCGATGTAGATGAGCGCCTCGGTGCCGGGAAAGCCGCGGGCCAACGCGTAGACCGCAACCTTGGTCGTGAACGCGCTCAGGAACACCGTGCCGCTCGGGGTCGCCTCGGGATAGGCATCGACCAGCCAGTTGTGCAGCAACGGAAACGCGCACTTGATGCCGAAGGCGAGGAAGATCAGCCAGGTGCCGGCGTCGGCGAGGCCCAGGTAGCCGAAGTCCAGGGTGCCCGTGACACGTGCATGCATCAAGGCGCCTGCCAGCAGGATCACGCCGGAGAAGACCTGCACGACGAGATAGCGCATGCCCGCGCGATAGGCTTTCTCGGTACGCCGTGCGAACACCAGGAACGCGGAGCTTGCCGCCATCAGCTCCCAGTAGACGAACAATGTCAGCAGATCGCCCGCGAACACCGCACCGAGCGCGCTGCCGGCATAGACGAGCGCCGCGACGTGCTGCACCGTGTCGCGCACGCGCAGCGAAAACACGATGCCGAGCAACGCGGCGATGTGGAACAAATAACCGAACAGCACGCTCAGGGGATCGATGCGAAGCGGCGTGAGTGCATAGTCGAACACTGCCGCTTGCCATATCGCGCCCTCGCCCAGGCTCATCAGATTGGCAGCGCCCGCCAACGGCGTCGCGAGCAGCACGGCGGTGCGCCAACGCCCGCGCGTCAGCGCCACCAGCAGCGCCGCCGCGTAGAAGATCAGCGATGGCGCGACGCCTGAATTCAAGGGGTCAGATCCCTTGAATCCGGGTTCAAGGGATCTGACCCCTTGAATTTCTTGAATTTCTTTGACCCCTGGTCGTAGTAGTCCTCGGCACGCATGACGAGCTTGCGCAGCTCCTTGGCGAGCAGCACGAGGGCGACGCAGGCGACGAAGCCGTACAACGCGTAGAAGCCGAAGTGCGACTCCCAGGGGTGCACCGCGTGACGGTGGTAGACGAGGTCGGCGGCCAGCAGGCCGGCGCAAACGGCATACAGGAGTCGCAGCACCCGTCGCAGGTTCCGCGGATCATCGAACAGTCGTGCACGACCGGATTTCATTCGCCTCGACTCCCGGGGTCTGCCCCCACTAAAACGGGATCTGCCCCCTGTTAACTATCTGCGCCATCAACCGGTAGAGCGGTTCCGGAAACAGGAACAGCAACACACAGCCCGCGGCCGTGACGCCGAGCGCCACAACGCAGGCCACCGGTGCTTCGCGTATGCCGGCGTGCTCGGTGCCACTCCTCTGCGCGGAAAAGAACGCGCGCAGCGGAATCGGCAGCAGATACGCGATGTTCAGCAGCGAGCTGAGCAGCAGGATACCGAGCAGCACGAGCTGACCGCTCTCCAGTGTCCCAAGCACAAGGAACCACTTGCTCCAGGTCCCGCCCGCGGGTGGCAAGCCGATGACACTCAAACTGCCTATCAGAAACGCGAACATGGTGACGGGCATGGTCCTGCCGAGTCCTCGCATCTCGCTCACCCGGGTCTTTTGCGTGGCGATCATGATGGCGCCGGCACAGAAGAACAGCGTGATCTTGCCGAAGGCATGCATGGCGATATGCAGGCCACCACCGATCACGCCCCAGGCGTTGGCAAGCATGGCGCCGAGCACGATATAGGAGAGCTGGCTGACCGTCGAGTAGGCGAGCCTCGCCTTGAGATTGTCCTGGCGCATGGCGACCAGCGATCCGAGCAGCATGGTCACGCCCGCGGCATACATGAGCCACAGGCTCGCGCCCGTTTCCGACAGCACGTCCAAGCCGAAGATGTAGACGCTTATCTTCAGCACGGCAAACACGCCCGCCTTGACCACGGCGACCGCATGCAGCAACGCGCTCACCGGCGCAGGCGCCACCATGGCCGACGGCAACCAGCGATGGAAAGGCATCAGCGCCGCCTTGCCTATGCCGAACACGTATAGCGCGCACAGCACGCTGAGGGCACCGGCCGAGAGCTTGCCGCGCAGGATCCCGCCCGACTCGAAGTCGAGCGTACCGGCCACGGTCCACGTCCACACGATGGCAACGAGCAGCAAGCCGATGGACGTGCCGAGCAGCACGCCGAGATAGACGCGCCCCGCTACGCGCGCCTCGTCGCTGCCCGCGTGGGTGACCAGCGGGTAGGTGGAGAGCGTCAGCGCCTCGTAGAAGATGAACATGGTGAACACATTGCCCGCGAACGCGACGCCCATGGCGCTGGCGAGCGCCACCGCGAAGCACACGTAGAAACGCGTCTGGTGCGCTTCGTGGTGCGCGCGCATGTAGCCGATGGAGTATATGGAGGTGGCGATCCACAGGAAGCTCGCAATCAGCGCGAACAGTTGGCCCAGCGGCTCGGCCTCGAGTGCGATGGGCAGCCCCGGCAAGGTATCGATCAGCACCACCGCGGGGCGGGCACCGCCCTCGACCACCCCATGCAACCCGAGGACCAGCAGGAACAGCAGCGCCGCCGTGGTCAGGGTGACGGTTTCCCTCAGATTGGGGCGACTTGCCGTTGCACCGATGAGCCCCGCGCCGGCGAGCGGCACCGCAATGCTGAGAACGAGCATGAAACCCGGGTCCATTCAGTGCACCTGCCCGTTTGCCGCTTGCGCTGAGCTCATGGCGCGAGCCCCAGGAGCCCGCGCGCCGCATAGCGTGCGATAGCGGCCGTCATGTCGGTCTGCACACCCGCGTAAACGTTGACCGCGACCAGGAACCACAGGGGCGCCAGCATCGACAGGGGCGCCTCGGATACAGCGGGCTCGTCCGTCGGCGGTGGCAGGAAATACGCCGCCTCGACCACACGCCAGATGTAGATCACGGCGAGCAGCGACGTGAGCACGATGATCCCGGCCACGGCCCAGGCGCCATCGTCCAGCGCGGCGGCGACCAGATACCACTTGCTGACGAAGCCGCCGGTCAGCGGCACCCCGATGAGGCTCAAGCCCGCCGCCACGAAGGCGGCCAGCGTATAGGGCATGCGACGACCCATCCCGCGAACCGCGGTCAGAGACGTCGCCCCGGTGCGGTACGCGACGCAGCCGATGGCCATGAAGAGCGCCGCCTTCATTGCCGCGTGGTTGAACAGGTGCACAATGCCGCCGGTGAGGCCGTTCACCGATTGCAAGCTGATGCCGAGCACCATGTAGCCGATCTGCGCGATGCTCGACCAAGCGAGCATGCGCTTGATGTCCGCCTGGTAGATGGCAACCACCGAGCCGACCACGACGCCCAGCAGAGCGAGCGGCATCAACACCCGGTCCAGCCCGAGGACGTCGAACGAGAGTCCGGTGCCGAACACCGTGAAGAACACCCGCAGCAGCACATAGACAGCGACCTTGGTACCCGTGGAGGCGAGAAACGCACTGACCGCGGAGGGTGCGTGACAGTAGGCGGCGGGCAACCAGAAGTGCATGGGGAAAAGCGCCATCTTGATGGCGATACCGACGGCAAAAAATGCGACCGCCGCCCGTACCGTGCGGGTCTGGGCAACCGCCGGCAGCCGCGCGGCGAGGTCCGCCATGTTCAGCGTACCGGTCATCGCATACAGGAGCCCGATGCCGATGAGTATGAATGTCGCGCCAATGGTGCCGATCACGAGATAACGGAAAGCGGCGAGTAGCGCGCGCCTGTCCCGGCCGAGGCTCACCAGCGTATACGAGGAGAGCGAAGCGACCTCCAGAAACACGAACAGGTTGAACAGATCGCCGGTAATGGCGATGCCGAGCAGCCCGGCGAGACTCAGCAGCCACGCACTGTAGAGCAGATAGACTCGATCCGCGGCGACCTCGTGCTCGATGCTGGCACGCGCGTAAGGCAGCAGCACGGCGCTCGCGCCGCTGACGATGAACAGGACGAAGGCGTTGACCGCGTCGATACGGTACTCGATGCCGAACGGTGCCGCCCATCCACCCATCGCGTAGGTGATTTCGCCCCCGTCGAGCACGGACCGCAACAGTGCCAGCGCGATTGCGAAGCTCGCGAGGCTCGCGCCGAGCGTCACCCACCAGGCAAGGCGAGCGCGCGCGAACAGGACGCAAGCGGGCGCGGCGATCAAGGGCACGATCACCTGCAGGGCCGGCAGGTGACTACTCACCCTGTCTCGCCACCTTCGCCGAGATCGGACTCCTCCACGGACCCGTAGGCCGCCTTGATGCGCACCACGAGCGCGAGCCCCAGCGCCGTGGTGGCGACGCCGACGACGATGGCCGTGAGAATGAGCACATGAGGGAGGGGATTGGAGTACGTGTCGATCCCGTCGGCAAGAATGGGTGCGGTGGCGCCGCGAACCTTGCCGAGCGAGATGTAGAGGATGAAAACCGAGGCCTGAAAGATATTGAGCCCGATGATTTTCTTGACCAGGTTCGTGCTCGTCATCACGATGTAGAAACCACACATCATCAAGACGATCACGACCCAGTAATTGTACGAGCCCCCGATACTCATCTCCCCTCGCCCGTCGCCATCAGCTCGCGAATGCGCAGAACAGGCCGATCATCACCGACGCCACCGTCACGCCGACGCCCAACTCGATCAACAGGATGCCAAGTTCCTGGCCGTGCACCGGATCGCTGCCGAGCACACCGTAATCCAGATAGTTGCCACCGAGCAGGATTCCGGCCAGCCCGACGCCGGCGTAGATCAGCACACCCGAGGCGATCAGCACGCGTATCAGTCCGAACGGCACGACACGCCGCACGCTGTCAGCGCCGAACACCAGACCGTACAGAATGAAGCCCGCGGCGAAAATGACGCCGGCCTGGAATCCGCCGCCGGGACCGAAGTCCCCGTGAAACTGCACGTACAGGGCGAACAGCAGAATCATGGGCAGCATGAGCTTTGCTACGACGCGCAGAACAGGATGGTGCTGCATGGGCAGGTCAGCTCCGCTTGCCGGGTGTGGACCGGCGCAGCCAGCGTCCGGCGCCCGAACGGCCCAGCAACGCCAGCACCCCGATGCCCGCCGTGAACACCACCACGGTCTCGCCCAGCGTGTCGTATCCCCGGTAGCTCGCGAGCACGGCGGTGACGATGTTGGGCACACCGGTTTCGTCGCCGGCGGCGTCGATGTAGCGCGGCACGACGTGGGTGTCGGCCGGCGCATCCGGATCGCCGAAGTCCGGCATATCCAGGGTCCCGTAGACGAGAGCGCTCCCGGTCAGGAACACGACGAGGAGTGCGAGGCGCGTGTGGCGCGGCGGCGCCTCGTCCCGGCATTCGGTTAGCGACAGGGTGCCGAGGAAGAGAATGGTCGAGATGCCCGCCCCGACCGCCGCCTCGGTGAAAGCCACATCCACCGCGTCGAGAACGACGAACAAGGAGGCGGCGAGGAGACTGTAGAGTCCCGCGAGCATGGCCGTCACGAACAGGTGCCGGCTCGACACGATCGCAAAAGCAACCAGCGCGAGAAACGCAAGCAGGGCGACGTCGATCATTAGCTCCATGTCAGTCCTCGCTCGGATCGCAGACCAACGGCTGCACGCCGCGGTGCAAGGCGGCCTTGGCGAGCGCGTGAGTGGCAGTGGGGCTGGTAAGCATGAAAAACAGCGCGATCAGCCCCAGCTTGACGGTGACCTGGCTGAATCCGCTTTGCAGCGCGAGCCCGAGAAGAATCGTCCACGCACCCAGCGTATCGGTCACCCCTGCCGCGTGCAATCGCGTGAAGAAATCCGGGAGCCGCAGCAGACCGACGCCACCAACCAGCACGAAGAAGCTGCCCGTGAGCAGGCACAGCCAGCTCGCAATGTCGACCAGCCAGCCGATCACCGATCACCTTCCTCGATCCCGTGACCCGAATCGCCCAGATGTCCATACTCGAAGAACTTGAGCACCGCCACGGTGCCGATGAAGTTGATGAGCGCATAGACGAGCGCGATATCGAGGAACTCCGGACGTTCGGTCAGGAAGCCGTGCACCGCGATGACGAGCACGGTCTTGGTACCGAAACTGTTGATCGCGAGAATCCGATCATAGGCGGTCGGCCCGGCAAATGCGCGCATCAGCACCAGTGCCATGGTGATGATGATCGCCGTCATGGCGGCGGCAAACATCACGCACCCCCTTCCAGGCGAGTGACCCTTCGGTCCATGTCCCCGTTCTGCAGGGCGCGGGCCGCCTCCCGGGTCAGCGCATGCACCTCGATCACCTCCTCCCACAGGTTGATGGCGACGGTGCCAGGTGTGAGCGTGATGGAGTTCGCGTAAATCACCTGCGCCAGCGCCGTGCGTTGGGTCGATCGCAAGCGCACCAGCACCGGGCTGATCGGCAGCGACGGCGCGAGTATGCGTCGCGCCACGTCGATATTGCTCTTGATGATCTCGACCAGCAGCCACAACCAGTAGCGGCACAGACGCAGCGGACTCAGATGAAGCGGCAGCCCCTCCTCGTCGAGCACCCCCATCCGGTGTGCGATGACCGCGACCAGCGTGCAGGAGACGAGGCCGAGGCCGAGCAGAAGCGTGCTAAATTTCCCCGACAACAAGACCCAGACGGCATACAGGACCACGGCAGCGATGAGTCCTCTCGCCAAGCCTCATCCCCCCAGGAATTCCAATGACTGAGACGCCGTATCGCCACGCGCGCACCGTTTCCGGGCAATCGGACCACGCACGGCGCCACGTGCCGAACAAGCCATGACTATATGTCGAGGGCTGTGCCGGTGTCGAATGAATTCTGACGGCCCCAGTTGTCGGTTTCAAGGGGACACTAATAATTTAATAACTTAGTGAATACACTAAGTTATTAAATTATTAGTGTCCCCTGCACTGTTCGTCTGGCGGCGCACGTCGTATACGTTGGGCAACTGGTTGAGC
>CAZSDY010000188.1:0-7184 GCA_964605765.1 uncultured Ectothiorhodospiraceae bacterium | reverse complement strand
GCCGCGACTGCGCGTCGGTGCGGCTGCCACGGGCGCCGGTGCAGTTTCGCCTTCCGCGGTCTGGGCCTCTTTCGGGTGGCCCAGCACGTCGCCCTTGATAATGCGCCCGCCGCGCCCCGTGCCCTTGATGCGGGCGGGATCCAGCTTGTGCTCATCGACCAGCTTGCGTACCGCGGGGCCGAGATCGGCGGATGCTGCCGGTGCTTGCTGCGCGGCCGCGGGTTGCGCCGCGGCGGTGCTCGCCGGCTCGGCCGTCGCCTCGGTGTCGATGGTCGCGATGACCTCGGCGCTCAGCACGGTCTCGCCGTCGCCCTTGATGAGCTCCTTCATCACGCCGGCCTCGGGCGCCAGCACCTCGAGCACGACCTTGTCGGTCTCCACCTCTATCAGCAGCTCGTCCTGCACGACCGCCTCGCCCGGTTGCTTCTTCCACTCGAGCAGGGTGGCGTCGGGGATCGATTCCGCGAGCACGGGTACCTTTACCTCAATCACGATGTGTTCCTCGAGAGATGGACGAGTGAGCTTAGGCGGAGCGCTTGGTGACGGCTGGTTGGTCCAGGGCGAGCGCGGTCTCGACGAGGCCGCGTTGCTCTTTCATATGCACGTTCAGATAGCCCGAGGCCGGCGAGGCGGAGTAGGTGCGTCCGGCATAGCTCAGCTTGTGCCGTGACTTGATGCAGCCCGCCAGGTGGCGCCTGCTCAGCATGTGGAACCAGATCCCCTGGTTTCGCGGCTCCTCTTGTGCCCAGCAGATGTCATTGGCCTTCGGATAGTGGTCCAGAATATCCCGGATGTGCTTTTCCGGGAACGGGTAGAGCTGCTCCACGCGCACGATGGCGACATGCTTGAGCTGCTGTTCGCGTCGCTTCTCCAGTATGTCGTAGTAGACCTTGCCGGCACACATGACGAGGCGCGTGACCTGCGCGGGGTCGACGGGATCAATCTCGTCGATGAGGACCTGGAAGCTGCCGCCGGTGAGTTCCTCACGCGTCGATACCGCGAGACGATGGCGCAGCAGGCTCTTGGGGCTCATGACGATCAGGGGCTTGCGGTAGGGTCTGAGCATCTGGCGCCGGAGCAGATGGAAGATCTGCGCCGGTGTGCTCGGCACGCAGACCTGCATGTTGTCTTCGGCGCAAAGCTGCAGGTAGCGCTCCAGGCGCGCCGAGGAATGCTCCGGGCCCTGCCCGTCGAAGCCGTGCGGCAGCAGCATCACCAGCCCGCAGAAGCGATCCCATTTGGCTTGCGACGAGCTCAGGAACTGATCGATGACGACCTGGGCCGTGTTGACGAAGTCACCGAACTGCGCTTCCCACACGACAAGGCACTCGGGCTCCGCGGTATTGAATCCGTACTCGAAGGCAAGCACCGCCTCCTCGGACAGCATGGAGTTGATGACGCGAAACCGCGGCTGGTTCTCGAACAGCTCCCGAAGCGGTGTGTGGGTGCCGCGCTGCTTCTGGTTGTGCAGCACCGCGTGACGGTGAAAGAAGGTGCCGCGCTCGCTGTCCTGGCCGGAAATGCGTACCGGGTAGCCGTCGGTGAGCAGGGTGGCAAAGGCCAGGTGCTCGGCGAACCCCCAGTCCATGGGGCGGTTGCCGCGCGCCATCTCGCGGCGCGCCTCGATGATCTTGTTGACGCTGCGGTGCAGCTCGAAGTCGTGCGGATACTCGGTCATCTTGAATCCGAGCTTCTCGACGGTCTCCATCGGCACGGACGTGTCGACGGGAGCATCCCACCTCGTGTGCAGATACGGCGTCCAGTCGACCATGAAGTCCATCTGGTGCGCCGTGCTGACAAGCCGGGAAACCGTCGGATCGCTTTCCAGCGAGGCGAGATACTGTTTCGCCTTTTCCTCCGCCTCGCCTTCCTTCAACACACCTTCGGCGACCAGCCGCTCGGCGTAGAACTTGCGCGGGCCCTTCTGCTCGCGGATCTTCTTGTACATCATCGGCTGGGTCGCCAGCGGCTCGTCCGCCTCGTTGTGACCGTAACGGCGGAAGCAAACCATGTCGATGACGACATCCTTCTTGTAGCGCATGCGGAAATCGAGCGCGATCTGGGTCACGAACACGACGGCCTCGGCGTCGTTGCCGTTGACGTGGAAAATAGGTGCCTGCACCATCTTCGCGACGTCGGTGCAGTACAGCGTGGAACGCGAGTCGAGCGGATCGCTGGTGGTGAAACCGATCTGGTTGTTCACGATCACGTGAATGGTTCCCCCGGTGCCGTAACCGCGCGTCTCCGAGAGGTTCAGCGTCTCCATCACCACGCCCTGTCCCGCGAATGCCGCGTCGCCGTGGATCAGCACCGGGATGACCTGGTCGGCTTCCTGATCGCGGCGCCTCTCCTGGCGCGCGCGTACCGATCCCTCCACCACCGGGTTGATGATTTCCAGGTGCGAGGGGTTGAATGCCAGCGCCAGGTGCACCGGGCCGCCGGGGGTCTGCACCTCTGAGGAAAAACCCATGTGGTACTTGACGTCGCCCGAGCCGTGGCCCACGTCGATCTTGCCTTCGAACTCCCCGAACAGGATTTTCGGGTGCTTGCCGAGGATATTGACCAGCACGTTGAGCCGCCCGCGGTGCGCCATGCCGATGACGACTTCCTTTGCCGTCCTGGCGCCGGCGCGCTGGACGACCTCGTCGAGCAGCGGGATGAGGTTCTCGCCGCCTTCCAGCGAGAAGCGCTTCTGGCCCACGTACTTGCGGTGCAGGTAGTCCTCGAGCTTGCGCGCAGCGGTGGTCCAGCGCAGGATGTCGTGCTTTTTCTCCGGCGGGAAGCCGGGGTCGCCGCGCCGGCTTTCCAGGCGCTCCTGGATCCAGCGCTTCTGCTGCGTGGAGGTGATATACATGTACTCCGCGCCGATGGTCCGGCAATAGGTCTCGTGCAGCGCGTCGACGATCTCGCGCAAGGTCTGCTCGCTCTCGCCGACCAGAGAACCGACATGGAAACGCGTGTCCATGTCCTCTTCGGTGAGCCCGTGGTAGGCGGGTTCCAGATCCGGCACACCGGGCCGCTCGACGAGCTTCAGCGGATCGAGATCGGCCTGGCGGTGTCCGCGAAAGCGGTACGCGTTGATGAGCTGCAATACGGCGACCTGCTTCTCGGTCTGCGTGGCAAGCAGCGAGCCACCACCCGCGTGCCGGGTCGTGGCGGTCGCCGGCGCGCTGCCGAGCCCGTCGAAATAGGCGCGCCATGCGCGATCCACGCTGTCGGGATCACGGGAATATTCTTCAAACAGTGTATCGAGATAGGCGGCGTTGGCCGCGCTGAGAAGCGAAGAATCCATCGTTCAGTGTCGCGAGTGCTGTCGTGTGTCAGTCGTCAGGTCCATGCGCTGCGCGCACGTGTCGGCACGCAGCGGCGCATCTCGAGAAACACACAACAGTGTCTCGCTCAGGCGCCAATGACATAAGTCATTCTAATCGCAATAGTTTAGACGATAACGACCAATTTTGGGTACCAAAGGCCAGATTCATATGCGATGATTCTCTCGTGTTCCATAACACGATAGGGGAGGGGGCATGGCCGACACGAAGACCGTTACGATCTCGGATCCGGCGACCGGCAACAGTGTCCATTGCCCGGTAATGGAGGGTACGCACGGCCCCGCCGTCATCGATGTGCATGGCCTCTACGGCGAATTGGGTCATTTCGCTCACGACCCCGGTTTCGGGATGACCTCGAGCTGCAGGAGCCGCATCACCTTTATCGACGGGGACGAGGGAATACTTCTGTATCGCGGCTATCCCATCGATCAGCTCGCCGAGCACAGCAGCTATCTGGAGGTGTGTTACCTGCTCATGTTCGGCGAGTTGCCGGTCGGTGCACAGTGGGATGATTTCCAGGCCGAGGTCCGCCGGCACACCATGATTCACGAGGGGGTGCGCCGCATGCTGAGCGGCTATCGCCACGATGCCCACCCCATGGGCATGCTGGTGGGGGTCGTGGGCGCGCTGTCGACCTTCTATCACGACGCGCTCGATATCGAGAATCCCGAGCATCGGTTGCTGTGCGCGTACCGGCTGATCGCGAAGATGCCGACCATCGCGGCGGATGCCTACAAGTACACGATGGGCCAGCCGTTCATGTATCCGGACAACTCGCTCAGCTACGTGGAGAACTTCTTTCGCATGATGTTCGGCGTGCCGGCCGAGCCCTTCGTACCGAGCCCCGTGGCGGTGCGTGCGCTCGAGCTGATGATGATCCTGCACGCCGACCACGAGCAGAATGCGAGCACCTCGACCGTGCGCCTGGCGGGCAGCTCCGGCGCGAACCCTTTCGCCTGTATCGCGGCCGGTATCGCCACGCTGTGGGGTCCCGCGCACGGCGGGGCCAACGAGGCGGTCATCAACATGCTGCAGTCGATCGAGACGCCACGGGACATCCCGGGCTGCGTGGAGCGCGCCAAGGACAAGGACGATCCCTTCAGGCTGATGGGCTTCGGGCATCGCGTCTACAAGAACTTCGACCCGCGCGCAACCATCATCCGCCAGGCCTGCCACGATCTGCTCAACGAGCTCGACGCGAGCCGTCAGCCGATGTTCGAGGTGGCAATCGAGCTCGAGCGCATCGCGCTCGAGGACGAGTACTTCGTGGAGCGCAATCTCTATCCCAACGTCGATTTCTACTCGGGTATCATCCTGCAGGCGCTGGGTATCCCGCTCAACATGTTCACGGTCATGTTCGCGGTGGCGAGGACCGTCGGCTGGGTCAGCCAGTGGATGGAGATGCACGAGGACCCGGAGCAGCGCATCGGGCGCCCCAGGCAGCTTTACTGCGGGCACGCGCGGCGCGATTACGTACCGGTGGCCGAGCGCACATGAGCTCGGTTTGCGAACAGCGAAGTTCTGGGAGAACCGCATGAAAGCACCTGTCCGGATAGCCGTCACCGGGGCGGCGGGACAAATTTCCTATTCCTTGCTGTTTCGCATCGCATCGGGGGAGATGCTCGGAGCGGACCAGCCCGTCATCCTGCACCTGCTCGAGATCCCACAGGCGCTGAAGGCACTCGAAGGGGTGGTCATGGAGCTCGACGACTGCGCCTACCCGCTGCTCCAGGACGTCGTCGTGACCGACGACCCCCGAGCTGCCTTCAAGGACGTCAGCCACGCGTTGCTGGTCGGGGCCAAGCCCCGGTCCAAGGGCATGGAGCGAAGTGATTTGCTCACCGAGAACGGCAAGATCTTCAAGCCGCAGGGACAGGCGCTCAACGAGCACGCGAGCCGTGACGTCAAGGTGCTCGTTATCGGCAATCCGGCAAATACCAACGCACTCATCACCATGCGCAACGCCCCGGACCTCGACCCGCGCCAGTTCACGGCCATGACGCGGCTCGACCACAACCGGGCCATCAATCAGCTCGCCGCGAAGACCGGGGCGGATGTGACCGACATCAGCCACGTCGCCATCTGGGGCAACCACTCGGCGTCACAGTATCCGGACCTCACGCACGCGACGGTGCGCGGGGAGCCCGCCATGACCCTGGTCGACGAGCGCTGGGTGCGTGACGAGTTCATCCCGCGTGTGCAGCGCCGCGGGGCGGAAGTCATCGCGGCACGCGGCATGTCGAGCGCCGCCTCGGCGGCCTTTGCCGGTCTGACGCACATGCGCGACTGGGTGTCGGGCAGCGCCGGCAACTGGATCAGCATGGCGGTATCCTCCGACGGCAGCTACGGTATCCCGGCGGGCTTGTTCTACTCGTTCCCCGTCACCACGAGCGGCGGCGATTACGCCATTGTCCAGGGTCTCGAAATCGACGAGTTCAGCCGCGGCAAGATGGACGCGACCGGAAGAGAGCTGGAGGACGAGCGCGACGCCGTCACGAGCCTGCTCTGAGTGCACGCCACGGTGCGTACCGGGGCAGCATACCCCACTACCGCGAGCCGGCGCGGTGGATTTGCGTTCCTGCTCGTCCTCGTCATCAGCGCGGCCTCGGGTTGCAGCGCGGGCGACATCGAGCTGCAGGCGCTTGCGCCCGACGCCAGGATCCTTGCCTTCGGCGACAGCCTGACCTTCGGTACCGGGGCGAGCGCCGGGCGCAGCTACCCCGCAGTGCTCGAGCGGCTCACCGGGCACAAGGTCATCAACGCGGGCGTGCCGGGAGAGTTGAGCGCGGAGGGCCTGCGCCGCCTGCCGCGCGAGCTCGAGAAGCATCGCCCGGCGCTCGTCATCCTGTGTGAGGGCGGCAACGACTTCCTGCGCAGGCACGACAAGTCGCTGGTGGAGCGCAACCTGCGCGCGATGATCAGCTATCTTCGCGGTGAGAACGTGCAGGTCATGCTTGTCGGAGTGCCGGATTTCGGTATTTTTCTGAGCACCGCCGAGCTGTACGGAAAGATTGCCGGCGACATGGGGGTCGTGCTCGAGGACGACATTCTCGCCGATGTGCTCGGCGACAACGCGTTCAAGTCCGACCGCATCCACCCCAATGACGCCGGCTACGAGCGCATGGCAGGCGCCATCGACGCCATGCTGCGCGCGCGCGGTGCGCTGTAGCGGCGAGGGTTGCGCGGTTCATCGCGGCGCTCGGCGGATGCCTGCTGCCACGAGCCAAGGGTCCGCACAACCGGTTGTCGCACGGGCACCGCGACGAGCGCCACTTGGACTTCCCGGCGGCGGTTCCCTGAACCCCTCGCCTTCAGGCGACGGAGCGTCGGCCATCGTGGCAGTGCAGTCGGGAGGGAGGCTGGGTCCCTTCTGCCTTTCGGGAGACGGACAGGACGAGGGGGGGAGAGGAGCCAGTGATGCGGGGTCTTCGAGCGTCCCCCCCGGCGATCGGTTCGCGCAGGGGAAGCCATCGGGCGTAGGGTGGATGATTCGGGTTTTGAGCCGGCGGCCTGTTCAGCCATGCACCGTGGTTGAGAAAAATGCTATCGTGGCGCGCCCCGAACGCCGGGGCCGGGGGGTCGGTTGCGGTTGGGTTGGTTACTTTGAAGGAGAGCAGTCATGGGTGAAAAAGTCGCGTTCATCGGTCTGGGAGTCATGGGCTTTCACATGGCGGGACATCTCGCCTCGGGCGGACACACGGTCACGGTTTACAACAGGACCCGCGCCCGCGCCGAGCAGTGGCTCGAAGCGCATTCGGGCGCGCTCGCCGAGACGCCGGCCGCCGCCGCGGCGGGGGCCGGGTTAGGTGTTTGCCGTGCGCGCGCACGCGCGACACGAGGCGCAGTGACGGC
>CAZSDY010000187.1:0-7289 GCA_964605765.1 uncultured Ectothiorhodospiraceae bacterium | reverse complement strand
CCCAGGCCCGCCTCCCGCGGCCCGCGGAGCCGCGCGACGACGAGCGCGTCGACCGCAGTGGCACCGCGCGGCCCGGCGATGAACGGGTTGACGTCGACCTGCTCGACGCGGTCGCCGAGCGCATCGACGAGCACCGAGAAGCGGGCGATGGACTCAGTGAGGGAGGCCATATCCGCCGGGGCGCCGCCGCGCGCGCCTTGCAGCAGCGGGTAGATGGCAAGCGACTCGAGCAGGCGTTGCGCGCACGCCGCATCGAACGGTGCCAGCGCCACCGCCTTGTCTCTCAGCAACTCTATCAGCACGCCGCCCGCGGCGACCATCACGCAGGGGCCGAACTGCGGATCGGCAAATGCGCCCAGCGAAAGCTCGATGCCGGGCGGCGCCATCTTGCTCACGAGCACGCGAGGACCGAGGCGTTCGCTCAGATCGGCATAGGCGTTGCGTACCGCCCGCGCGCTCGCCAGATTGATCCGCACCCCGTTCACGTCCGACTTGTGCGCAATGCCCGGAGCGGCGGTCTTCAGCGCCACCGGGTACCCGAGCTCGCGCGCGGCGGCGGCAGCCCGCGTGGCATCGCCGGCGATGCAGGTGCCGGCGACCTCGATGCCGAAGCTGCGCAGCATCTGCAGTGCCTCTCGCTCATCGGCAACCCGGCCCGATTCGAGCGCACGGCGCACCTCCGTGACGAGCGCGGGCGCGGGCGGGCGCGGCGGCGCCGAACGCGGCCGGGCGAGAAAGTCGCGCCGGTAGAGGACGTTCTTCAACGCCACCAACGCCGCGCGCGTGCCGTCGATGACCGGGACCCCGTCTTCGGCGAGCGCCAGCGCCATCACCCGGTGATCCAACAGGGAGTAGTTGTTGGCAAACACCAGCAGCTTGTCCGTCGTCGCATGCACCGCGCGCGCCACGCGCGACAGATTGGCAGTGTGGTAATGCCCGCCGCGCATGTTGGATACGATGACGCCGGCCGCGGTATCCGGGTCGGCCATGAGTGCGTTCATGCAGTCCTCGAACACGCGCGGGGCGTCGTGGCCGGTGCCCCAGGCATCGAGCGGATTGACCGGCGCCAGGCCCGGGTCCAGACGCTTCTCTAGGGCCGCCCGTGTGGTCGCGTTGATACGCGCGAAGGGCACGCCCAGATCGGAAGCCAGATCCGTCCACAGCTCGCACTCCCCGCCCGAATCGTGAATGGTCGCAATGCCGCCGCGACGCGCGCAACGCTCGTTGGAAAGCAGCATGAGGGTCGCCGCCATCTCGTCGACCGTGTGCACCCGGCAAACGCCGTAACGGTCGAACAGCGCCTGATAGGCGGCATCGTCTCCGGCGAGCGCTCCGGTGTGGGTCTTCGCCATGGCGGCGCTTTGCGGTGTCCTGCCCGCCTTGAGGACCACCACGGGAATTTCGAGCCGGCATGCCTCCTCGAGGCACCGGGTGAAGCCGCCAGGGTCGCGCACCGACTCCACGAACAGGCCGATGACCCGCGTCGAGGGCTGCGCCAGCGCGAACGCCATGTAGTCGTCGAGGCGCGTCACGATCTCCGCCCCGCTCGATACGCAGAGATTGAACTTCAGGCGCCTGTCGTTATAGGCGAGCGCGCCGAACACCGACCCGGACTGCGCAATCCACGCGATGCCGCCGGGCGCCAGATCCGTGGGACAGTCGAAAGCCGCGACCTGCAGCCCGATCTCCGGGTTGCAGAATCCCATGCCGTTGCCGCCGCAGATCGCCAGATCCGCCTCGCGGGCCATTGCCGCCAGTCTTTGCGGCAGCGGGGGTGCGGCGTCGTGTTCCAGATAACAGCTCGCGAAGATGGTGGCAGCCCGTGCGCCGTGCTCGATGGCCTCGCGCAAGCCCTGCTCGATGCGGTGGTTGGCGAGCGCCAGCACCACGTGGTCCACGCTGTGCGGGAGTGCCGTGAGGCTCGGGTAACACAACCGCCCCTCGACCTCCCGGTAGTTCGGGTTGACGGGGTAGATGGCGCCACGATAGCGCCCGCCCCCCGCCATGCGCAGCATGTCGTTGCCGGGCGTGTTCCTCTTCGTGGACGCCCCCACGAGGGCGATGGAACGCGGTCTCAGCAGGGGGTCGAGTCTATGTTTCATCACGCGCGCGGCGGATCGTCGAGGCTGCGGATTATAGCAACTCAGGGTGTTTCTCGGCCCAGGGGCGAGCCTTCTCGAAGGCGGCCGATGCTCGCAGGACGAGATCCTCGCGGCCCCAGCGTGCCGTGATCAGGATTCCCACCGGCAGACCATTGGATGCGAATCCGCAGGGAACCGATGCCGTGGGATACCCGGTCATGTTCCAGCAGATAAACAACGGCATGAAGGTGCTCCAGTGCGGCGTCACCGCACGGCCGCCAATCTCGCGAGGAGCCTCGCCGATCGGAAACGCCGTCACCGGGTTGGTCGGCGTGATCAGCAGATCATGGGTCTCGAAGAATTCGGCCATCTGGCTGCGGAAATGCCACAGGCGCTCGAGCGACGTCACGTATTGAGCCAAGTCGATGTGCCGGCCGGGTTCGAGCTCCACGACGGACTCCGGATGCAGGTCCCCGGCATGCTCTTCGAGCAGCTCGCCGTGCGCCACATGCGTGTCGCCCTGGTTAATCGGATTGTAGATATCGAAAGGATTTCCGATATCGATCTGCGCTTCCTCCACACGGCATCCGAGCGCCTCGAACACGAATGCGCCCTGCTCGGCGAGCGCGAGAACCTCGGCGTCCGGCGGAGCGAAGCCCATATCGGGGCTCCAGGCAATGCGCAGCGCCGGCAGCGCCCCGCTCAGCGATTCGACATAAGCCGGCGCTGCCTCGCGCAGCGCCAGGGGATTACGTTGATCGTGCCCGGCAATCACCTCGAGCATGAGCGCCGCATCCCTGACCGTGCGCGCGATAGGGCCGCTGTGGATGAACAGCATGGGTGCGCCGAGCGGCCACGACGGGACTCGCCCGAGGGTCGGCTTGATGCCGTAGGCCCCGCAAAAGCCGGCCGGGTTGTTGATGGAGCCCGCCGAATCGCTCCCCGTCGCGAGCGGTGTCAGACCGGCCACCACCGCGGCCGCCGAGCCTCCGCTGGAGCCACCGGTGGTGCAGCGTGTGTCCCAGGGGTTGCGGCAGTCCTCGCCAAGGCGGTTCTTCGTTTCACCCAGCAGCCCGAACTCCGGGGTATTGGTCTTTCCCAGAATGATGGCCCCCGCGGCGCGAAGCCGCTGTACCGCAATGGAATCCTCATCCGGCACGAAGTCCTTGTAAATCAGGGAACCGAGCGTGGTCCGTATGCCCCTGGTGTGTTCCAGGTCCTTGATGGAGACCGGCACCCCATGCAAGGGGCCGAGCGCCTGGCCTCGAGTCACCGCGGCCTGCGCCTCCCTTGCCTGCTCACGGGCGTCCCGCGCCGTGATGGTGAGATAGGCATTCAGCTTCGGATTGAGCCGCTCGATACGCTCGAGGTGCAAATCGACGATTTCCACCGGTGAGAGTTCCTTCGAGGCAATCAGCTCAGCCATCCGCCAGGCGGGCATGAAGGCCAGGTCCTGCTCATTCATGGTCGTTCTCCGTGGTGTCCGCCAATGTTCGCGGCAGCGCGGGGCGCGTGAGCCGACGCCTGAAAACCACACCCCACAGGACCCACGTCCATCATCGCTCCCCGGGTCCTGGACAGGCGCGGCACGCGACAATCTCTCCCGGCTGCGTTGCGCGGGGCGCGCCGCCATCGCCCGGCTACACTCTCACGCTGAGCGACACGTTACAATCCCGATCCCTTGACCCTCAACCCTCTTCCTGGCTGCCCGGCACACATGCCGCCCGTTACTCAGCAACACAATCCACAGCCACTTACTCCGCGCGCTCGTTGCAGAGCGCACGGGGTTGCCTCCAGCCTTGCACGCATCGGCCATCGACGGCAAACCGTGCAGCGCTGGCAAGGAGGTTTTCGGTTGCTTTCTTGTGTATGGCCCGGCACATCAAGTTCCGCTTGCGCCCGCGCCTGATATGGACCAACGCTTACGACGAAGTTCACCAGCGAGGCCGTGAAGTACTCCTTGACGGCGGGTAGCCGGGCATTGTCTGATCCGCGCACCGGAGTCGCTTGCCGTGCGAGCGCGGCCTGATGGTTCGCGTCTTCGAGGGGCGCCCGGGTCACGTTTTCAGCGTACACAGCCAGACGAAGGAGGACACGTGACGCAGCGCAGCGTATTGGGGTCCCGGCTGATGGCCGGCTTTCCGCCGCCGGCCGAGAAACAGGTGACGCTTGCCAACTGGCAGGACCCGCCATACAACCGCTGGGCCTTTCGCAACGTGCGCAACCTCATCCCGACTGCCAATGTCTGGCGCGGAGGGGGCACAGCATCGCCGCTGCCGGCTGCCGCCCGAGACCTCGACCGCATCCCCTACGAGGACTGCACGGGGCGCACGACGAGCGTCGGTGACATGCTCGAGGAGGGTTTCACCGACGGCTTCATGGTCATCCACGAGGGAACGGTGCTGGCCGAGCGCTATCTCAACGGCCTGACACCCGATCAGCCGCACCTGCTGATGTCGGTCAGCAAATCCGTGACCAGCGCGCTCGCCGGAATCCTCGTGCAGCGGGGTCTGCTCGAGGTCGGACGGGCAGTCAGCGACATCCTGCCGGAGCTCGCCGGCACCGGCTACGAAGGCGCCAGCGTGCGTCACCTTCTGGACATGACCGTGGGCACGGACTACTCGGAAGACTACGAGGACCCGGCAAGCGACGTGCGCGGCCTCGATTTCGCCGCCGGCTGGCGGCCTCGCGAGGAGCGGGCGGACGCTGACGACAACATCCGCGACCATGCCAGGACCGTGCGTCCCGGCGCCGCGCACGGGGAAGTGTTTCACTACGTCTCCATCAACACCGACGTGCTCGGCTGGGTATTGGAGCGGGTCAGCAGGCAACCCCTCGCGAGCCTGCTCTCCGAGTTCGTCTGGCAGCCCATGGGTGCCGAGTTCGACGCCTACATCACGGTCGACAGATACGGCGCGCCGATGGCCGATGGCGGCCTCTGCGCCAGTCTTCGCGACTTGGCGCGCTTCGGCTTGATGCACTTGCACGGCGGCGCACTCGGCGGGCGGCAAATCGTCCCCGCGGAGTGGATCGCGGACATCCGCGAGAACGGGGACCGCGAAGCCTGGGCCAAGGGCGACTTCGCCGATTCCCTGGACGCAGTCTGCTACCGCAGCAAATGGTACCTGATGAACGAGGATCATGGCGCTTACTGCGGCATCGGCGTCCATGGCCAGACAGTGTATGTGGATCCGGCGGCATCCATGGTGATCGCCAAGTTCTCGAGCCAGCCGCGGCCCGTCGACGACAAGCTGTTCAACGACATGTTCAGGGCCTTCCATGCCATCGGCCGTGAGCTGGCGGGGACCTGAAGCGCCAAGGCACGACAACAGATTGGCCAATCAACCAATGAAATGATGATTTCTTCACATGCGGTGCTGCGAGATGCAGGATCTCGGCGACGAGCGACGGTATCGAGCGCTTCTGACGCACACGTTCAAGCGCGAGCTCGCGTGCGCCTGGGTGTCGTTCTGCGCCGAGGTCGCGTATACCCCGCAATTCGCGCGCTTACAGCGCATCGTGTACCGCAGGATGCGCTGTAACCTCATGTATACCACCTGCGCCGGCCCGTGCCGCTCGAGCAGGACCAGCGTTGCGGGCTCCGGGGCCGAACCGGTGGTGAAGGTCACCTGGGCCGCCAGATTGAGTCAGGTTTACGCCGACAACGATTCGCGGCCCAGGCGCCGCGGAATATGACTGGACAAACGAGCAAGCGCAAACATTATCGCGCCGTTTGTCACAAATACCACGGGCAGCGTGAAAACCAGCAGCAGCACGGAATAGAGCGCCGGTGACGAGAGCCTCGCCACATCGCGGTAGGTGGCGAACACTGTGGTCATCTCCGCCCGTTCGCGTGCGCGCACTGCGCGAAGGAACGGCACATTGCCCGCCCCGTCGGTGATGCTGGCACCCACCGCGGCGGCAACCAGCAACACGGCGCTCAGCCACGGTATGCCCGCCATCACGCCGGCCAGGAGGGTAAACGCGCCGGTCGCTGAATAACCCGTGATGAGCAGCCAGCGAAGGCCGAACCGGCGACCGATCCAGCCCCAGAAGGTGACGGCGAACAACGCCGCCGAACCGCCCGATGAGATCCACCCGCCGGCCGCCTCGCCAAGACCGCTGGCAACGGCGAAGATCGGCGCATAGATATAGAACATGCCCCACCAGCCGGCGCGACCCATGGCGAGCAGCCAGGCAAGCACAAGGCGAGGCTGGGAGAAGAAGCGCGGGATGAAGCGCACCGGGCTCGCCGGCGCCCGCGTGGCAGGGGGCACCACGGGACTGCGCGTCAGGCGCAGAGTCCAGAAACATACAAGCATGAGCAGCGCGAAGACCGCGCTCACCGCATAGGGCGCCCACGCCACCACATGGCTTTGCAGATACACGCCGAGCACCGGCCCAATCATCCAGCTGATACCCGAGAACAGCATCCGCTTGGGCTCGAAGCGAGTGAACGTCTGACGTGGGATATGATGGAGAATGTACAGATTGAGGCAGATGGAGATGGACGCGCCACCGAACATCTGCAGCCCGATCCCCGTCACCAGCGTAACCAAGGTACGGGATGCGAGCAGCGGAGCGGCAACAACCACACACAAGACACCCAGGGTGAGCGTCCATCGACGCTGCAGCTTTCCCACCAACCACGGCACCGAAAGACTGCCGGCGAGCCCCGCGACGCTCACCAGGAAATAGAGCAGGCTCACGCTCTGGGCATCTTCGAGCAACGCGTAGGCCTGCAAGGGCACCACGGTCACCAGCGTCGCGCGCGCCAGCGCGTCGAGCATGAACAGAACGATGAAGGACGTACCAGCGCTGCGCGCGACGGCGCTGGCGGAGGAGAACTCGCTGTGGATACTTCTCATCGAAAACTGTGCAGGGCGGATCGGTACTCTCTCATGAAACGAGAATGGTTCTCGTCATGCTTGTAGCATGCGGGGACACCCACGGAAATCCAGTCGCGGCGCGGCCCCCCGCCGGGCACGCTCAGATGGAGACGGCGGCCGCTGGCGCGCGCGCCGCGGCGCTCCCTCCACTCTCGATGCCGGCCATGGATTGCGCGAGCGTTTCGAGGACACTCTCGAGCTGCGCTTTTTCCTGCTCATCGAGCCCGCGCAGCGGCTTGCGCACGCTGCCGGCAGGCAGGCCCCTGACCTCGCAGGCGTGCTTGACGATCTGGATCAGCTTGCCGCCCTGCTCGAGGAT
>CAZSDY010000186.1:0-7307 GCA_964605765.1 uncultured Ectothiorhodospiraceae bacterium | reverse complement strand
TCGGGGCGCCAGAGTCGAGCGGGTCACATTGACGGCGGTGAACCGCCGGTGCCACCGCAAACGCAGCCAGCGGGCGATCCACCGTGGGGTTGCGCTATCCCCCTCCCCCGTTCTTGTGCGCGTCCAGGAGAAAGCCGCTCCACGGCGCTTCGAGCGTGTCTCACGACCTGATACACACCAGACAAGAAAAAGCCCCGCACCGGGTGCTACTCTCCTTCACACGCTGTCGGCACGCTCGATTTCCGCCAGCCGTTCCTCCAGGTACTCGGTGAGGGTGCTCTCGATCCCCGGGTTCTCGGCCAGCAAGCGGTGGAAGTCGCCGACATCCAGAACCATGAGCTGGCAGTCGGTCAGGGCGACCACCGTCGCCGTCCGCGTCGTGTGCTTGAGGAGCGCGATCTCGCCGAAAAATCCCCCGGGACCAAGGCGCTTCGGCAACGGCCGGGTCTCGATCTCCACTTCGCCGGCGGCGATGAAATACATCGAGTCGGCCGACTCGCCCACACGCACGATGGTGAAGCGGGCCGGCACCGTCCGCGCGGTGAGCAAGCCGGCGATCTCCGAGATCTTCAACGCGTCCAAATTGGCGAACAAGGGAACACAGGCGACCATCTGCCAGTTGACGACGAAGTTGCGTTTGCGGATCTCGTCGGCAAAGCCGGTCGCCAGGATGCCGGTCGGCAGGGCGAACATACCGATGCCGAGGATCATGATGAAGGACCCGAAGATGCGACCGCCGGTGGTCACCGGGGTGATGTCGCCGTAGCCGACGGTGGTCAAGGTCGCCAGCGCCCACCACATGGCATGCGGGATGCTGGCGAAGGCCTCGGGCTGCGCTTCGCGTTCGAACATGTGAACGATGCTGGCCGCGAAAACGAGCAGGGTCAGCATGATGATCAGCGCCGCACCGAGGGCACGCCGTTGGGAATGAATGACCGCCGCGAACGTCGCCAGCGCCGGCGAATAGCGGGTCAGCTTGAGCAGCCGCAGCAGCCGGAAAACGCGCATGAATCGCAAGTCGAGGGCGAAGAGAAAACCGAGGTAGAACGGCAGGATGGCGGCGAGATCGATCAAGGCGAGCGGCGTCATCATGTAACGCAAGCGGACCATGATCGGGTCGCGCGATCCCCGCGACTCGTCCTCGACGCACGCCCACAGGCGCGACGCGTACTCGACCGTGAACACGGCGACGGAAAAGACGTCGAAGGCGAAGAACTGCGGCCCGAAGGCGGCAGCCCAGTCCTGCACCGTTTCCGCCACCACCGCGCCCACGTTGGCGATGATGAGGACGATCATGAAGCGGTCGAACCAGCGACCTTTCCAGTCGCCGGGGGGCGGGACCTCCACGATCTCGTACACGCGTTTTCGGAGTCGCGCATACATGGTGAACGTCCGGACCGTCACCTGCGCGGCGCGGGCCAGCTCGGATCGAGAAAGCGCTGGAACTCGATCAGGTAGCCGTTGGGATCGCGGGCGAAGAAGCTGTAGACATTGAATTGCCCGGAGTGTTCCGGCGGCCCCTCTGGAGTGACCCCTTGATTCGACAGGTGCTCGTACCAGGCATCAACGTCCCGGCCCACCAGCGTCAGCACGACCCCTTTGGGCTCCACGTAGCGGCCCGGCCGGGCATGGCAGACACCGAGAAAAGCATCGGGGGCAGTGCGAAAGATCCGGCACGCACCCTGGTCCAGCACCTGCTCGAGCCCGAGCACCTCGGCGTAGAAAGCCGCGGTGCCCGCAAGGTCCTCGGTGTACACCCAGGTGACGAACTGCTCGATACGGGGCCGTTGTTCGGTGGTTGCCATTCTCGAGCGACTCCTTGGTCGGGGGAAGACTGCGCAGGAGTACTAGACGGCGTCCAGCGCCGCGACCAAACGGTCGACCTCGTCCAGCGTGTTGTAGTGCACCATCGAGACCCGCAGCACACCCTCCTCCGGGTCGATGCCGAGCCCCTCTACCGCGCGATAGCCGTAGAAATGGCCGTGGCCGACACAGATGCCCTGCTCGGCGAGCTTTTCGGCAATGTCACACGGCTTGCGCCCCGCCACGGTCATGGAGAAGGTCGGCGCCCGCCGGCTCGAATCGCTCGTGTTGCGCCCGATGAGCCGCACGTCGGAGCGTGTACCGAGGTAGTCCAGGAACCGCACCATGAGCGCCGATTCCTGCTGGTGGAACAGCGCGTAGACCTTCCGCAGTCGCGTGCGCAGCGCGTTGTCCTGCTCGCCGACGTGGTGGTCGTAGACCGCCTCGAGGTACTCGACGATGCCCGCGATGGAAGCCGCCGATTCGAAATTGAGCCCGCCCGGGTGCAGCTTTTCGGGAACCGAGTGCTCGTGGAAGAAGTGGTTCTGGTTCGCTGCCGCCTCGATGTGCGCGCGCTTCGCGTACATCACGCCGAGGTGCGGCCCGTACATCTTGTAGACGCTGAACAGGTAGAAGTCCACGTCCAGCGCCCTCACGTCCGGCAGATGGTGCGCGACGGTGGCGACGCCGTCGACGCACACCATCGCGCCGGCCGCGTGCGCCTTGGCCGTAATCGCGGCCACATCGTTCACCGAGCCCACGATGTTCGAGACGTGAGGGAAGCACACCAGCCGGGTGCGCTCGCCGAGCAGCGCGTCGAGCGCGGCAAGGTCGAGGTCGCCGGTGTGCTCGTCGATGCGCCACTCACGCACCACCACGCCGGCGCCGGCGAGCCGGCGCCAGGCACCGCCGTTCGCCTCGTGGTCCTGATTGGTCACGACAATCTCGTCACCCGGTGCGAGCAGCGGCGCAAGCGCGTGCGCCAGCACATACACGTTCAACGTCGTGGATGGCCCGACGACGATCTCGTCGAGCTCCGCGTTGATCGCCTCGGCCATCAGGCTCTGGGCGTGCTCGAGGCGCTCGCCGGCGCGGCGCGAGGACGCGAAGCTCCACGCCGGCTGACACTGGCTCTCCCGCATGTAGGCCTCAAGCGTCTCGATGACCTGGCGCGAGGCGTAGGAACCGCCGGCGTTCTCGAAATAGATCGCGCCGTTGGCAAGGGGCGGAAAGAAGCTGCGACAGAAGTCCAGATCCAGCGCTGTTTGAGTCATGGGTCGTTACCTTGTAAGTGGTGCCGCTGGGGCGGCGAGAGGCCAATGGCGAACTATCAGGGTCAACGCCGGGCGGGTCAACACCTCGGCTCCCATCCCAGTGATCAGCACGGTATTGCCGGGCTCGGTCGCATGGCCGCTGCCCCGATCGTCACGGCACGATGACTCCCTAATCTACCCGCGGCGCATGACGTTCAATATGCGCAAGGCCGCGCAGCCGGCGCCGTATCCGTTGTCTACGTTGACCACCACCAGACCCGGCGCGCAGCTCGCCAGTGCGCTGTGCAGCGCGGTGATGCCGTTGGCGGCCACCCCGTAGCCGGTGGCAACCGGAACCGCGATCACGACGCCGGGCACCAGACCGCCAACGACGCTGGCGAGCGCGCCTTCCATCCCGGCGACCGTGATCACCACCGGCATCGCTCTCAGCTCGTCCACGCGCTCGAGCAACCGCCACAAGCCGGCGACGCCGACGTCGTAGATCTCGCGCGCCGCCATGCCATAGTAGTTCAGCGTGCGGGCGGCCTCCCGGGCTACCGGCATATCGGAGCTTCCCGCCGCAACGATGGCGACGCGGGGCTCCTGGTCGCAGGCAGGCGTTGCTCCAACGATGGCGGTGCGCGACACCCGGTCGTAGTCGAGCCGCGCCGCGATGCCGTCGGCGAGCCCGGCAAACTTTTCCGGCTCCAGGCGAGTGAGCAATAGCGTCGTTTGCGTGTCGACGGCCCGCGCCACGATCCGGCCGATTTGATCAACCGATTTACCGGCGCAGAACACCGCCTCATCGAAACCGAGCCGTTCCCGGCGCGAGCTGTCCGGGGTGAGGTCCCAGTCACCGCTCATCGCCGGGCCTCAAGAACGCGCTGCCCATGCGGTAGACCTCGAACGACACCGGGTGTCCGATACCGGCGCTGCTCATCAGTTGCCCGATATCGCGACGCAGCCGATTCGCGGTCGTCGCGTCCAGATTCGCCACGCTGTGCCGGTCGAGCTCGATTGCCACCGTGTCGGAACGCACGCGGCAACGCACCGTGCCCGGCGCGAGTCTGCCGTGCACCAGTCTCTCGACGCGATAGATGGCAGCAAGTGCCGCCGGGTCGATGGCAATGCCGGTCTCGACGCGGCTCGACAGACATGGCGAAGCCGCCAGCTCGGCGAGATCGTCGAGCGCCAGCTCGCGCGCGACGGCGCGAACCGCCGCCTTATCCATCCCCGCCTCCACATAGGGATGCCGCACCGCATGCCTGGCCGCTGCCCGCAGGCCCGGGCGATAGTCGCCGAGGTCGTCGCTGTTGGTGCCTGAAACGAGCTGACAATCGACCGTGCCGGCCATCGCGGCATAAAGATTCGTCTTGCAGTAGAAGCAACGGTCGTGCGGGTTGGCCAGGTAGTTCGGGTCGGTGAATTCGCGTGCATCGATGATGTCAAGCTGCCAGCCTTGTCGTTCGGCATGGACCTTGACCCGCGCCGTTGCATCCTCGGGCACCGCCGGCGATACGGCATGCAGCATGCGCGCATCGCTGCCGAGCACCCGGTGTGCGACGACGGCGAGAGTCATGCTGTCCACACCACCGCTGACCGCCACCCCCAGCGGACCGATCCCTGCGATGACGGATTCAAGACGCTTCAGTGTCTTGCTCACCGCGTGAACTCCTAACCGCTTCGCACATTGCGTCCCGGTCCGTCGCTTCGCGCCGGCGTTGTTCCCGGGCACTGTGGCCACCGGGGACATCGGCCAGATCGGCCATCTCCGCCTTGCGGGTCAGCGTACCGTCAGGACGTGTCGCGCGTTTCACGCGTACCGCGCCCTGCTCGAGCTCATGGGATTGCTCGACGCGGCTGAGCGTGGCGCGATTGACCGTATGCCAGCGAATCCCGAGCGTGGTTGTTTCGGTCAAGCATCGATCGATGACCGCATCGACGCATGACACCTTGGCGAGCACCTGCACATGGGTGCACAACCGGCCCTTCTTGCCGACCGCCGGTACCTGGATCACATCGATAACGCCATCGGCCTCGCGCAAATGTTCAAGCGCTACCGCCAGATCCTCGGCGGTCTGATCGTCCACTTCGAACTCACACACCGCCAGCGTGTCGTCTGCCGAGGCCTCTCGCGCGGCGAGCTTGCTCACCTGTAGCACGTTGCTGAATGCGTCAAACTCCCTGGTACCGAATCCGTAACCGTGCGCAAGCAACACCATCGGATCGGTGCGCGGCCCGAACTGCGGTTCGAGGTAGCGGAGAATTGCAGCCCCGGTTGGCGTGACCCGTTCCCCGACCACCCCGTCGTCGAACACCGGATAGCCGCGCAGCAATACGCTCGTGGCCGGCGCCGGGACAGGCAGCTTGCCGTGCGCGGTGTCGATGCGCCCGCAGCCCAGCGGGATCGGCGAGCACGACCAGCCGGATGCGCCGCTGCGCTCAATCAACCACGCGGCGCAAACGATATCCGCGATGGAGTCCCAGGCGCCGACTTCGTGAAACGCGACCTCCTCGACCACCTTGCCATGCACCTCGGCTTCGGCCTTGGCAAGCAACTCGAATACGGCGATCGCGCGCTGCTTCACCGCCGCATCGAGCGCACTGTCACGCAGCAGCGCGCGTATGTCGCGCCAGTGGCGATGATCACGGTGATGCGGGTCGCCGTGGTGACGGCGGTGCGGCTCATGTACCGCGAAGCGATGACCACTGAGCACCCCATCGTTGTGCTCGATGGCCTCGACGGACAGTTCCGCCGACAGCCCGCTGTCGCGGATCGCCCCGCTGAGCTCGCCTCGCCACTCGCGGTGGCAGTCGAGCATCGCCGCGGCGAACATGTCGCCGGCAATACCGCCAAGCGGGTCCAGATGATAGTGCATCCGCTATTGTAGGCTGCCCGGCCAATGTTCGGCCAATTCGGCACAGCGATCCGGGTAGAATGCGAACCCATGATGATGGTCGAGCTGAAATACGGGCGCTCCACCCTAACGGTGAGCATTCCCGAAGGCTGCGAATGCACGGTTATTCGCAAGAATGCGCTGCCCGCGCTGGCCGACCCGGAGGGGGCCCTGCGCCACGCGCTTGCCGAGCCTTGCGGGTGCGAATCGCTGGCCGCTCTGGCGGCGGGACGGCGTTCTGCCTGTATTCTGATCTGCGATATCACGCGCCCGGTACCGAACGGGGTGTTTCTGCCGCCGATGATCCGTACGCTGATCGATGCCGGCATTGCCGCAGACCGGATCACCGTGCTGGTTGCGACCGGGTTGCATCGGCCGAATGAAGGCGAGGAACTCTCCGAGCTGGTAGGCAGCGACTGGGTGCTGAAGACGGTTCGCGTGGAGAACCATTTCGCGCGCGACGATGCCGCCCACGTCGACCTGGGTGAAACGAGCCGCAAGACGCCGATCAAGCTGGACCGGCGTTTCGTCGAGGCTGATGTACGCATCGCCACCGGACTGGTCGAGCCTCATTTCATGGCCGGCTACTCGGGCGGGCGCAAGGTCATCGCCCCGGGAGTCGCCCACCAGGACACCATTCGCACCTTTCACAGCGCGCGCTTCATGGAAGACCCGGCGGCGATCCAGTGCAATCTGCGAGGCAATCCACTGCACGAGGAGCAGCTCGAAGTCGTGCGCAAGCTCGGCGACGTGTACGCGCTCAATACGGTTGTCGGCGAACACCGGCAACTGTCGTTCGTCAACTTCGGCGAGGTCATCGAAAGCCATCAGCGCGCCGTCGACTTCGTGCACGGCGCATGCACCGTGGCAGTGCCCCGGCGCTTTCGCACGGTGCTTAGCTCGGCGGCCGGCTATCCGCTCGACAAGACCTACTATCAAACGGTCAAGGGCATGGTGACGCCGCTCGACATTCTCGACCGGGACGCCGATCTGATCATTGCCTCGGACTGCTCCGAGGGCATCGGTTCGGCCGAGTATCGCGAAGCGCAGCGAAAGCTGGTCGCCGAGGGCCCGGACGCTTTCCTGGCTGAAATCAGCCGCAAGCGGTTTGCCGATATCGACGAATGGCAGACGGAGATGCAGCTCAAAGCGATGCGCAAAGCGAATATTCATTTGTTCACCACCGGTCTTGCGCAGGCCGATCACGCGCTTACCGGCGTTAACCTGATCGATTCGGTCGAGCAGGCCATCGCGCAAAGTGTCGCGCGCACCGGCGACCGGGCCGTCGCCGTGATTCCGGAAGGACCGTACGTGGTGCCGGTGTATCGTCCGGTGGAGATGTAGACGCGACTCG
>CAZSDY010000185.1:0-7314 GCA_964605765.1 uncultured Ectothiorhodospiraceae bacterium | reverse complement strand
TGCCCTGGGTACCGGGGGCCAATGATCGAGTTGAAGACACCGCCGCGGCGAACTCTGACCCCATCGAAGCCGCGGCAGCAGCCTGATACCGCCACGGCGTGTCCCGAAGGCCGTAGGATGCGGTTCGATGCTCACCAGGCCCTACGGGGGCTTGGAATGGCGGATACCGCGAGCGCCCTGGTGCTTTAGAATGGGCCCATGCAACAGCATCGGCACAGCGCACCAGCGGAAATCAGGCTGGCACGCGGCGCGAAGCACGAGGATGACCTGCTCGGCGTGTTCGCGCGTCACAAGGTCGCGGCCAACCTGCTCATGGTGATGATGGTACTGGCCGGCGCCTGGGCACTCACGCGTCTCAACACGCAATTCTTTCCCAATTTCGCCCTGGACTTCGTCACCGTGCGAGTGGTGTGGACCGGCGCCAGCGCCGAGGACGTGGAGTCGGCCATCACCGTGCCCATCGAGCGGGAGCTGCGCGCCGTCGACGGGCTCAGGAAGATGAGCTCCACGTCTGCGGAGGGTGTGTCGTCGATCACGCTGGAGTACGAGGAAGGCACCGACATGGGCGTGGCGCTCGATCAGGTCAAGGAGCGCGTCGGATTGATCCGTAACCTGCCGGCGTCTTCCGAAGATCCGGAGATATCCAAGATCGTTCGCCGCGAGCCGGTGGCGAGGCTGTTGGTCAGCACCGACTACGAGCTCGGCGATCTGCGCGCACTGGTCCACGAGATGGAACGTGAGCTGCTCGATCGCGGTATCGCGAGTATCGGCATCACGGGGCTGCCGGACGAGGAGATTGCCATTCAGGTGCCCACCGAGCGCCTGCGCGAGCTCGACATGTCGCTCGACAACATCGCGACGCGTGTCGCGGAGCTGAGCCGTGACCTGCCCGCCGGCACCATCGGTCGCAACGACGTATCCAGGCAACTCCGCGCGCTGGAGCAGGACAGGACGGTGCTGGAGTTCGAGCGCCTGGCGCTGCGCTCCGACGACACGGGGCGGCTGCTGCGCCTCGGCGACGTCGCCACCATACAAAGACGCGCGCGCAGCGGCGAGACCCGGGTGCTGTTCCACGGCAAGCCGACCGTCGAGCTCGATGTGCGCCGGGCCGAGAACAAGGACAGCCTGGAGGCGGCGAGGATACTGCAGCGCTGGTACGAGGAGACGAAACCGGGGTTGCCGCCGGGCGTGGAGCTGGTGATCTTCGACCAGAGCTGGCGGTTCATTCAACAGCGCATCGATCTGTTGCTCAAGAACGGCGCCGGCGGTCTGGTGCTGGTCGTGCTGATCCTGTTCCTGTTCATGAACGGGCGCGTGGCATTCTGGGTGGCTGCCGGTATACCCGTGTCGTTCATGGCGACGCTTGGCGTGTTGTATGCCGTCGGCGGCAGCATCAACATGATCAGCTTGTTCGCGATGATTATGACGCTCGGCATCATCGTGGACGATGCCATCGTCGTCGGCGAGGATGCGCTCACCCACTACGAAGCGGGAGAGGAACCCCTGCAGGCTGCCGAGGGCGGCGCGCGGCGCATGCTGGCCCCGGTGATCTCGTCGTCCCTGACGACCATCGCCGCCTTCCTGCCGCTGATGCTGGTGAGCGGTATCATTGGCAACATACTCTTCGACATCCCGGTGGTGGTGGTGTGCGTGATTGCCGCCTCGCTCGTCGAAGCCTTCATGATCCTGCCGGGGCACCTGCGACACTCCTTTCAGCGTGCACATCACCGCGACAGCGGCAGGTTGCGGCGCTCATTGGAAGGAGGATTCATCCGCTTTCGCGAGTCGCTCTTCCGGCCCGTCGCGACCTGGGCCGTCACCGACCCGGCTACCGTCGTGAGCATTGCGCTGAGCCTGCTGTTACTCACCATCGGACTGCTCGTGGGCGGCAGGCTGAGCTTCAACTTCTTCCCCTCCCCCGAGGGCACCATCATCCGCGCCAACGTGGGCTTCGTCGCGGGTACCCCACCCGAACGCGTCACGGCGTTCCTGGAACAGGCCGACGAGGCGCTGGCGCAGACCGAGCAGAGTTTCGGGGAAAAGCTGGTCGATACGGCTGTTGTGCGTCTGGGCAGCGCGCTCACCGTGGATGAGCATAACGTGCGGCGCGGCGATCAATTCGGATCCATCATGGTCGAGCTCGTCGAGCCCGACGCGCGCCATGTGCGAAACCTGCAATTCATCAAGGCCTGGGAGGATGCCATCACCCTGCCGGCCGGCATCGAGTCCTTCTCCATCTTCGAGCGCCGACCGGGCCCGCCCGGACGCGACGTCGACATTCGCCTGCACGGGAGCGACGCCGGTCGGCTCAAGGAAGCGGCACTGGCGCTGCGCCAGACGCTGGAGACCATCCCCGGGGTAAGTGCCGTGGAGGATGACCTGCCCTTCGGCCCCGAGCAGCTCATCTACAAGCTGACACCGCTCGGCGAAGCGCTCGGTCTCACCGTGGAGTCGGTTGGGCGCCAGCTTCGAGCCGCTTACGACGGTCGTATCGCACAGATATTCCAGGACGGCCAGGACGAGGTGGAGGTACGCGTGGTGCTGCCCGACAGCGAGCGCAACAGCTTGTCGAGCCTGGACGCCTTCGGCATCCTGCTTCCCGATGGCAAAACGGTGCCGCTGCCGAGCGTGGTCGATATCCGTTCGCGGCGCGGTTTTCAGATCCTGCGACGAACCAACGGGAAGCTCTCCGTGCAGGTCTCGGCCGACGTGGATGCGGCCGTGACGACGAGCAATTCCGTGTTGACCCGGCTGCGCGAGAGCACCCTGCCGCTGCTCAATCGTCGTTTCGGAGTCGACTACGGCTTCGAGGGGCGCAGCGCAGACCAGGAAGAGACGCTCGCCGACATGCGCCGCGGCGGCGTGTTCGCGCTGGCCATGATCTACCTGGTGCTCGCCTGGGTGTTCGCCTCCTATGGCTGGCCGCTGGTGGTGATGTCGGCCATCCCTTTCGGGCTGGTTGGTGCGCTCGCGGGGCACTGGCTGCTCGGCATCGACGTGACCATCCTCTCCCTGTTCGGGATGTTCGGTCTTTCGGGGATCGTGGTCAACGACTCCATCGTGCTGGTCACGTTCTACAAGCACCTGCGCGAGGCGGGGGTGGAAACCCGTCGCGCGATCGTCGAGTCGGCATGCCTGCGCCTGCGCGCCGTACTGCTCACCTCGCTCACCACCATCGCCGGGCTCACGCCGCTGCTGTTCGAGACCTCCCTGCAGGCCCAGTTCCTGATCCCGATGGCGGTATCCATCTCCTTTGGCCTCGCGTTTTCCACCGTCCTGGTGCTGCTGCTCGTCCCCAGCCTGCTCGCCATTCACGAGTGCATCACCGGGCGCCTTGGCGGCGCGCGAAGAATCGCGGGCGGCGACGGGCCACGACCGAACGACGCCGTGACGCCACTGGGCACCGCACGATGAGCTCGCACGTGCGCCCTGCGAACGAGCAGCCGGGCCGCGGCGCTCGCGCGGACCGCGACGACTTCAAGCCACCACTGAAATGGGCGGGCGGCAAACGCTGGCTGGTGCCGCATCTCGCCGTGCTGTGGGAGCCGCACCGCAACCGGCGCCTGGTCGAGCCGTTCTGCGGCGGGCTTGCCGTGGCCCTCGGCCTGCGCCCCGCGCGCGCGCTGCTCAACGACATCAACCCGCACGCGGTCAACTTCTACCGCTGGCTGCAGCGCGGCTTGACCATCGATATTGCGACGCGCAACGAGAAGGCGCTCTACTACGCCCATCGCACGCAGTTCAATCGCCTGGCGGTCGGTCCCGGGCGGGAATCGCGCGAGGCCGCCGAGCTTTTCTACTATCTCAACAGAACGGGATTCAACGGCCTGTGCCGCTTCAACAAGAAAGGACTGTTCAACGTGCCTTTCGGGCGGTACCGCACGATCGGCTACCAGCGTGACTTGACGCGCTACAGGGACGTGCTGGCCGAATGGAGGTTCTCCTTCGGGGATTTCTGCGACCTCGAGGTGCACGCGGACGATTTTCTGTACGCCGACCCGCCCTACGACGTGGAGTTTCACCACTACGCGGCGGGAGGGTTCGGCTGGAGCGAGCAGGTGCGGCTCGCGCACTGGCTCTCGCGGCACACGGGACCCGTGGTGCTTTCCAACCAGGCGACGCCCCGTATCCTCGAGCTGTACCGGACGCTCGGCTTCGAGATGCGTCTCCTGGACGCGCCACGCAACATCAGCCGTACCGGGGACCGTACGCCGGCACGCGAAGTGCTTGCGACGCTGAACCTGTAGCGGTTCCCACGAGCCTTGTGACGAGCACATGAACGCACCCATCGTGCTCGCATCAGAGTCCCCGCGGCGCCGCGCACTGCTCGCGCAGATCGGCGTGCGCTTCGATCACGTCGCATGCGCCATCGACGAGGCGCCGGAACCCACCGAAGGCGCGCTGCTGTACGTGGAGCGCGTGGCGCGTACCAAGGCGGAGTACGCGAGACGCGTGCACCGCACGCAAAAACCCGTGCTCGCGGCTGACACCGTTGTGGTGCTCGACGGCGAGACCCTCGGCAAGCCGCGTGACCCGGCGCATGCCGACGCGTTGCTGCAAAGACTCTCAGCCAGAAGCCATGATGTGCTCACCGCGGTCGCCCTGGCGAGCAGCGAAACCAGCGTGCGACTGAGCAGGAGCCGTGTATGGTTCCGCTCGATCAGCGCGCATGAGCGCGCGGCCTACTGCGCCACCGGCGAGCCCATGGACAAGGCCGGTGGATACGCCATTCAGGGCATGGGAGCGATATTCGTGACCCGCCTGGAGGGCAGCTACTCGGGGGTCATGGGGCTGCCGCTGCTCGAGACCTGCGAGCTGCTGCGAAGCATCGGTATCGATCCGCTTGCGGCGGCCGGCGCGACCCCATAGCGCGTGCATTCTTATGATGCTCTCGCCAAGACGCGAAGCACGCAAAGCCAAGGGCTCACGAAGCCCCCGATGAGCGACGCCATCAGCGTACCGTCGACTGCCTTTATTCTAGAAGATCGATGTGCTTGGCGGCTTTGCTGGAGCAATCACCCGCAGTCTTCTGAAGAGCCGGGAATCGCGGGTATACCCGGGTACGGGCGTCGCAACAGCCGGGAAAGTCAACGCAGGCGCCGTTGTCTTGATATGCGGGCGCTATGCAGATATAAGTACACTCCTTTTCGCGCACGCCGCGCGCGCATGACGCGCGGTTGCTGAACATCAAGAACAGTTACACGCAGGGAGATTCTGATGAGTTTGAACGCCTTGTGGCCGACCTTTTTCGGCATCCTGGGCCTGGTCGCCGCCTACATGATCTTCGAGAAGATCAAGGAATACCCGGTTGGCGACGCCAAGGTCGCGCAGATAAGCGATGCCATTCATCAAGGTGCCATGGTGTTCATGCGCCGCGAGTACACGATGCTTCTGGGATTCGCCGCAGCCCTGTTCGTCCTGCTGTGGGCCACGCTCGGTTTCGGGACCGCCTTCGCATTCTTGATCGGTGCGCTCGCCTCGGCCGCGGCCGGCTACATCGGCATGAATACGGCCACGCGCGCCAATGTGCGCACCACCACGGCCGCGCACAGCCGCGGCCCGGCCGAAGCGCTCACCGTGGCATTTTACGGGGGCTCCATCATGGGTCTGGCCGTGGCATCTCTGGGCCTGCTGGGCCTCGGTCTGCTGTACCTGATTTTCGGCGGTGACCCGGAGACGGCGCACCACATTCACGGCTTTGGCATCGGCGCATCGAGCGTCGCGCTGTTTGCCCGTGTCGGCGGCGGCATCTTCACGAAGAGCGCGGACATAGGCGCGGATCTGGTAGGCAAGCTCGAAGCCGGTATCCCGGAAGACGACCCGCGCAACCCCGGCGTCATTGCCGATAATGTCGGCGACAACGTCGGCGACGTGGCGGGCATGGGATCCGACATCTTCGAGTCGTATTGTGGCGCCATGATCGCGTCTATTGCCATTGCCTCGACCATGAGCGCCGGGGCGTTGGCAGGGCTCGGAAATCGCGAGTCATTGATGTTTTTGCCGCTGGTGATGGCATCGGCCGGGCTCATGTGCTCGATCGGCGGCATCTGGCTGGTGCGCTACTTTTCGTCCTCCGCGCCGGAGCTGGCGTTACGCCGCGGCACGGTGGGGGCAACGGTCCTGTTCATCGTGCTGGCCGCCCTGCTGATCAAGGGCAACGGCATCGCCATGGGTGTCTGGGGAGCGGTCCTCATGGGGGCCGCGGGCGGCATGGTGATCGGCTTCACCACCGAGTACTTCACCGCCAGCGATCCGGTCACGCACATCGCCACGGCGGGCAAGACGGGTCCGGCCACCGTCATCATCACCGGGCTGGCGGTCGGCATGCAGTCGGTAGCGATACCGTTGCTGACCATCTGCTTGATCATTGCCGTGGCCAGCAATCTGGCGGGCCTTTACGGCGTGGGAATCGCGGCCGTCGGCATGCTGGCGACGGTCGGCATCACCATGGCGATCGACGCCTATGGCCCGGTCGCCGACAATGCGGGCGGGATCGCCGAGATGGGTGGACTGGGCGAGGATACGCGGCGTATCACCGACTCACTCGATGAGCTCGGCAACACCACGGCCGCCATCGGCAAGGGCTTTGCCATCGGCGCGGCGGCGCTTGCGGCACTCGCCATCATTACCGCTTTTGTGCAGACCGTGACCGTTCATAATCCCGGCTTCCTGCTCAACCTCGGCAATCCGCAGGTTCTCATCGGCATGTTCATCGGCGGTATTCTGCCATTCGGGCTCGCCGCCTTGACGATGACGGCGGTTGGTGACGCCGCGTTCGCGATGATCAACGAGATCAGGCGCCAGTTCAGGGAGATAGATGGGCTGCTGGAAGGCCGGGCCGAGCCCGACACGGCCCGCTGCGTGGATATTGCGACCACGGCAGCACTCAAGAAGATGGTGCTGCCCGGTATCATTGCGGTGCTCATGCCGTGGATAGTCGGCTTTGGCATCAGCGCGCATGCGCTGGGCGGCATGCTGGCCGGTGCGCTGCTCGGCTGTGTCCTTCTGGCACTCACCATGGCGAACGCGGGCGGTGCCTGGGACAATGCCAAGAAGCATGTGGAGAAGGGCCACCATGGAGGCAAGGGCTCGGAAACCCATCGTGCAGTGGTCGTCGGAGACATGGTGGGCGACCCGTTCAAGGATACCTCGGGCCCGTCCATGAACATTCTCATCAACGTGATGGCGATCGTCAGCCTGGTCATCGCGCCGCTGCTGTAACGCGCGCCACCTGATCGTCCCGGCTTTTCAAGGCCCCGCGTAGGAGCGGACTGCCGGGTGGCCGCGGGTAGTTGCCCACCCGCGGCTCCCACA
>CAZSDY010000184.1:4212-7340 GCA_964605765.1 uncultured Ectothiorhodospiraceae bacterium | reverse complement strand
GTTCGCTCAAGTGCGCTAAACGACTGTTTCCGATGCAGATCGGCTGTGCGCGGAATGATGTCCCGGTGCGCTCAAGTTCGGTTGACAATGGCGTTGTTGAATAATTCAGTCGGAGGCGCTGGGACGATCATTTGGAATGAGTCCATGCGCAATTCAGACTTCATCTTCCGGTACCGAATTCGTAACTGGCCAGCCTATAACCGGGCTCTCGTCCAGCGTGGGAGCATCACCTTCTGGATTGACGAGCAGGCAGTCGACTCCTGGTGTCACGAGAAGGTCCCCAGCGCCCGAGGGCGACCTCGACTTTACACCGACACCGCGATCGAGTGCGCGCTCGTGGTCAAAGCCGTATTCCATCTGAGCCTGCGGGCGACGCAGGGATTCCTGGAGTCGGTGGTGCGACTGATGGACATCGCGCTCCCGGTGCCGGACTACACGACGGTGAGCAAACGTCAGCGCTCGCTGGAGGTGAAGATCCGCGAAGGGCGAGGCAAGAAGCCGTGCCACGTGGTGATCGACAGCACGGGACTTAAGGTGTTCGGCGCCGGCGAGTGGTACGTGAGAAAGCACGGCATGGGAAAGGGCCGGCGGCGCATCTGGAGAAAGCTGCATCTGTGCGTCGACGAGACGTCCAAGGACATCGTCGCGGTGGACCTGACCACCAGTGGCGTGCACGACAGTCCGCATTTGCCGGCGATGCTCGACCGCGTAGAAGGGGACATCGGTCAGGTGTCCGCGGACCGGGCGTACGACAGCGGGACGTGCTACGAAGCGATCCTGGCCCGAGGCGCAGTCCCAACGATTCCGCCACGACGTAACGCCAGGTTCAGTCGAGCCAAGGACCCGCCTGCGTTCCGGACCGAGCGCGACGCCGTTCTGCGTCGCATTCGGGACGAGGGTCGGTATCCATGGCGGACCTCGAGCGGAGCGACCCGGCAGAGTCTTGCCGAGAACGCGGTGTCGAGGTTCAAGGCACTGGTTGGAGTGAAGCTCGCGTCGCGAGAGTTCGAGCGCCAGCAGGTGGAAGCCCTGGTGAAGAGCCAGGTGCTCAACCGGATGTCGGCGCTCGGGATGCCGAGATCCGAACGCATCTCAGTGGGTTGATCCGCCTGCAGGAAGCCGGTGGCGGGCTCCCCGGCGTCAAATTCGATTAACGGAACAACGCCTCGTCGCCCTCTCCAGGAACCGCTTCGAGCGCGCGCCGCACGAGCATGTAGACGTGTCGGGCCAGGAACTCCGGGCGTATCGTCGCGTCGGCGGGACGGACCTCCACCCGCCAGCCTTCCGTGGTCCGCGATTTGATTCCCGCCTCCAGGGTGGCGGTCATCAGGTCTTCGTAGATTCCGGGTCGGACCGGGCGGGTCACGGCTTGACCGAACGGTGGCAACTTGGACGGAGCGCGGGTGTCGTCATCCGACGTACACCTCCGCGTTGTGCCACTCGATGAACTCACGGCCCGGCTGGTCCGTCAACCGATCGGGGAGGTTCGCGAGCGGTTCGCTCTCGAGCGCGTAGTACGCTCGGCCGTTCTCGAACTCTTCGCGCAGGCGCGGGCTCACCACGAAGCGAAGGTCCGGGTCGACGGTCACATAGCCATCGTCGAACAGGCGGTGGATGTCGGCGCGCAGCAAGATCCCGTTCTGGGTGCGGTTCGGGCCGTCGGCGGCATGCGCTTGAATGTGGGCCGCCTCGAGCGCCGGCAGGCTACGCTCGCCGGTGACGGCGCAGCGCCGATGGTAGGCGTCCGTGACGAGCGTGCGGAAAGTGCCCTGCCCGAGGCGGGCACGAGCGAGATAGGCCTCGCCGAATCGAGGCTCTTCCACGGAGTCTGCGGGTCGGTGCGCCGCGAGCCGATCTTCGACCGCTTGCCACAGCGCGTCGCCGGACGCGGTATCGGTGTCGTAGGTGAACCCCCGCTGGACGTTGCGCGGCCAATCGGGCGGAACTGGGATCCAGTCGTCCTCGTCCAGGAAGAACGGATCGGTAAGCACGTTGCATCCGATCGGCGTGCCGGGCGTCTGCGGGGCCTTCCGATAGCGCGCGGTGCGCGCGACGAGTTCGGCCAGGCTCGCAGCGCCGTTCTTCTCGCCGAACGCATCCCACGCGAGAAAGCAGGGCAGCACCGTGAACCGGACGAAGAACCCGCCGCCGACGATGTAGTTCCTTGGTGAGTGGAGCTTGAACAGGAAGGGCCAGCCCGGCTCCATCGTGCGAGGCGGTCGATCGCTCGGCTGCCAGAAGTTGACCTCGTCCGGGCGGCGCCGGCGCAAGGTCTCGAACCAGTCGCCGTCAGTGATGCCGACCCAGAAGCGCATCAGGTAGGCCCGAGCTGCGATATGGACGGCGGTCGCGTTCAGCTTTCCGCGTTAGCCGTCGAGGTGCTGTTACGCAATGTCGGAATATCTTATTATTCACCGACGTTTTGTACCATATCTGCATCGATGAGCCAATCGCAAAGCGAGCAGGTCCAGGACCTCATCCGGCGGCACGGAGTGCTACGGCCGCGGGACCTCGATGCTCACGGGATCCCCAGGGAGTGCCTCCGTCGCATGCAGCGGCGCGGTCTCGTCGAGCGCATCGGTCGCGGGCTCTACGTCCTCGCAGGCTCCGAGGTAAGCGAGCATCACAGCCTCGCCGTGGCGGCCAAAAGCGTGCCGGGGGCGACCGTATGCCTGCTCTCCGCGCTTCGCTTCCACGACCTCACGACCCAGTCGCCGCACGCAGTCTGGCTCGCCATCGGTCCGAAGGCCAGACAGCCGAGGGGCCCGGGGCTGCGGCTGCGCGTGGTCCGGTTCTCGGGCCAGGCCCTCACCGAAGGTATCGAGCTCCACCGGATCGAAGGTGTCCGGGTTCCCGTCTACGGCCCCGGGAAGACCGTCGCGGACTGCTTCAAGTTTCGCCGCAAGATCGGACTCGACGTGGCTCTGGAAGCGCTCAGGGAGTGCTGGCGCGAGCGGCGAGCAGACATGGACGAACTCTGGCGCTTCGCAAAGATCTGCCGCGTCGCCAATGTCATGCGCCCGTACCTGGAATCGCTCGAGTGATGGCGCCGAGAAATCCGAAGGACACGGCGGCTTCGGTCCGTCAGCGACTGCTCAACGCATCTCGCGCAACCGGCGAACCGTTCG
>CAZSDY010000184.1:0-4112 GCA_964605765.1 uncultured Ectothiorhodospiraceae bacterium | reverse complement strand
GGCGTTGTTGCATTAATCGGCCGCGACCACCTGCGCACGAGTTAGATTCCTCCTATGCGCAGATCGGATTTCATCTTCCGGTACCGGGTCCGCAACTGGCCCAAGTACAACAGAATGCTGATCGCCCGCGGGAGCCTGACCCTGTGGGTCGACGAGCAGGCGGTGTCCGCGTGGTGTCGGAGCGGCGGTCCTCGAGGCCGTGACTGTCCCCGGATCGCCCCTCCCCGGATCGCCCCGAGGCCGTGCTCGAGGCCGTGACTGTCCCCAGATCGCCCCGAGGCCGTGGCTGTCCCCGGATCGTCGGTCCCCGGATCGCCCCGAGGCCGTGACTGTCCCCGGATCGACTCCGACACCGGATCGACTCCGACACCGTTCGCGACGAGGGTCGGTATCCGTCGCGGACATCGAGTGGCGCGACCCGGCAGAGTCTTGCCGAGAACGCCGTCTCGAGATTCAAGGCCCTGGTGAGAGTAAAGCTCGCATCGCGTGAGCTCGAGCGCCAGCAGATCGAAGTTCTGGTGAAGAGCCAGGTGCTTGACCGGATGACGGCGCTCGGGATGCCGAGGTCGGAACGGGTTCCGGTGGGTTGATCCGCCTGCAGGCGCTGGTGGCGGTCTCCCCTGTCTCGGATTCGAATAATGGAACGACGCTCCGCGTTGACCGAAAGTCGGTTTGTGGCATATGCTTTGGCCTATGCTTGTAGGCTGCCCGGGTCAAGCGCCCATGAACCATCGTGAACGCCACGTCCGCCTGTTCCGCAACGGTCGCAACCAGGCGCTTCGAATTCCGCGCGAGTTCGAGCTCGAGGGCGACGAGGCGCTCGTCCGCAAGGAGGGCGAGCGTCTGATCGTGGAACCTCTCAGGAAGGGACGCCTGCTGGCATTGCTGAGCACGCTGGAGCCGCTGGACGAGCTGCTGCCGGACGTGGACGAGGATCTGCCGCCGCTCGACGACGTGGCGCTGTAGCGGGTGGCGCTGCGATACCTCCTGGATACGAACATCCTGTCGGCGCTCGCACGCGACCCGCAGGGCCCCGTCGCGATCCGAATCGCGGCGGTTGGCGAGAGCGGGATCTGCACCAGCATCGTCGTCGCCGCAGAGCTGCGCTTCGGCGCCGAGAAATCGGGATCGACCAAGCTCGCGGATCGAGTCGACGCCATCCTGTCCGCGCTCGAGATCCTGCCGCTCGAGGCGCCAGTCGATCGGCATTACGCCACGTTGCGTTGGGCACTCGCGCGCCGGGGGGAGCCAATCGGTCCAAATGACATGCTGATCGCCGCCCACGCCCTCTGCCAGGGCCTCACGGTCGTCACCGCGAACGTCGGTGAGTTCTCTCGTGTTCCGGGACTCAGCGTCGAGAACTGGCTCGCGGGCTGAACCGCGGATCGCATCTGTCTCGGATTCGAATAACGAAACAACGCCCCCCTTCCGCAACACTGCACGTCCCGGCAAGGCGTCCCTGAAATGGATATTAATGGGTGGAAAATCGGATATCCATGTCGCATACTAAACGGATGTAACTGGATGGGAAAATGGCCGGGAAAATCGACACGGGGTCGCTGCAGATCACCCCGGTGATCTTGTCGCTGATCGCGGCGATCGACGAGTTCAAGGGTGCCTGGCGCGCCATCGGCCGGATTGCCCCGGAGCGGCTTTCCGCGCTGCGCCGCGTGGCGACGATCGAGAGCATTGGCTCCTCGACGCGCATCGAGGGCGCCGCGCTGAACGACCGGGAGGTCGAGCGCCTGCTTGCGAACCTCGACGTCCAGACCTTCGCCTCGCGCGACGAGCAGGAGGTGGCGGGCTACGCGGCGGTGATGGAAACGGTGTTCGAGAGCGCGGACGCAATCGATCTCACCGAGAACCACATCCTTCAACTACACCGTGACCTGCTTCAGTTCTCGGGGAAGGACGAGCGGCATCGCGGAGCCTACAAGACGTTTCCGAACCACGTCGAGGCAATCGGGCCTGATGGCGAGAGTCTCGGTGTCGTGTTCGAGACCGCGACACCGTTCGACACGCCGCGACTAATGCGCGAGCTCGTCGAGTGGACGCGGGCAGCGCTTGCGCGAGAAACGCTGCACCCCCTGATCGTCATTGCGGTCTTCGTCGTCGTCTTTCTCGAGATCCACCCCTTCCAGGACGGCAACGGCCGCCTGTCCCGCATCTTGACGACACTGTTGTTGCTGCGCACCGGCTATAGGTACGTTCCCTACGGTTCACTCGAGAGCGTCATCGAAGCGCGCAAGGAGGCCTACTACCTCGCGCTGCGCCAAACACAGGTCACCATCCGAACTTCAGAGCCGAATTGGCAGCCGTGGTTGACGTTTTTTCTCGATGCGCTACGGCAGCAACAGGTGCGCCTGAGCGCGAAGCTCGAAAGGGAGCGCATTCTTCTCGAGCGCCTTCCGAATCTCTCAGTCCGACTCCTCGATCTTTGTCGCGAGCACGGAAGGCTTAGCGTCGCGATGGCAGTGGCGCTCACCGGTGCGAACCGCAACACGGTCAAGGATCATTTGAGCCGACTGACCAGGAACGGCCACATCTCCCGCCACGGAGCGGGTCGCGGAACCTGGTACACGCTGGGCTGATTGGCTGGCCACCGCCATGAGCGACGCCAGAGTCCGACACGCCGCATTCGATTGGCTCGCCGTTCAGGTCGATGCGTACGGCGATGTCCTACCGTGGAAGTTGCTCTCGCAGGGCTTCGTGCTGGACGGTGTTCGCGTGCCGCTCGTCAGCCAGCAGGGGATCTTCAAGCCGGCGGTCATGGAGCTGCCGCTCTCCATCCGAACGTCGGCGGGTGGGCCCTACGACGATGCGTTCGGGCTCGATGGGCTGCTCCTCTACGCCTACCGCGGCACGGACCCGGAGCATCGGGAGAACCGTGGTCTGCGAGAATTGATGGCGCGCCGCCTCCCGCTCGTCTACCTCCATGGCGTGGTTCCCGGCCAGTACCTGGCGTCCTGGCCGGTCTTCGTCGTCGGCGATGAGCCGCAGCGACTGCGGTTCCGCGTTGCTCTCGATGACGCGCGCGTGCTCGAGTGGACCGAGGACAGCGTTGTGGCCCCCTACGATATCAGGAGCGAGCAGGGGGACGAGCGACGCCGCTACATCACGCGCGAGCTCAAGGCACGGCTTCACCAGCGTTCGTTCCGCGAACGGGTGCTACGCGCCTACCGGGAGCAATGCGCCCTGTGCCGTCTGCGTCATCAGGAGCTGCTCGACGCCGCGCACATCGTTCCAGACGCGGAGCCTGGCGGCGAGCCGCGGGTCCAGAACGGTCTCGCGCTCTGCAAGCTGCACCATGCCGCCTTCGACCGGCAGTTCATCGGGATCAGGCCCGACTACGTTGTCGAGGTTCGGCGAGAGATCCTGGACGAGGAGGATGGGCCGATGCTGCTGCATGGGCTGAAGGGCCTGCACGGCGAGGCGATCCTGCTACCGAGGGCGCGCGCGCTCCGGCCCGATCCGGAGCTTCTTGCGACCCGCTTCGCGAGGTTCGAAGCCTCCGCACGCTGACGTAGAGCGCGAACCGGCCGGAAATCCCAATCTGCCGAGTGATGGCATATATGCTATCATCCACCGATGCGCATCGTGGTGGACACGAACGTCTTCGTCGCCGCCGTGTCGAGTCCGGACGGCGCGAGTCGGGAGGTCCTGCGGCGGTGTCTGCTCGACCGGTACGAGCCGCTCATGGGACAGGCGTTGCTGGCCGAGTACGAGTCGGTGCTCGCGCGCGCCAAACCGTTTGCGGCGTCACCGATCGACGCATCCGAACGCGATGCGCTGTGGGCCGCGCTCGCCAGCCGGTGCCGGTGGGTCCGCACCTACTTCCTGTGGCGCCCGAACCTGCCCGACGAGGCAGACAACCACGTCGTGGAGCTCGCGGTCGCCGGTGGCGCGGAGACGATCGTCACGCACAACACGCGTGACTTCGTGCGCGCCGAGCTGCATTTCCCGGGGCTGCGCGTGTTGGGCCCGGGTGAGTTGATCGCGGAGGATTGAACGATGTCTACCTTGACGGTCCGCCTGGCGGACGACACGCACGAACGACTGAAGGAACTCGCTCGGCACCGCGGGGTGAGCGTCAACAAGCTGATGGAAGAGCT
>CAZSDY010000183.1:0-7498 GCA_964605765.1 uncultured Ectothiorhodospiraceae bacterium | reverse complement strand
GCTCGAGCGCCGGCCACGCCACGTAAGCGCCCCCGCCAAGCGCGGCCATCACCACCGCCGCGGCCACCCAGCGCGCCACCGTCGACTTGCCGCGCGCGGGCAACGCCTCGGCAGGAGGCGGGGCACCGGCCGCCACCGTCTGCACCTCGCTCTGCGGTCGGTCAGGATTGCCCGCGACCTCCGGGAACATCGAACGCCATTCGGCAATAGTCTGCGGGCGATTCTCGGGCAAGAATTGAACAGCGCAATCAATGGCCTTGAGAAAGGGGGTCGAGTAGAGACCCTCTCCCATCGCCATCGCCGGTACCAACGAGTCATTACCCGCGAGCACCCCCTCCACGCGCTGCATCGCATTGATGGGGGATTTACCGCTGACAGCTCGGTAAAGCGTCGCCCCTAACGCATAGATATCTGTCCAGGGCCCCTGCTTGTCGGCCCCGTCCGCTGCCGCCCCACTGTACTGCTCGTAGGGCGCGTACCCGGGAGTGACCAGGGCCGTGAGCGTACGCGTCTTCGCCCCTATCGCCTGGCGCGCCGAGCCGAAGTCAATCAGCAGCGGTGAACCGTCCTCACGCAGATAGATGTTCTCGGGCTTGATGTCGCGGTGGATGAAGCCCGCCGCGTGGACTTTCTCCAATCCGTCGAGTAACGGAAAGAGGACATCGAGGAGTTGCTGCTCGGTATGGACTCGCCGGAACTTGAGTGCTTCCTCCAGCGTCTGTCCCTCGACATACTCCATCACCATGTAGGCGGTGTTGTTGGCCTCGAAGCCGCTGTAGACCCTGACGATGTTGGGATGCTGAAACTTCGCTAGCGTCTTGGATTCCGCGAGGAATCTGGAAAGTCCCCACGCGAAGGTGTTCTGGTGTCCGTCGGACATCGGTTGCACGGAGCTATCGTGGGTGCGCACTGCCAGATCAGTCGGGAGGAACTCCTTGATGGCGACCTTCGTATCCAGGTTGGTGTCGGTCGCAAGATACGTGATGCCGAAGCCACCCTGCCCGAGAATGGATTCAATCTCGTACCAGTGCAGCTTGTAGCCGGCGCGAAGCGCGGCGTGGTGGCGTTGGCCGTTCGTCAAGGGGATGCGGCCCTGCGGCTCGTTGTTGTGCATGGGACCATACACAAATCGACCGGGCGTTCAAAGCGCCATCGTCCCCGAACCACCATCCCAAGCCACCACGGCTTGTCAACGCCCCTTGGGAGGGAGTTACGGCCGCACACGGGTACTATCTTGCCGCAGATCCCGGCTTTGCAACCGAAATCGGTCGGGCACCAACGCAAAAGGTGTCACGCGTCGCGCTGACCGCCGTTGCGAGGAAATCAAGCGACAAAAGTGGATATCTAAGCGGGTATTATAAGCCACCGATTGAATATGCTTCTCAATTACCGGAGGTTAGGTTCCTCATGCTGCTGATGATCGACAACTACGACTCGTTCACCTACAACCTCGTGCAGTACCTGGGCGAGCTGGGCGTCGAAGTGCTGGTGCGAAGAAACGATCGTATTTCCGTGGACGAGGTCGAAAGGCTCGCGCCGCGCTACATCGTCATCTCGCCGGGGCCCTGCACGCCGAACGAGGCGGGCGTGTCGGTGGCGCTCGTCGAGCGCTTCGCGGCGAGCATACCCATCCTCGGCGTGTGCCTGGGGCACCAATGCGTCGCGCAGGCCTTCGGGGGCGCGATTGTCGGTGCCGGCGAGATCATGCACGGCAAGACGTCCATGATTCACCACAGCGGCGAGGGGGTGTTTCGGGGCCTCGGCGATCCGTTCCGGGCAACGCGATACCATTCGCTGGTCATCGACCGGCGCAGCGTGCCCGAGTGCCTGGAGGTCACCGCCTGGACAGCGGGTGGCGACGGGACGCGCGACGAGATCATGGGTGTGCGCCACGCGGCACACCCTGTCACTGGCGTGCAGTTTCATCCGGAATCCATCCTCACGGAGCATGGACACGAGCTGCTCGGGAACTTTCTGACGCACGCGCGTTGAACCGCGTGCCTGGCGAACAAGGGGAGACCATCGACATGGACATTCAACAAGCCATTCGGGCGACCACCGAGGGACGCGATCTCGGCGTCGAGGAGATGACCTCCGTGATGCGCGGCATCATGACCGGCGAGGCGACGCCCGCGCAGATCGGGGGGTTCCTGATCGGATTGCGCATGAAGGGCGAGACGGTCGACGAGATCGCGGCGGCGGCCGGCGTGATGCGCGAGCTGGCCGCCCGTGTCCACACCTCGGCGGCACACCTGGTCGATACCTGCGGGACCGGCGGCGACGGCGCCGCGACCTTCAATGTCTCCACCGCCAGCGCCTTCGTCGCGGCCGGCGCCGGGGCACACGTCGCCAAGCACGGCAACAAGTCGGTGTCGAGCAACTCCGGCAGCGCGGACGTGCTGGAAGCCGCCGGTGTACGGCTCGCTCTCGATGCCACGCAAGTGGCCCGCTGCATAGAGGAAGCCGGTGTCGGCTTCATGTTCGCTCCCAATCACCACAGCGCCATGAAGCACGCCATCGGCCCGCGCCGCGAGATGGGCGTGCGCACGATCTTCAACCTCCTGGGGCCGCTCACGAACCCGGCCGGTACGGACAACCAGGTGATCGGCGTGTTCGCCGCGCAGTGGGTGGAGCCGCTTGCCAGGGTGCTAGGGCAGCTCGGCAGCCGGCACGTGCTGGTCGTGCACGCCGAAGACGGGCTGGACGAGATCAGCAGCGGCGCCCCGACCCGGGTCGCGGAACTCGAGAATGGCGAGGTCACGCAGTGGACGCTGTCGCCGGAGGCGTATGGCTTCAAGCGCTCCGCCGTGGCCGAGATCACGGTCGCGAGCGCCGCGGAAAGCCTCGCCATGCTGCACCGCGTGCTTGCCGGCGAGCCGGGCGCCGCGCGCGATATCGTGGCCCTCAACGCGGGGGCGGCGATCTACGTCTCGGGCTTGCGTGAAAGTCTGGAGGACGGCGTCGCCGCCGCGCTCGACGCCATCGACAACGGCGCCGCGCGCGCCCGGCTCGACGCCCTTGTCGCACTCAGCAACAGCTTCTAGCACCCCCATGGACCGGCCCACGCCCGATATCCTGAAGCGGATCATCGAGCACAAGACGAGCGAGGTGAGCGCCAGGGCGGTGCGCGTGCCGCTTGGCGAAATGATCGAGCGCGCGCGGCGTGCGCCGCCCGTGCGCCCCTTCCGCGCGGCACTCGAGGCAGCGGTCGAAGGCGGTGGCGCGGCGGTGATTGCGGAGGTCAAGAAAGCGTCGCCCAGCAAGGGCGTGATCCGCGAGGCTTATGACCCGGCCGAGATTGCCCGGACCTATCAGGCGCATGGCGCGAGTGCCTTGTCTGTGCTCACTGACGAGCGCTTCTTCCAGGGCGCCGACCGGCATCTGCAGGTCGCCCGGCGCGCCTGCACGCTGCCGGTGCTGCGCAAGGACTTCCTGATCGACCCCTACCAGGTCCACGAAGCACGCGCGATCGGTGCAGACTGCGTGCTGCTGATCGTCGCCGCGCTTACCGACGCACGGCTCGCGGAACTCGAGGCGCTGGCGCGCGAGCTCGGCATGGACTGCCTGGTCGAGGTGCACGACGCCAAGGAGCTCGACCGCGCGCTGGCGCTGTCACCTGCGCTGCTCGGCATCAACAACCGGGATCTGCGCACCTTCCAGACATCGCTGGATACAACGCTGGGACTGCTCGCCGCCATACCGGTACAGACCCGTGTGGTGACCGAGAGCGGCATCCACACGCGCGAGGATGTGAAGAGGCTGCGTGCGCGCGGCGTGCACCGCTTTCTGGTCGGCGAAGCGTTCATGCGTGCGCCGGACCCGGGCGCGAAGCTCGCGGCGCTGTTCCCGCCAGATGATTGATCGCGGCGCGGGCACGGCACCAGCCCGTGGCCCGCGAAGAAGGCTCAGCGCGTGCCGAAAACGACGATGGTCTTGCCCGCCACGCTGATCAGGTGCTGTTCTTCCAGAGTCTTCAGCACGCGTCCCACCATCTCGCGCGAGCAGCCGGCGATTCGACCCAGCTCCTGGCGCGTGATGCGTATCTGCATGCCGTCCGGATGCGTCATGGCATCGGGCTGCTCACACAGATCGAGCAGCGAGCGCGCCACCCGGCCCGCGACATCGGTGAAGGCGAGGTCACCGACCTTCCTGCTGGTGTCCCGCAGGCGAAGCGCTAGCTGGCCGAGCAGCGCGAGCAGCACCTCGGGCAGCTCGTTGGTCAGATTACGCAGGCGGTCGTAGCTTATCTGCGCGACCTCGCACTGGGTTCGCGCCCGAACCCACGCACTGCGCTCGTGCTTCTCGTCGAACATCCCGATTTCGCCAAAGAAGTCGCCCTTGTTCAGGTACGCCAGCACGATCTCGTGGCCGTCGTTATCCTCGATGAGCACCGACACCGAGCCCTTGACCAGATAGTAAAGCTCGTCGGAGTGATCACCCGCGTTGATGATCACCGTCTTGGCAGGGTAGGTGCGGCGATGACAGTGCTCGAGAAACCTCCCGGCCAGGCCGTCGCGTTCCATGATGTCTACACGTCTGACCAACTGTCCACAACCTCGGGGACTGGAGCCTGGTCAACAGTGTAGGCGAGCCGCGATGCGCTGTCGAACGAGCCCGCGTCACAGGTCCTTGTAGGGGTCGGCCGCATCGCGCAAACCGTCGCCGAGGAAGTTGAATGCCAGCACCGCGACGATAACCGGCACCACGGGGGACATCAGCCATGGATACAGTGCCACGGCATTGATGTTCTGCGCCTCGGTGAGCAGCACACCCCAGCTCGTAATGGGCGGGCGAAGACCCAGGCCCAGGAAGCTCAATGCCGTCTCACCGAGGATCATGGACGGTATGGACAAGGTCGCCGAGGCAATGAGATGGCTCATGAAGTTCGGTAACAGGTGCCGCGCGATGACGCGCGACGGCCGTGCACCCATCAGCACGGCCGCGGTGCAGAAATCCTCCTCGCGAAGCGCCAGCAACTTGGACCGCACCGCGCGGGCGAGGCCGGTCCAGTCGATCAACCCCAAAATGATCGTGATCCCGAGAAACACCCCCAACGGGCTCCACGTCACCGGGAGCGCCGCCGACAGGGCCATCCACAGCGGTAACTCGGGAAATGATCGGATGACCTCGATGGCGCGCTGCACGGCGCCATCCACCCAGCCGCCGAAGTAGCCGGCGAGCCCACCGAGCACGATGCCGAGCGTGAAGCTGATGAGGATACCGATGAGCCCCACGGTGAGCGATATGCGGGCGCCGTAGATGACCCTGGACAAAATATCGCGCCCGAGGCGGTCGGTGCCGAGAAGAAACAGGGTGCCGTCGGCGCCGGGGCAGACGAGATGCGTGCGCCCAGCCATCAATCCCATGTACTTGTACTCGTCGCCGGCACACAGGAACCTGATGCGATGCACCTTCCGGTTCGGCACGTAAACCCGGCGCAGCGTCTCCAGGTCTAGCGTGTAGTCGAGACCGTACACGAACGGACCAACGAGCTGCCCGTCGTGAATGAAGTGCAGCCCCTGCGGTGGCGCGTAGATGTATTCGGTGTGGCGCGTATGCAACTCGTAGGGCGCCAGTACCTCGCTCACCAGAATGGAGCCGTAGAAAAGCAGCAAGACAGCGCCGGAAAATACCGCAAGGTGGTGGCGCTTGAGGCGCCACCAGGTCATCTGCCACTGTGAGGCAAGGTAGAAACGCTCCTGCTGTGGCGTCAATGCCTCGATGGCGTGCGGATTGAACGGCGCCTGCGAGACATAGTGCTCCACGGCGCCGGCGGGAGGCGCGCTCAACGGACCTCCCCCCCGGTCAGGCGAATTCTCGGATCCAGGGCGGCGAGTGCCAGATCCGACAAGAACATGCCGACCACCGTCAGCAGGGACAAGAACATCAGGAAGGAACCGGCAAGATACATGTCCTGGCTGCGCAAGGCCTGCAGAAGCATCGGTCCCGTCGTCGGCAACGACAGCACCACCGATACGATTGCAGCGCCGGAAACCACTTGCGGCAACAGATTGCCGATATCGGCAATGAAGGGATTGAGCGCCATGCGCAGTGGATACTTCACCAGCACGCGGAATGCCGGCAAGCCTTTGGCGCGCGCCGTCACCACGTACTGTTTGCGCAGCTCGTCGAGCAGGTTCGCCCGCAGGCGGCGAATCATGCCCGCCGTTCCCGAGGTGCCGATGACGATGACCGGGATCCACAGATGCTCGAGCACGGAGAGGAATTTTCCCCAGCTCATCGGCTGGTTGAGGTATTGCTCGCTCATCAGGCCCCCGATGGAGGTCCCGAATACCACGTTCGCGAAGTAGAGCAACACCAGGGCGAGCAGAAAATTGGGCGTCGCCAGCCCCAGAAAACCGAGAAAGGTGAGCCCGTGGTCGGCCCAGCTGTATTGATGCGTAGCGGAATACACGCCGATCGGAAACGCCACGGCCCAGGTGAACACGATGGTCGCAAGCGACACGATGAAGGACAGGAACAGGCGGTCCCCGACGACCTGCGAGACCGGCAGGCTGTACTCGAACGAATAGCCGTAGTTTCCCTGCAGCAGCCCCGTCACCCAGGAGAAATATTGCTCGACCGGCGGCTTGTCCAACCCGTACTGCTCGCGCAGGAAGGCGATCTTCTCCTGGCTGACGCTCTCGCCCTGGCTCTCCAGCTCCGCGATGTAGGTGGTCAGATAATCCCCCTCGGGGAGCTGGATGATGACGAATATCAACGCGCTGATCACGAGCAGGGTCGGGATCATGACCAGGAGTCTGCGCACCAGGTAGTTGAACATGGCGGGCTACGTTACGGTGGTTCCGAAAGCCAGAACGTGTCGGGATGATAGATGCCGAAATGCGCGCCGGGCTCCCAGTTGTATATGCCCTTGACCGGCACATTGTGCAGCCGCCGGCTCACCACCACGGGCTGGGGCACGCCGGCAACGAGACCGATGGTGAACACCTGGTCGGTGTAGATGGACATCATGCGCTGCCAGATCGCCGTGCGTTCGCTCGCGCCGGACGCGCTCGCCCACTCGCCATTCAGGCGCAGCAGCGTCTGCGCTTCGGGAATATCGGGCGGTTCGCCCGCCGCGCCACCGGTCTCGAAATACTGCCCCCACTTGGGCCATTGCAGCTGCTGCTGACTGGTCGGCGCCAGCTCCTCCGGGCTGATATTCGCCGTGGGCAAGCCGTTTTCCAGCCCCCCCCAAACCGACATGATCGTGCTGCCGGCGAAGATCCTGTTGCGGAAAACTTCCCTTTGCATCGGTTTCGAAAATACCTTGACGCCGACTTTCAACCAGTCGTCGCTGATGAGTTCCAGCACATCGACCTGCTCCGTGTCCTCGCCCGCCGTCTCCACGACGACCACCATGGGGCGCCCGTCCGGCAGGAGGCGCACGCCGCGGCTGTCGCGATCGGTGAGTCCCATCTCGTCGAGCAGCGCGTTGGCGGCGGCCACATCGAACCCGGCCCATTTCTCCCGGTACTCGGGCTTGAAGAAGGGC
>CAZSDY010000182.1:0-7544 GCA_964605765.1 uncultured Ectothiorhodospiraceae bacterium | reverse complement strand
ATCTCCTCGGACATCGCCCGCTGCGCACAAGTCGATGCGGTGCGCGCGGAGTACGAAGCGTGTCTTGCGCCCGCCACGCCGCCGCTCGACGAACCGGTCACGAATCCGTAGGATTCAGCAGCGCAACCGCGAGGCACTGCCATGGCTTATACACTCGACGAACTCGCGGCCGACTGCCGCGCCGCGCTCGAAGCGGACGCCGGACCGGCGGGCCTGGAGACCGTGCGCCAGTGCGTGGCACGCGCCTGCGCCGACAGCGCCTTCGTCTCTCGCCACCTGGGTCCCGACAACAGCTCGCCGCGCAAGATTCTCTACACCGACCCGGTGCTCGGTTTCTGCATCATCGGCCATGTCTACACCGAGGAGGCCGGCAGCAGACCCCACGACCACGGTCCGAGCTGGGCGGTGTACGGCCAGGCCGCGGGCACTACCGAGATGACGGATTGGCGTGTCGTCTCGCCACCGCAAGACAGCAGGGACGGCACGGTCGAGGCGGTGCGCACCTATGCGCTGCGACCCGGCGACGCCTACGCCTACGCGCAAGGCGATGTGCATTCGCCGAACCGCATCGCCGAGGCGCGCCTCATCCGTATCGAGGGCGTCAACATGGACCACGCCGAGCGCAACTGGTACGACCCGGCCTAGCGCGCTGCGGCGAGTCGCGCCATGCCCCAGCCCAACGACCTGCCGGACAAATCCCGGCTTACTGTCCACTTCGCCCACTCGAGCTACCGGCTCGCCGAGCGCTTCATCCTGCGCGCGACGGGCATCCGCCACTTTCAGACCTGGACCCCCGAAGAAACCAGCGCACGCATCGGCGAAGCCGACGTCGCGGTGCTCTCGGGGCTGTGGCGTGCAGACCTTCTCGAGCGCTCGGCCAGGCTGCGCTTCATCCAGGTCTCGGCAGCGGGCTACAACCAGTTCGACCTCGCCGCGCTCGCTGCACGCCACATCCGGCTCGCGAGCGGCGCCGGCATCAACACGAACGCGGTGAGCGAGCACGCGATGGCATTGATCCTCGCCTTCACGCGCCGTCTCCCGGGTGCGCGCGACAACCAGCACAAGCGATTCTGGCGCCCCATCGTCTCCGATCTCTCGCGCCGCGAAGAGGAGCTTGGCGGCAAGACGCTGCTCGTCTATGGTCTGGGCGGCATCGGATCGCGCCTCGCGAGACTGGCGCGCGCCTTCGACATGCACGTCGTCGGCATCAAGCGTGACACGACGCGGCACGACGGGTCGGCCGATGAGGTTCACCCACCCGTGATGCTCCACCGACTGCTGCCGCGCGCCGATTTCGTGGTGCTCACGTGCCCGCTCACCGAGGAGACTCGCCATGTCATCGATCGCGACGCACTCGAGCGCATGCCGGAATCGAGCTACCTCGTCAACGTGGCGCGCGGCGCCTGCGTGGACGAGAGCGCGCTCATCGAGGCCCTGCTAGCAGGCGGAATCGCCGGTGCCGGCATCGACACGACCGGCGAGGAACCCCTTGCTGCCGACTCACCACTGTGGGCATTCGACAACGTGGTGATCACCCCGCACAGCGCGGGCGAGACACGCCGCTACGAGGACAACGTCATCGATCTGCTGCTCGAGAATCTCGACCGCCTGTGGCGCGGCGAGCGGACGCTGGTGAACGAGGTCGTTTGATCACGCAGTCGATGGTCCGAGACTGCGGCGCGAATCAAGGCGAGGTATCGGTTGTCGTACTGGGACGCGGCGCTTGTCGCCGCGCCACGCACGATGGGCGCGGCGACGCTTTACTCGGAAGACCTCAACGGCGGCCACACTTCGCGGAGCTGACGGTGCGCAATCCGTTCGCATGACCCGGACCCTGTGGTCGGCTGGCTTTCGCGAGCCCTAAACTTCCATGGGTGCTCGCTGCCGCGCCCGGTTGCCACGTCCCTCACCTTGATGTGCCGGATACTCCCCGATCAGGTCGCGGTACTTTTCCGGCAACATGGCCACCCGCTCTTCTGACGGAGATGGATGGCGGACGGGGGGGAGCAGTTTCGATTCGTTGGCGTTCCTGGGTGAACCCAGCAGCTGAACTCTGATCTCATTCGCCAGGACCTCTGCCAGGCGCGATGGCACCGCATTACCGAGCATCCGCTGGACGTCGGTCCGGCCACAACCGAACTCGAGATTGTCCGGGAATGTTTGTAGCCGGCACATCTCACGGGTCGTCAGGCGCCGGTTCCCCCAGTGAAACGGCCCAGTCGCCGTGCCTGGCTGCGCTTGAATCGTCCAGGATGGCTGGTCTTTCTTCAGCTTCAGCAAGAAGCTCCAGAAACGAGTCCGCCAGCCGAACAACGACTCGCCGCCGCCCCGGTCTGTGTGCCACAGGTAATTCCAACCTTCGGGGATAGTGGGGAGCAAATCACCCCACTTGCCCCCCACCTGGAGTCCGGGTTCGTTCGGCTCGGCCGGCAAATCACCAATTGCGTCCCAAGCCGTCCGATGGGGCTGGCAGGCTGCACCGAAAAGGTTCTGTTGGCGGAGAGACCCATGAGTCGGCTCGGGAAACGTGAAGCTGGTACCGTCCCGGCTCCCGATCAAGAATACCCTCTCTCGAATCTGCGGGACGCCGTAATCGGCGGCATTCAGCTTGCGCCACTCCACCTTGTATTGAGTTCCTGCTGCGCGATTCACCGCCTGAATTCCGTCAAGGAGATGTCGAAAGCCTTCGTCCTTGCCTTTGTAGATGAGACCGAAGACGTTCTCGAGCAAAAAAGCCTTCGGCCGAGTATCACGAAGCACCCGGAGATAGGCATCCAACGTGTCTGCACGAGGGTCATCCAGCCTGCTGGCGTCGCCGTTCACCCAGTAGCCCGATTTTGAGAATGGCTGACATGGAGGTCCACCTATCAGAACATCCGGGTCGCCCGCCCGTAACCCGGCCTTCTGAAGCATGGCATTGGATGAGATGTCGTGGATGTCACCTTCAAGAACCGGCCAATTGCGATTGAGCAGGATCGTGCGGCAAGCAGTGGCGTTCTGCTCGACGGCGGCGACAGTCTCGAATCCAGCCGCCTCGAAACCAAAGTCCAGTCCGCCAACACCCGTGTAGAGACTGATTACCTTCAGCATTCTCGGCGACTTCCAGAATTTCGCGGCACGATAGGGTCTACGCGCGAGGTCCGCAACGCGCTAGGATGCAATTCACCTTCACTGAGCGTGCACATGCCAATTGCAGGTTCTCATTGTACCGTCTCTGCTGACGGGGCACGACTTCCGAGCAGCGTTGCCGGGTGGATGCCGCCAGCTTCAATTGCGGCGCCTGCTGAAAACCGAAGTCAACCGGTTTCGTCCTTGCCGCGGACTGCTGGATATAATACCAGCTTTCAGGATCTGGGCAAGCTCTCTTGAGCATTCCGTGGGGAACCGTTGTGTTTTCTGGAGCGCGCTACCGGCGCGGAGATTGATGCCATGACCTTGCTGGACTGGCTCCGTGACGCCTACTTCGACTACGTGCTCGAGCCCATCGCGGTCTACCGCGCCCGCGGTGATCACGATTGGCCATTCGTAGCTGAAAATGACGCCGATCTAGCGGAGAAGCTCCGCACCGGCGGGCATTTTCTCCCGTTGCCGAGAGAACCCGCGGCGTTAGCCAACATTCTGGAAGTTTCTCTCGTGAATTTTGTCTTGAGTCGCCTGGATAAAGTGGCCGGCGCATGTGGACGACGCGGGACGGAGCGAGGCTATCCCGATGTCGAAATTTCGGGGAAGCAGTTCGGAGGTCAGTATCACGCGTTGGACGTCAAGGTTGCTCGCCGGAAAAAGAATGGGCGAGATACCCAAAGCCGAATAACGCTCTATACGGGGAATACGTACTTTCGATATCCGCAGCTCCATTGGCCTGGGACGTTTCGGCCGTTTCAGGACTATGCGAGTCACCTCGACCTCATCGCCCTTTACACGTTAGATGAAGACTCCGTATCGAGAATCACCGATCTCCAGCTTATAGTGCAGAAATCCTGGCGCATAGCGTCTCGGCAGCGGTCATCCACGACCCGGGAATATCTCGGTGCCGTGACAAGGATTGCGGACCTCGAGGCGGGGCGCGGGCAATTTCGGTCCGAGGAGGAATTCTACAAGTTCTGGCGCCGCTACAACTTTCGGATTGGAAAGGCGGTTCAGCAGCAGCTCGATCGACTGCTATCAGAGCACGACGGGAACCGTTAAGCAGATAGAAAGTCATCCAGCCTGGATCGCAAGGAATCGATCTCACTCACCTCGCACTCCCAAACGACTAGCGTGTTCCATCCCATCAGCCTCAAGCGCTGCTGGTCATCACCATCGCGAACGACATTACGCTCGAGCTTAGGCGTCCAGTAATCAATGTTGCTACGAGGTTGCTTGCGGCCCAGATGACAATCGTGCTGATGCCAGAAGCAGCCGTGCACGAAAATTATTTTTCTGAGGCCGGGGAACACTAAATCCGGAGTGCCGGGAAGATTTCGCCGGTGAAGTCGAAATCGGTACCCCATCCCATGCACGAGACGTCGGACCACCAGCTCGGGCTTCGTATCCTTCTTTCGAATACGCCCCATCAACGTGCTCCGGTCCGCGGCGCTCAGACGCGCGAAGCCCTTCTTCTTGGTCATGTTTGGTGTGGTTCCGATGCACCATGCGTCGTGGTGATTGCGCCGTTGCCATTTCTCGTGAGTTCACGCAATTGACTCGCCAACGCGATCGACCTCCCATGGAGATCCTCGTCGAACGCACAGCGGCCATATGCGACGATACTGGGCCTTGCAGGAAGCAACCCTGCGACGACCAGATCAACGGGACTGACGAAAAGCGCCGCGCCTCACAAGCGTGCCAGCACCTCGCCGAGGCTGTCCAGGCCGGCGCTCGACATCGGCTCCAGCCACACGACCACGTGGTCCACATCGTTTTCCAGGAACGTGCCGAGCTGTGCGGCCAGTGATTCAACAGAGCCCGTGAAGGGCGTCACGCTGGGGTCGTCGGGCACATGGCCGGGAAACCGTATGGCGATGGTCGCGTTCTTCACCAGCGTGGCCGGATCGCGGTCGTGCTTCTCGCATGCCTGCACCATCGTGCGATAGCAGTCCTCGTAGACCCTGCCACCCGCCAGCCAGCAGCTCCAATGATCGGCATATTGCGCGACCAGGCGCCGCATCCGCGGCCCACCTTCCAGCAAGCCGATGAGTATGGGCGGGCCTTGCGGCCGACCGCCCTTGGGCCGCAACTCGGCTTCGGCCACGCGGTAGAATTCACCCTCGAAGCTCACCGTCTCGCCCCTCATCAACGGCGCGATGATCTGCAGTGCCTCCTCGAAGCGTCCCACGCGGCGCTCCCACGGATAACCGAAGGCCTGGTACTCGGAGGGGAAATCACCAGCGCCCAGACCCATTATCAGTCGGCCTGCACTGAGCTCGTCGACGGTGTCGGCCATGCGCGCGAGCAGCGCCGGATTGCGATAGCCGGTGTTCGAGACCAGCGTGCCTATCTCGACACGGCCGGTGGTAACGGCAATCGCCGCCGCCAGGGTCCAGCACTCCCAGAAGCCGACCTTCACGCCTTTCGCCTCCTCCGCCATCGGGTGGCCCCACTGCGCCTCGTCGGCGTAGGGCTCGTGCAGAAAATGATCGACCAGCCACACCGAGTCGAGCCCGATTGCCTCGGCCTGCCGGGCGAGTGCGATGACGTCGGCACCGCGTGGCGTCACGCCCCCCATGATTCCCTCCTTGGTGGGCAACAGAAATCCGAGCCGCTTACCATGAATCGCCATGCCGTTCTCCCTCGTGTGAAGCGCCCGCGCGCACGCCGTCCATCGTACACCAAGCGTCGGTGCTTAGGGCGCGCCCTTAGAAGGGGACACTCATGTGAATTATTCAATCTCGAGCGCCCGATGAACGCACACCGCAGTAGCGCGATCCCTGCCCCATGACAGGGTCGCAGCCGCGTCGGACGTGAGATTCGCCGGCTCTCGACATCCAGGCCGTTCGTTGCCTCGGGTGCGGGTATTCGCTTAAGTTATTAAATTATGAGTGTCCCGATATAGGTACATGTACCTATTGGAAACTGTCGTTGCCAACCCTATCCTATTGATCAAGCAATGCAATCCGTTAATGCTTAACAGGAGGACGAGAGATGAACACGCTGGCGAACCTTTTGCTGTTACTCTGTGAGATGTTTGACGTGACGCCCGCCCGCCTGGATGCGATTCGCAATGGCTCTGACGGCAAACCGGCCCGTTCACCGTTACGGGCATTCGAGCCGCATGTGCCCGGGCACGACAGTCTGCGCACCGCCGCAGTTTACCGCTTGCGCTACGGCTGGCCGGTCGGTTGACGCCGCGGCCATCACACGGCAGACGAGAAACCCCGCCTGGTGCGGGGTTTCTTTTTCCGGCAAGGATAAGGCATCGCGCAGAACCCGTTTTCCCAAAGAGGTAGAACCACGCAACACCCTGTGATTCTCGGCGCGTCGATCCGCTGGATCGAGCGCCGTCTTGCGGCTTTCTCGCGTGTACCCGACGCGGTGCAGGGCGCCATCTACATGACCCTGGCGGCGTTGTTCTTCTCGTTCATGAATCTCATCGTGCGCCTCACTGCCGAAGAGCTGCATCCCGCCCAGATCCCGTTCTTCCGGAACCTCTTCGCCCTGCTGTTCATGATCCCCTGGGCGGTCAACACCGGCATTTCCAGCCTGCGCACGCACCACATACGGATACATCTGCTGCGTGCCGTGGTCGGGCTCGCATCGATGTTTTCCTGGTTTACCGCCGTCGCCCTGCTGCCGCTTGCCGATGCCGTCGCGCTCAACTTCTCCGCGCCCCTGTTTGCGACCGTTGGCGCGGCACTCATCCTGGGAGAGGTCGTGCGGGCACGGCGCTGGACCGCGACCGGCATCGGCTTCCTCGGCACGCTCGTCATACTGCGGCCCGGCTTCGCCGAGATAACCCCCACCATGGCGTTGCCCATTCTCGCCGCGGTGCTGATGGCCTCGTCCATGCTCATCGTCAAGGTGCTGTCGCGCCACGACCACCCGGGCACGATCGTGCTCTACATGAACCTCCTAATGACACCGCTGTCACTGATCCCCGCGCTGTTCGTATGGCGCTGGCCGAGCGCGGGGACCTGGGTGCTGTTCGCGTGCCTCGGGTTCCTGGCGTCGACCGCGCACATCTTCTTCACGCGCGCCTTCGCCAAGGCCGACGCCTCGGCCATGCAACCCTTCGACTTCGCGCGCCTGCCCTTCATCGCCCTGCTCGGCTACCTGTTCTTCGGGGAGGTGCCGAGCGGCTGGATCTGGCTCGGCGGCACCATGATCGGCGGTGCCGCCATCTACATTGCCCACCGCGAAGCGACGCTTGCCAGACGCGGTCGCGCCTAGGAGCCTGTCGGACTCAGGCAACCGTAGCGAGGCACAACGGGGTCTGAAAAGGGGGGGCTGGCGCGAAGCCCCTCTCACCCTGGCAGGTGCAGGGGCGCACCCAGCGCGCCGTGGGCCGCGTCGGCGAGCGCTTCGCTGAGCGAAGGATGCGCGTGGATGGTGAGCGCGAGATCCTCGAG
>CAZSDY010000181.1:0-7585 GCA_964605765.1 uncultured Ectothiorhodospiraceae bacterium | reverse complement strand
CCGCCGCGATGAGATCATTGGCGATATTGAGCCCCATACCACCGCCAGCCCCGGCGACGATCGCAACTTTTCCATTGAAGCTCATAACGCCTCTTACCCCGCCAGCGAATGAACGGAGACGCCGGCCAGGAACCCGGGAAGGCTCAGAACGCACGGCGTCACTAGCGCACCCTCAGTCAACGTCAATCGCGCTCGCGCGCGGCTGCCGGCCGTGCCGCGCGCGAGTTTCGAATTGTCGATAATTCAGGCCGCCTCAACCTCGGTCCAGACCCTTTCCCACTTCTCAGGCGACGAGGGCGCGTCGAACTGGTGAAGTTCGCGAATCGCCGAGGTCTTGTTCAAGAACAGGCCATCAACATAGCGCTTGGGGATCTCGTCGCGAATATCGATAGTCGGCGACCACCCGATCTCGGTCGCGATGTAGGACATATTCTTACGCGAGAGCCTGAAATTGATCCACTCGTGCGCTAGCTCGAGCTTCTCGCTGGACGTGACGCCCGACGTGATACCCCAGGTATCGACCCAGCCGAGCCCCCCTTCCGTAGGTTTCAGCACGTGCTTCAGGTGCACATCGGACTTGCCGTCCAGATTGTCGAAGTAGATCCGCCGAAACAGCCCCGACCATTCCGGCGAGGCCCATACGACCTGCTGGCGCAACAGCCGCTCCAGCGTGTCGTTGTCGTTCCAACGCACCACGAGGAGAGGTTTTTGCTTGATCAACAACCGCTGCACTTCGGCGAGTTCCTCGTCGCTGAGCACGTAGGGATTGAACGGTTTCCCATCGGGTCGCGCAGCGTTCATGGTGCCCATCGTGTGGGCCGCGAGGATGCCCATCATGGCGATGTTCTCCTCGAAACGAGCGCTGGTCGACAGGTGACCCTTGTACTTCTCGTTGACCATCAGGGTGAGTGATTCGGAATCCGCATCCGCCACCTTGTCGGTATTCACCGTCATACCATAACCGCCCCAGCAGTTCGGGCTCGCGATCATGTGCTCGCCGCCCTCCTCGCGCAGCAACTCGTAGTTGGGCGGAATGAAATCGGGGAAGGCGTATTGCAGGTTCGTCAGCTTGTTGTAGTCGACGGGCTGGTTGAGACCCTTCCTGGCATAGAGCCTGGGCCAGAAGCCGTCGGCCATGACCAAGTCAAAATCCTTGGTGCCGCCGCTGCGCAGTTTGTTGTACGCCTCTGAGTTGCCGTCGAAAAAGCCGGCGCTCACCTTTACTTTGTGCAGTTTCTCGAACTCGGCGGTAAAGGCCTTGACGTTGTACTCTTCCCATCCCAGCCAGCGCAGTTCGAGCGTAGCCGCTTCGGCGTCACGTATGAACGGACCGGTTGATTTCCAAGTGAATCCCGCCGCCGCCGTCGCGAGACCGGCCTTGACGATCGAACGACGCGAAAGCTTGCGGGTCGAACTCAGTGTCTCTCGTTGTTTTCTCTTCATGGGTGAACTCCTCCTCGGTTGCGAGCGGCGCTCGCGTTCCTTCTCGCGGGGCGAAGTGGCAGCGTAAAACACCACGATTCACACCACATTTGGTATGAATATTAGACCTTTCTGAGAAATGACGCAATCAATGCACCTCCTGATGGGAGGACTCGCACGCGCATGGGAAAATGGGCAGCGAGACGCCGCAGGTCACTGTTTAGGGCTCGTCGGTCGCGACGGATGGCACCTATTCGGGGGAATCGGAATCAGCCCCGAGTGTCCGCCGAATTTCCTCGAGCGCGACGTCTATGTGCAGCGTCATCGCGTGTTCGGCCCTGGCGGGATCGCGCGCCGCAATCGCCTCGAAGATATCTCGGTGACCGGTAAGCGTCGTATGCAGCACAAGCTGGTAATCGCGACCTCCGTGCAGCAGGAAGATCGCCTCGCGGGCGTCGGTGATGGCGCGCTCCACGTACGGATTTCTGGCTGCCTCGGCAACGGCGAAATGGAAGCGGGCATCCGCCTTGCGAAAGTGCGGGATATCCTCCGAGATCTTAAGCGCTTCCACCGCCAGCGCCATTTGTTCGAGGTCGTTCTCGGTCCTGCGTCTCGCCGCCAGTCGAGCAGCCAGCGACTCGTTTGCACGCCGAAAGTACATGAGGTGGACGATGCTGTCCTTGTCGGCGCGAAGCTGTTCGAGCATGCGCGCGACCGGTTCCGTCAAAGCCGTGATGGCGTGGCCGCCGGCAGCGCCCCGGCTGCGTGCAATGTAACCCTCGGTCTCCAGCACCCGAATCGCTTCACGCACGCTCTCGCGCGAAACGTTCAAGCGCTCGGCGATGTCCCGCTCAGCAGGCAGGCGATCTCCCGGCAGGTAATCACCCAGATGAATGGCGCGGCGAAGCCGTTCCACAACCAGTTCGTGCACGGCAATCTTGCGCACCGGTTTCATTGGCACCCGATTTGAATTCCTCTATAGTGATGGTCAATTTATTAGACCAAAAATTAGCACGTATTACACCTGCGGCTTCTGGCCGTCGGTGCCAAGCGGGCAGGGGGAATCGATGTCGATGCGCAGTGAGACAGGCTCATGAGCGAAGCGCCCGTGCTGAGGGTCGTGGACGTCGAGAAGCGCTTTGGATCGGTGCGAGCGGTCGACGGCGTCAGCCTGGACATCGACCGTGGGGAGTTTTTCGCATTGCTCGGTCCGAGCGGCTCTGGCAAGACCACACTGCTCAGGATCATCTCGGGGCTCGAAGCCCCCGATGCCGGCCGGGTCGAAATCGGCGGGGTCGACGTAACCTCGCTACCCCCTTACCTGCGCCGGATCGGCATGGTATTTCAGGATTTCCTGCTGTTTCCGCACAAGACGGTCGCCGAGAACATCACCTTCCCCCTGAAAATGCAGAGGGTCGCCGCCGCCCGGCAGGAGGAGCAGCTCACATGGATCCTCGATTTCGTACACATGCCGGGGCTCGGGGAGCGTTACCCTCACCAGCTTTCCGGCGGGCAGAAGCAGCGGGTCGCGCTCGCTCGCGGGCTGGTGGCGAGACCCGATATGCTGTTGCTGGATGAGCCGCTCGCCAATCTCGACCGTGAACTCAGAAAGGAGATGGAAGTCGAGGTACGCAGCTTTCAGCAGGAACTCGGTATTCCTTTCGTGTATGTCACCCACAACCAGGAAGAAGCGCTCACCATGAGCGACCGCGTAGCGGTCATGTACCAGGGAGCCCTGGAGCAAGTAGGCGCGAACACCGAAGTCTACAACGCGCCCGCGACACGTTTCATCGCGGCTTTCGTCGGCTCTCCGAACAAGCTGCTGGGGCGGGTCGTCGAGAGCGATGCGGCGGCACTCAAGATCGACTGGAGCGGGTTGACCGTGTTAGGACGGCCAAGCGACAGTACGAGTCCGGGCGCTGAGGTCGAGTTGTATCTGAAAAGCGAGCACATCACTGTGGAACCGATGAAAAACCTGGCGCGATCGGACAACCACTTCGAAGGTGTCCTCCGGGACGTGATCTTCAAGGGTCAGGTCGCCGACTACCTGGTCCGCGTCTCGAACGGCGTAGAGCTGATGGTCAGCGGCCCACCTAATCTGCCCGACCTCAAACGCGGAGACAAGGTGCTCGTCGGCTGGCCCCGCGATGCCGGTGACATCTTCCTGGTCGCCGGGGCTGGTTGATGACACGCTGGCAGAAATTGCGCTTCGATCCCCGGGTGCGCTTCGCCGCGCTTACCGCACCGGGCGTTATCTTCATCTGTTTCTTTCTCGCCCTGCCCCTGCTGTCGATTATCGTTTTCAGCTTCTGGCGGACCGAGAGCTACGAGCTGATTGCGGACTGGAATCTCGAAAACTATACGACGGTGCTCGGAGACTGGGTGTATCTGAAGTTCGTCGTGCGCTCGCTCCTCATGGCAACCGCGGTGTCGCTGGTGAGCCTCGTCTACGCCTGGCCGTGCGCTTATCTGATCGCCAAACACGGCGGGCGCTACCGGCTGGTTCTCGTGCTGCTGACTGCGGGGCCCTTCCTCACCGGCATCATCCTGCGCGTGACCGCGATGCAGCAGGTTCTCGGTCCCATCGGGCTCATCAACATGATGCTCGGCAACTTTGGCCTGTCCCCCATAGAAGCCATCTCCTACACGAATGTCGCGAGCGCCATCGGACTCATCTACTTATGGGTTCCCTTCATGCTGGTGGCGATCTATCTGTCGCTGCTCAACTTCGACTTCGACCTGCTGGACGTCGCCAAGGTGTGCGGCGCCAAGCCGTGGCGCGCGTTCTTCGAGGTGACCTGGCCGCTGAACTGGATGGGCACGGCCATCGGCATCGTGCTTGTGTTCATCCCGACCTTTGCCGCGGTGGTGACTCCGCGCTTTCTGGGCGGCCCGAACGGCGCGCTGTTCGGTAACCGCCTGGTGCACGAATTCGGCGCCACCGGAACCTGGGCCCTGGGATCGGCGATGGGAGTGGTGATGTTCGTCACCTCGCTGCTTGTCATCGCGATTATCTGGTTTTCCATCAACCTGCGCCGAGCCGGATTCACCGGGGCGGAGGGCTGAGATGGCCGCCGTCGACCCCGGCGAACGCAGGGGGATCGCGCTCCAGACCGCGCTGCTCCTGTTTCTCTATATCTTTCTCTACTTTCCCATTTTCTACATCGCATATGTATCGCTGACGGAAAACAGCGTCTGGCCTTTCCCGCCGGATTTCACCTGGCAGTGGTACGAGCGCCTGCAGATCATGAGCGACTTCCACGTGGGCCTGTGGAACAGCCTGCTCATCGGCTCGGGTACCGCGGCGTTATCCGCGCTCTTCGCCACCGCCGGGGCGATTGGGGTGCTGCGATACCCCGTTAGAAGGCGATACCTGGTGTCGCTGGTCTACCTCTCGCCGCTTTTCGTCGCCCAGGTGCTGATCGGCATTTCCACCCTCATGTTCAACCGCAACGTATTGGGTGTGCCGGGGAACATCGAATCCGCGATCGTGGCGAATACGACCTACAGCGTATCGTTCGCCTTTCTCGTGATTCTGGCGCAATTGGTACGTTACGACTGGCGGCTCGATGAAGTCGCTCAAGTTTTCGGCGCCCGCCCGTGGCGCTGTTTCCTCGAAGTGACCTTGCCCAACGTGTGGCCGGCGATACTCGGGGCGTTCCTGGTCAGCTTCATACTCGGGTTCAACAACTTCGAAATCACTTTCTACAACGTGGCGGCGGTGCCGACTCTGCCGACCATCGCCTGGGGCACCCTGCGCCACGGCATCGAGTCCGAACTCTACGCGCTCGCGACCATCGTCAACGTGTTCGTATTCGCCGTGCTGTTCATCCTCTACCTGCTGATCCGGCGCGGCACCCTGCGCATCGGCGTACCCGGAAAGTGACTGCCCGCGCATGGCCGAAATGCGCTCGCCCCCGCAAGCCGATGCGCCGGGCATCGTAATCATCGCCGACGACCTGTCGAGTGCCACCGACTGCGCCGTACAGATGGCGAGTGGAGGCTATCGCGCCGCGGTGCCGCTGCGACCCGAGACGGGGCTCCGGACCGACGCCGATATCGTTGCCTTTGATACAGACAGCCGGGGCCTGCCCGCCGAGCAAGCCTATACGGCGACCCGGTCCTGCCTGGCACGGCAATGTTCCGGTGCGCGTACGGTGTTCTACAAGTCGATGGATTCGACGCTTCGCGGCAACCTCGGTGCCGAGATCGACGCCATCCTCGCGAACGGCTCCTTCGACGTCGCGGTCGTGGCACCGGCTTTCCCGACCTACGGGCGCACCACCTCCGGCGGGCACCAGTTCGTGAACGGCACCCCGGTGCACGAATCCGAATTCGGCACCGATCCGACCACGCCCGTGAAAACCTCCTCCATCGCGGCACGCATCGCCACCCAATGTCGGCGCAGGATCGGCCTGGTGCCGCTCGCAATCTCCCGCGAGGGCCCGCGGTCCATTCAAGAAACCGTACGCGCCGAACTCGCGAAAGGGGTCGAAATGCTCGTCTTCGATGTGGCCCTGGAGGATGATCTGGCGGGCGTCGCGACGGCGGTCGGTGCGCTGGCATTGCGCACATTGTGGGTCGGCTCGACCGGACTGTCTCGCTACGTACCCGCCGCCATCGGTCTTCGCCCGCGCTGCCGTCGACCGGCATTCGAAGTGCTCTCGGGATGCGTGCTGATCGTCGCCGGCAGCGCCTCGGAGACAACCCGACGCCAGCTCGACACTTGTGCGCGGCGTGCGAACTTCACGGAAATCCGCCTCGCGACGCGCGCGATCATCCGAGGGGGCCGTGCCGCGCAGGCAGAGCAAGAACGTGCCCGGGTGCGCCTGGACGCGGCGCTTCGGGAACAGCACGGCGCGGTGGCGCTCACGCTGACATCGACCCGTGCCGACGTGGCGCAGGCGAAGTCGGACGCTGTCGCGCGCGGCATGGCGACGGAAGAAGCGGCCGCGCTCCTGGTGCACGCCCTCGGCGAACTGACCGCCGATGCGGTGGCGCAAGGGCTGCCGATCAAGGGCTTGGTCACAACGGGCGGTAGCACGGCCAAGACCCTGGCAGCCCGGCTCGGTGCCGATGCCATCGACATTCTCAACGAGATAGAGCCGGGCATTCCGCTCGGGCGGCTCGACGGCCGTTGCCCCATGTTGATCGTCACCAAGGCGGGCGGATTCGGTAGTGAAGAATCGTTGGCGAAGGCGGTCCAAGAAATCAGGGCATACGGGCGTGACTAAGGACTTGGTGGCGGTGACGATGGGTGATCCCTCGGGCATTGGACCGGAAATCGTGGCCAAGACTTTCGCTGACCCGAGTTTCGCTGTGGCAGCCCTCGTGATCGGGGACTTCGGGGTGCTGTCACGCGCTGTAGAGAGCCTCGGAATTCCCGTGCGGCTGCGCCGCATAAAAAGCCCCGCCGAGGCGCACCCGGGGCCGGGCGTCATCGACGTGATCACGGTTTCGGATCTACCCGTCGACCTCCCCGTTGGAAAGATCGATGCCCGGGCCGGGATGGCCGCATTCGGTTACGTCGAGCGCGCGATAAGGCTCGCCTTGACGGGTCGGGTCAGCGCTATCGCTACCGCCCCGCTCCACAAGGAGGCTTTGCACGCGGCCGGCGTGCCCTATCCAGGGCACACGGAGATGCTGGCCGATCTCACCTGCACCACCGACTATGCAATGATGTTGTTCAACGAGGCGTTGCGGATCGTTCTGGTGACGGTTCACGTCTCGCTTCGTGAGGCGATCGACGGGCTCTCGATAGACCGGGAGTTGACGACAATCCGGTTAGCAGACAACGCCTTGCGTGAACTCGGTATCGAGCAAAGCCGGGTCGCGGTTGCCGGCCTCAATCCGCACGCCGGCGAGAACGGGCTTTTCGGAACCGAGGACCTGGAGATCATCGCGCCGGCTATCGAGCGCGCCCGTGCGCAAGGCATCGACGCAACCGGGCCCTGGCCAGGGGATACGGTATTCATGCAAGCCCGCCAGGGACGCTTCGACATCGTCGTCGCCCAGTACCATGACCAGGGGCTGATCCCGGTCAAGTATCTCGGTATAGAGAACGGCGTGAACGTCACCCTCGGGCTGCCTTTCGTGCGCACCAGCGTCGATCACGGAACCGCATTCGACATCGCCGGCAGCGGGGCGGCGGATCACACGAGCC
>CAZSDY010000180.1:0-7618 GCA_964605765.1 uncultured Ectothiorhodospiraceae bacterium | reverse complement strand
TACAAAGCATGGTGTTACTCTCTCGCGAGCCCTTAGAGTACCAGTCAGTGTTCCCCTTGCACAGGGGACGGACGCGCATCGTAGCCTGTGGCGCGCCAGACCCAGGCCGTGGAGATGAAGTAAAGCGCCATGGCGCTCGCCACGTTCCACTCGACGGCGTTTTGCAGGGCATCGAGTCGGAACCGCGTGCTCAGACCGTCAAGGCCCACGAACACCAGCAACGCGACGGCGATCAGGGTCTTGGTAACGATAGCGGGGCGCGGCAACGCCAGTTTGCTCGCAAGGCGGTGAACACGCACCGCGAAAAAAATCTGCGCGAGGCCCGTGAAGAGGAAGAATCCGAGCGCCCCGTAACGCCGGAAGAACTTCACTTCCGGGCCGCTGGCGCCGAGGATGGCACCATAGATGATCAACGACACCGCGGCGAAGATACCGAAGGCACCGATGACACCGGAAGACAGTCCCCGGCCGTTGCTCACGCTGCACATCCAGCGGTAGTTCAACCACCAGTACACCGCCATCAGGGTGGCGGCCGGGATGATGCACGAACGATACACGTACACCGCCGGCACCTGGCGCCCCGCCTTGCTGATGGACACACAGCCCTCCAGATACGGCACGCACCACACGACCTTGCCGCTGAAGGCGGCCACCAGATACGCCGCATTGATGCCGAGCAATGCGACGAGCCCCGCGAAGATGGCTATCCAGCCGAGCTTCATGAGCTGCTGCCCTCCTGTGAGGGGATGAGGGGACACACATAATTTAATAACTTAGGTACTCTCTAAGTTATTAAATTATGTGTGTCCCCTCGGATGTCCCCTGCGATTAGCCGCCGCCGCGGCGAAAGTACAGGTCGAAGCGCTGCATGAACGCCTCGCGCTGCACAGTGCGGAAGTCATGGAAGCAAAACCTGACTTCGGCGTATGGCAGGGTGAGTGAAGCGATGCGGCGCTCCATCTGCGGCCCGATCTCTATCGTGACGCGACGATCTCCATAGTCGATCGTGACGGTGCTGCCGTCCAGCGCGTAGGCGTGATAATCAATAGCCGCGGGTAGCGAGCGGAAGAACTCCACATGCTTGAGGCCAAGCTCGCGCGTGAAGCAGTGGACACTACCCACCGGCCACCGGGGGCCAGATAGCCAGCGTATCGCCCTCCTTCAACGAGGCGCTGTCGCGATCCACCGCCGCCGCGTACACGCCGTTGACGAGCACCAGGTGCGCCGACGCACGCGGAATGCGATGGGAGTCGATGACCTCGTTGAGCGTCGCGCCGTCGGGCACTTCAATGTCGAGCGCGTTGTCGGTCGCACCGCACGGCAGGTGCTCGGCCAGCGTGGCGAACAGCTTCAGTGTGATCTTCATTTCTCGTATACATCGGCGTGAGTCCGACATGCACCGTGACCGCCAGACCCTCGAAGTTCCACGAAGGCGGGCGGCGCATACCGCGCGCCGCCCGCCCTCCTCAGCGATGCAAGCTCAGCCGGGCAGCCCCAGCCGGGCATGCGTCTCCGGCGCCACGGCACCATCGGGCGTCCAGCCGCGCAGCTCGTAGTACTCGGGCAGCATCTCCTTGAGCCCGCTGGTCTTGCCTTCGGCGGGGCCCGTATTGGCACCCTCGTCAAAGAAGCGCTTGGGCAGCGTATCCTCGGCGCTCGTGACCCCGGCCTTCAGGTTGAACTCCCGTTCCAGGTTCCACACGCGCTCCCCGAGTTCCACGAGCGTCTCCGGGGTCCACTCACCCTCGCAGGCCGCGTCAATCTGCGGCGCGATGTTTTCCAGCGTCCAGGCGAAGGTGGTGAAGATGCAAAGCCCGGATGAGTCCACAGCGGCCGTGGCATCCTGGAAGGCCTTGACCAGCGCCGGCTTTCCTTCCGTCTCCAGCGGGTCCGTCTTTTCCGGTATGCCGAGGACCTCGGAGGCCACCGTGTAGCTGCGCAAATGGCAGGCGCCCCGATTCGAGGTCGCGTAGGTGAGGCCCATGCCCTGGATGCCGCGCGGGTCGTAGGCGGGAAACTCCTGGCCCTTGACTGTCATGGAAAGCTCCGGCCGGCCATACTTCTCACAAAGCCTCTTGGAGCCCAAGCCCAGATCCTGGCCGAAGCCCTCGCCGGTAGCGACCAGCTCGGCCCCCTTGCACAGCGCCTCGGCCGAGCCGAAGCTCATCTCGATGCCGCCGGTCGTCTCCTTGTCGATAACACCCGCCTCGTAGAGTTCCATCGCCGCTGCCACGGTGGCACCGAAAGAGATGGGATCAAAGCCGTCCTCGTTGCACAGGAAGTTCGCGTAGGTGAGCGCGTCCAGATCGCCAATCCCGGTGTCACTGCCGAGCGCCCAGGCCGCCTCGTACTCGAGTCCGCCGGAGTTGCCCCAGTACTCGGGTTTGTTCTCGACACTGAAGTGTCCCTTGTCGAGCGTGGAGATCCGCCCGCAGGCGATGGTGCAGCTGAAGCACCCCGCATTGGTAGTCAAGTTCGCCTTGCCATCGCTCGAGCGCGGCTTCGCCATGGCCTCCGCGGAGATGTCATTGGCGTGCTCGAACTGCACCTCGCGCATGTTGCGCGTCGGCATGGCGCCGATTTCATTGATGACGTTCATCAGCACCTGCGTGCCCATGGCAGGCAGACCCTTGCCGGTCACCTCGTGGTCCTTGAGCACCTGTTTCTGCTCGGCCACCACATGCATGAAACGCTCGGGATCGGCGATGTTGCCCACTCCCTTGGTGCCGCGCACGGCGACTGCCTTCAGGTTCTTGGAGGCCATCACCGTGCCGACGCCGGAACGCCCGGCCGCGCGATGCAGGTCGTTGATGACCGCCGCGTACAGGCAACCTGCCTCCGCGGAGCGCCCTACGCAGGCAATCCGGATCTGCGGATCACCATGCTGTTCGTGAATCCACGCGTCGGCCTCCCACACCGACTTGCCCCACAGCTCGCCGGCCGGCAGCAGCTCCGCGTGATCGTTTTCCACGTGCAGATAGACCGGGGAAGGCGCTTTACCCTCGAAGATGATCATGTCCCAACCGGCCATCTTCAACTCGGCGCCGATGAATCCGCCCGAGTTCGAGCAGGCCACCGTGCCGGTGAGCGGGCTCTTGGTGATCACCGAGTACCTGCCGCCCGTCGATGCGTTGGTGCCGGTGAGCGGACCGGTCGCCATGATCAGCTTGTTGTCGGGGCCCAACGCATCACAGCGCGGGTCGATCTCCTCAACCAGGTAGCGCGTCGCAAGCCCGCGCTGACCCAGATACTCTCTCGCCCACGCCATGTTGAGCGGCTCGCTGGCAACACTTCCCTCAGACAGATTCACTCGCAATACTTTTCTGGTCCAAGCCATGATTGCTCCCTCCTCAATTCGCCGCTTGCGCCGCGTTGTCGGTCTTCGCCGCCCAGGCGCGCATCCGGTCGAGACCGGTGGCGTCCGCGTCGATATAGGTGATCGCCGCCGTGGGACAGGCCTTGGCGCATGCCGGGTCGCCGCCGCACAGATCACATTTCACCACCTTGCCCGTATCCTGGCTGTAATTGATGGTGCCGAACGGACAGGCAATCGTGCACACCTTGCATCCCACGCACACCCCGGCATCGACGTCCTTTGATCCGGTCTGCAGGTTGACGGTGATGGCATCCACGGGACAGGCCTGCATGCACCACGCATCAGCACACTGCGTGCAGGTATACGGCACGAAGCGCCCCTCGTCGTGGAAAGTGAACACCTTGATGCGGGACTTCGCGGGATTGAACATCCCCTCGTTCTCATAAGAGCAGGCCATCTCGCACTGCAAGCACCCGGTGCATTTGCCCGGGTCTATGTGGAGTGATCTCAACATGGTGCGCCTCCTTGGATTTCCCTGGGTTGTTCGTTATCGAATAAAGAGCGTTGGCGCATCGGCGTCACCCCTCGCCCACCGCCCGCGCCACCGATTGCCGTGCACAAACGGGACAGGCACTGTTCTTCTCGAGCTTCACGACATCACATGCCATTGTCAGGCCGTCGAGCAACAGAAGCCGGCCGCACAGATCGCTACCTGCGCCGATGAGGATCTTCAGGGCCTCGAGCGCCTGTACGGCGCCTATGATACCTACAACGGGGGCCATGATCCCATCGGCTGCGCAAGTTGCCGCCTCAACCGCCGCATCCGGATACAGGCACTGAAAGCAGGGACTGCCCGCGCGCGCGGGCACGAAACAGCTCGCCTGCCCGTGCCAGCGTGCGGCAGCCCCGGAGACCATCGGTGTTCCCGTCTCCCAGCACGCGCGATTGAGCACGTAGCGGCTCGCGAAATTGTCCGTGCAATCGAGCAGCACGTCGGCACTCGCCACCTGCTCTTCGAGTTCCCCGCCATCGAGCTCGTAGTCGATGGCGTCGACACGCAACCCCGGGTTCAGCGCGAGGAGGGCCGCGTGCGCCGATGTGGCCTTGGCCTTGCCTATATCGGCATGCCCGTGGACGATCTGGCGCTGCAGGTTGGACTCGTCCACGCGGTCAAAGTCGCTGACCACGAGATGCCCGGCGCCCGCCGCCGCGAGATACATGAGCGCCGCGGAGCCGAGCCCGCCGGCCCCGATGACCAGCACGCGCGCGTCGATGAGGCGCTGCTGCCCGCACTCGCCGATCTCCGCCAGGCGAATCTGGCGACTGTAGCGTTGCAACTGCGAGGCTTCCACTCGAGGCTACCGGCTCCATACCCAATCCGTAATTCTCGACCCCATTTGCCACACTGGCAAGCGCGGTTAGGGGACACACATAACTATATAATTTAATTGCGGTCGCTGAGCCCTGGCGTATAGACTTCGGGGATGCCGCGAATCGGAAGATTGCACATCCCTGGCGGGTGCTACCACGTCATGGGACGGGGCCTGGAGCGCCGCCGGGTGCTGGTCTCGGACAAGGACAAGACGGACTTCATCGAGCGCCTGCGCGCGGCGCTCGAGGAAACGCAGACGCAGTGCCTGGCCTGGGCGCTGATGTCGAACCACTATCACCTGGGCTTGAGAGTCGGTGTTACACCCTTGTCGGTCTTGATGAGAAAGCTGGTGGGCGGCTATGCGGCGGCCTACAACCGGCGCCACCAGCGAGTGGGTTATGTCTTTCAGAACCGCTACAAATCCATTCTCTGCGATGAGGAGCGCTATCTGCGGGCGCTGGTGCGCTACATTCACCTCAATCCCCTCGAGGCCCGAGTCGTGAACGACATGAAAGCCTTGGACAGCTATCGCTGGACCGGGCACGCGGTATTGCTGGGTCGCCGCGGCAACGACTGGCAACAAACCGAACCGGTCCTGGCGCGCTTCGGCGATACGCTCAGCCAGGCGAGACGGCGCTATCGGCAATTCGTGAAAAGCGGACTCGGTGAGCGGGACCGCGTGGAACTGGATGGCGGCGGTCTGGTTCGCAGTTACGGTGGCTGGCAGAACATCGAACGCCTCAGAACAGCACACGAGCGCATTATCGGTGACGAGCGGATACTGGGCGACAGCGCATTCGTGGAACGAGCATTGCAGCAAGACGAGCTACAAATCGAGCGCGACTGCCACTTGAGCCGTCAGGGCTGGGATCTGGAAGGCCTGATCGCGGCGGTGTGCAGACACTTTGAAATCGAATCGACCGCCATCACCGGCAGAGGACGGAAGAATGCACTGTCCAGGGCGAAGGCGGTCATCTGCTATCTGGGCGTGCGGATCCTGAAGTTTTCGAGCAACGCCCTCGCAACCAGGCTGCAGATCAGTCAACCGGCAGTATCGACCTCTATCAGGAGGGGACAGCGCTATTGCCGGGAGCATGCATTGAGCATGGAGACTCTAAAGTTATAAAGTTATGTGTGTCCCCTTTTTTCAGTGCAGGATCAGCGCATCCTGGATATTCCAGAATAGCGGCGTGGTGGTCGTCGCATAGCCATGGTTCACGACGTACGTCCCCGGGGGCATGCGCTTGGCATACAGGTTGTTCAGATGGACACCGACGCCTTTTACGAATACCTGCGTATCGACGCGGGTCCAGCCTGCATCCGCGAGCGTTGATTTCTCGGTACCAAGCGCGTAGAGCAGCGTCGGTTTGAGAACCCGCAGGAGCGAGATGTCCGTGCCGTGCCTCGAGGTCTGGCAGAACCTGCGCCCCACCAGCAGCTCGACTTTGTCGCGCGTGTGGTAGGGCCGGTTCGAGTACAAGCGGGTGCCGGCGCCCTCGTAGATCACCTGCCGGCAACTCTTGGCGGGGCGGTAGGGACCGACCAGGGTGGGGCCGTGCCAGTATGGCGGTGGCAGCTTGTCCAGCAGCGCATCGACGCGGAACCTGTACCCGACGTAGGCGCCGGTGCCCAACACCGCATTGGTGACAAGGATCAGCAGCACAGCGTGAATCCATTTCATGTCTCCCTCCTCACGCCGGGACGCCAGCGCACCGCGGTGCATGGGGCGCAAAACGTCATGCTGGTCCGGGCCTCTTCAATAGCGCCGCGCGGGCAACCCCTGCGCCCCTGCACGGTGCGCCTACGAAAGCGTTCTTCGCGATTTACTGGCGAGGGCTTTCTCGCAAAAGGCGATATTTTCCCTGATCCGGGCGCGCTGTGCCGGCGGCAGATGATCACCGGCGAGGAGCCGCTTGTTCACCCGCGACGCCTCTTTGACTCTTCCCACCCAATACGCCGAGACCGCAAACTCATCCGCGGCGCGCCACCGATAGACGGACGCGTCGGCGAACAGCACATCCTCGGACATTGAAATGTGCATCGCACGCTCGGCAAACAGGATCGCTGCGTGATATTCCTTGCGCTCGCGATAGACGCGAGCCAGCTCACACAGGCTTTCCGCGCGCCAAGGCCGATACTGGTAGGCACGAATCAAGGCGGCTACCCCCTGCGCGAAGCGCCCCAGCCTCAAATTCAGCACCCCGACCTGAAACATCGAGTACCAGACCTCTTCCTCCCAGTCCCCCATGGCCGCGCGCCGCTCGTAACACTCGATGCTTTTCTCGAGTTGGCCGCTATCCCTGTAGCTCTGCGCCAGATAGAAGACGCTGCGGACATTGTGCGGATCATCGCGCAGCGCGGCCTCGAGCACCTGCGCATCGCGCCCGTATTTTTCCTGCGGCGGCAAGCGGTTTCTGGCACTGTCGAAATGACCCTTGATAGTAACACCCGCCAGCCTTTGCTCGAGCTTGGGAGCGTCGTCACAGGTGAGGTATTCATGCAGCACGCCCACCCAGTGCCAGGGCAGGGAAGACTTGACCAGCTTGGGACGATAGTGCGTATAGCTGGTATCGCCCTCCTGGTGCAGAATGCGGTACGCGTCCGCGCTGAGCGGCGGTAGCTCGAAGCCGTCCTCGACGACGAACTCCTCGTCCGCGTCGATAATCAGAAAATAGTCCGCCCGGCCGCGCGCCAGCTCGAGCGCTTCGCTGCGGTTATGGCCGAAGTCTTTCCACGGCCGCTCATGGAGATCCCCTGGTAGGCGCGCCAGCAGTTCTCTGATCCGCGCCTGTGTCCCATCGGTAGAACCCGTGTCGACAATAGCCCAGCAGTCGATGAAAGGAATGACCGTGTCCAGACAGCGCTTTATCACATGCGCCTCGTCCTTGACGATCATGTTGAGGCAGATGGTCTTGCGCTTGCCGCGCGCA
>CAZSDY010000179.1:0-7625 GCA_964605765.1 uncultured Ectothiorhodospiraceae bacterium | reverse complement strand
GCCGCCAACAGGTTGTTGGCCGCACTCACCGCGTGGATGTCGCCCGTCAGGTGCAGGTTGAAGTCCTCCATCGGCACCACCTGGCTGTAACCACCCCCAGCCGCGCCCCCCTTGATGCCAAAGGTCGGACCCTGGGACGGCTGCCGGATGCAGGTGAAGACGTTCTTGCTCAGATGCGCCCCCCGCGCCTGGACACGCTCGGGGGCCCGGCCGCCCACGTTGCGGATAGGGTGCGCGGTCGCCGCCCGCGGGTGCCGTCGAGCACGCTAGATAATCTGGAACGGTGCGCCCGGCGCTGCGTCGAGAGTCTCGACCCACTGGATGCCGAAAACCTACGGGCGGCCGGCTTGACCGCCTGCGTGTCCGCTACGGACGTCCACGAGTACGGCAAGTTGCTGGTGCAATCGACGCTTGCCGGAAGCGGAGTGCGGATTATCGACGCCGGCGTGAGCAGCGACCCCGAGGACGTCGTCAAGAGCGCATGCGCCGGCGATGCGGATTTCATCGCGATCAGCACCTACAACGGTATCGCCCTGAACTACCTGCGCGATCTGCGCGATGCGATGGAGCGAGCGGCCGTCGAGCTGCCGGTGTATATCGGCGGCAAGCTCAACCAGATCCCGGAATCGAGCAACACCAGTCTCCCGGTCGACGTAAGCGCCGCGATCGAGCGGCACGGAGCCATTCCCTGCCTGCGAGTCGAGGATCTGCTTGCTCATCTGACCCGGATGGCCCGCGATCGAGCGGCGGAGAAATTGGCATCGTGAACAACCGCATTGGCATCCTCGGCGTCGGCGAGTTGGCGGCATACTTGGTCCGTGGCTTGATACGCGGCGGCAATCACCCACCGCTGTCGTTCTCTCCACGCAACGCGGACAAAGCCCGGGCCCTGGCCCGAGAGTGCGGCGCCAAGGTGTGCGCTAACAACGCTGAGCTGGTGGCCGAAAGCGAGCTGGTCATCGTCGCTACGCGTCCCGATCAGGTGGGCGGCGCCTTGCGTGACCTGCCGTGGCGGCCGACGCACACACTGATCTCGGTCGCTGCGGGTGTCACTCTGGCCGCGCTGCGTGAAGTCGCCTCGCCCGCGACCCTGGTGCGCGCGATGCCGGTGTCTTGCGCGGCGATCGGTGAATCCCCGACGGCCATGCATCCGCGAAATGCGCGAGCGCAAGCGCTGTTCGCACAACTCGGTCCGGTCCAGGTGCTGGCGGACGAACGTGCTTTCCAAGCCGCGAGTGTGCTCGGCGCGTACTACGGCTGGGTGTTCGCGCTGATGGCCGAGGTTGGCCGCTGGGCCGAATCGGCTGGCGTTCCGCCGCCGCAGGCCCGGGCGCTGGTCGCCGGCATGACCCGCGGGGCTGGCGCTGCCGCGCTGAATGATCCCGAATCCTCACCCGCGGAAATGCTTTCCGCGCTCCGAACACCGGGCGGAATCACCGAACATGGGTTGCGCGCGTTGCAGGAAAATGGAGGCCTTGCCGGCTGGACACAAGCCTGCGCTTCAGTCTTCACGGTCGGACCACGATAACCGACTGCTTTATGAGGAAATACAGGTCAATCCCGGCCCGTTCCGGGCCTTGGAGCCGTCTTTTTACAACCAAGATGGCGATGGCGGTGTTCACATGGAGGTGGGATGAGGAGAATATTGAAGTGACACTTCAATCCCGCTGTAACCTTTGTTCGACGACTGTGGGCCGGGGACCTCGCCGGAGTGGGCAGGAAATCGGGGTCTCCCCGAGTGTCGGGCTGCCGGCGCGTGGCCTCCAGCGTTCAGGCCCGCAGGACAGGGACATCGTAGCGCTCGATTCGCGCATCCGCGGTAACCAGCAACAGTTGCTCGCTCAGGGCTTGCGCGATCAGCATCCGGTCGAAGGGATCCCGGTGATGGAAGGGTAGGGTGGCGGTTGCGGTGATGTGGCGCAGGCGAATGGGCAGTTGCCTGAAGTGGTTGTCGTCCAACTGCCGGGCCAGCGCCGCGATGGGAAACTGCAGCTTGCCGATGGCAATCTTGATAGCGATCTCCCAACCGGAGGCGAGACTCACGCTGACCTCGCTGTCCGCGGATCCGATAGCGTCGCGCGCCTCGTCGTTCAGGCGATTGTCATCCGCGAGCCACCAGAGCAACACGTGGGTATCGAGAAGCAGCCTCATGATTCGCCCGGAAACAAGTCGCCGTTGTAGAAGTCGTTGATCAGTTCCGGCGGGGTTTCATCAAAATCATCCGCGATTCGAATCATGCCTTTGAGGCTGCCGGGCTTGCGCGGCTCGTGCCGGACCTGATAAGGAACCAGGCGGGCCACCGGCTTGCCGTTACGGGCGATGACCACTTCCTGCCCCGCTTCGACCTCGGCAAGCAGTTGCGACAGATGGGTCTTGGCCTCGTGGATATTAGCCTGGTGCATGAAGCGTCTCATACTATGACTAAGTTTAGCTAAGTTTATATAGCCCGCCGGCGCGAATCAAGGGTGACCGCCCGGGAGCGTCGCCGCCTTCTCCCGGATCAGCGCCCACGCGGCGGCGACGTGGCGGTGCTCGGTGCGCGTCGCGCCGATTGCCATGCGAAGCACGAATGTCCCGCCCAGGCGAGTGTGCGTCAGGTACATCTTCCCTGACGCATTGAGCGCATCCATGAGGCGCTGATTGAGCGCATCGCCCGCCGTGTGCCGGAAGCAGACGAGGTTGAGCGGTGCGGGCGCGCAGAGCTCGAAGTCCGGGTCGGCACGCACCCAGCCGGCGAACTCGCGCGCCAGCGCGACATGCGCGCGAATGTGGCGCTGCAGGCCTTCGATGCCGTAATGGCGGATGACGAACCACAGCTTCAGCGCGCGAAAGCGCCTCCCGAGCGGCACCTGCCAGTCCCGGTAATCGAGCACCGCGCCCGAAGCGCTCGCCTCGTTCCTGAGATATTCGGGCAACACGCTCAATGTCCTGATGAGCGCGGCGCGATCCGCCACGAAAAAACAGTCGCAATCGAAGTTCGTGAGCAGCCACTTGTGCGGGTTGAAGCAGTAGCTGTCGGCCGCGTCGAGCCCGTCGTGCAGGTGTTGGAACTCCGGGCACACGGCGGCGCTCCCCGCGTGGGCGGCGTCGACGTGCAGCCAGAGGTTCTCGCGCCGGCAGATCGCGCCGATGTCCACCACGGGATCGATGGCCGTCGACGAGGTCGTGCCAACAGTCGCCGCAACGAAGAAGGGCAGCTTTCCGGCGCCCCTGTCCTCGGCAATGGCCCGTGACAGCGCCTCGGGGCGCATGGCGAAGGCGTCGTCAACCGCGACGAGGCGAAGGCTGCGCCGCCCAAGCCCTGCAATCTTCACCGCTTTCTCCATCGACGAGTGCGCCTCGCTCGAGGTGTAGGCGACGAGCTCGAAGCCGCCCGTACCGCGCTCGTTGGCCTCGAAGCCGGTGGCCCGCTCGCGTGCCGCGAGCAGGGCGCACAGCGCCGCGCTCGATGCGGTGTCCTGGATGACGCCGCCGCCCGTGCCCGTCGACTTGAACGCCGCGGGCAGGCCCAGCATGTCGACGAGCCAGTCGAGCACGTGCGTCTCGACCTCGGTGCACGCAGGACTCGTCGCCCAGAGCATGCCCTGCACACCGAGCCCGGAGGCGATGAGATCGCCCAGAATCGCGGGGCCGGACGCATTGGCGGGAAAATAGGCAAAGAAGCTCGGTGATTGCCAGTGCGTGATACCGGGCAGCACGATATCCGCCAGGTCGGCGAGCATCGCCTCGAAAGGCTCCCCGATCTGCGGCGCGCCCGCGGGGAGTCGCGCACGCACGGCGCCCGGAGGCGTCTGTGCGAGCACGGGGAAGCTTTCCACCCGCGCCATGTAATCGGCCACCCAGTCGACCGCCGCGTGACCGGCCAGGCGAAACGCCTCGGGCGTCATGTGGTGCGCACCGGCGTTTTCCCCACGCGGCGCGCTCATTGACTTGCTTCCATTGACGGGCACGAAAATACCCAAACCCCGCTGAAGGTCATCAGCCTCTCCTGTTCCAGCAATTCGCGATGCCCGGCATGGTCAGTCGAGACGGGGCCGGTGTGCAAGCGGCCTTTTCGGCTCCGCCACTCAGGTTCGACCGGGCACTGGCTGCTACTGCACCGCGTGTGGACCAATTTCGAGGAGCTGATGGCGGCGGGGGCGCCGCCGGTCATGGCGCGAAGTGGACCTGCATCTTGATCGATCCGGTGCTCTTGTGCACCGCGGTATGCCGCAGATCCCGCAAGCGGCGACCTTCAAGCTTACCCAACCCGGACGTGGCTAGGGTACGTCGTGCCCCACGATTTCCAGGGAGCCGCTCTCGTTCCAAACGGCTGCTTTCACCGCATTTTCCTATCGGCTAGTCCCAGGGCGCGGTGCTCACGGCGTACAAACCCGGCGTTTCAATCATGACATTGGGATCTTCCCAGATGCGGCCAGTGCCGAGGTTCACCCAGCGGCGACTCTGGGAGGCTCTGTCCGGATCCTCGAAAGAGCCGCTCGTGTGCTTACCGTCGAGCAAGTAAATCCCGTTGCCCGCCACACCTTCAACGCCTGCGATGCAACCCGCGGGCAGGCGAGCGCTTTCCCTCCAGTGGGGCGCCTCATTCAGCAACGCGCACAAGCTCGACAAGACCTTGCTGGCCGTGCGCGGGTTATAGCGCCGGTCGACCAGGCCGGTGCGCGCGAAGTAGCCCCTGTCGGCATCGGCGAAGGTATCCAGAATCACCTCGACATTCGTGTGGGCGGCCGCCGACAGGACCGCTTCGGCAATTCGCGCCGCGTTCTCCGCGTCATCCGCGAAAGTCTCCGCCGGACTTGCGGATGAGGACTTGACATACAAGCACGCTCTCGCCCCGATCTCTTTGGATAGCTTGCCGGCGGCTTGCGCGAGCGCCCACGGCGACTGCTCGCGCGCCACGCGAAACACGAACCCGTCCAGGAGCCCCTCCTTGTCCTGTCGAATACCCAGCAAGTCGGACCCTTCGGCCAGCGTGAATCCGTGGCTTATCAAGTGATGGTACCGCCCCCCGCGATGCTTGGCGTCGTCGCGGCGGTTGACTCGTGAGAGATAGACTCGGATATCGCACGCGTTCTTGATGGATTCAACGAGAGCAAGAGCAGAATCGACTTTGGCCCAGTCGACCACCACTTCGAGTCGATCCACCAATCGCGCGCGCCGCGTGAGGATGGATAGCGCAGCGTCGCTCGGTGTCCCGTACACATAGACCTGAAAGGTGTGGCCCAGGCGCTTCAGCATTGCCATTCGTCCAGACACCCGTTCGTCGATCAGATCCTGCAAGGGAACGCGCAGCCTGCGTACACCCATCTCCCACAACGCAAGCAGCGGATAGTCATTGCGCGCGCGCTTACGCTCGAACTCATCCAGCGCTCCGGATGGCGGGATGTCGACCTCCTCCGCCCACGGATGCCTGAGGTCCACTCCCACGCGCAACAGCGCCTTCTCCTTGCCGTGAACGCTCGCAACCGTCATCGGGCTGGGGGGAAGCTTGTCTTGCGGTGCTAGGGCTTTGCCGTAGGTGCGTACGTTCTCCGCAACGTGGCCACGCTCGTAGACGCGCACGATGAAGTAACCCAGCTTGGCTTCGTCGTTGCGCCCGTGCTGGTCGGTGGGCCCGACCCGAAAGAACTCGCTGTAGTCGTGGCGAACGAAGGCGGTGGACGGCAGGATATAGGTTTCGGTCTGCGCGTAGATGTCGTACCAGAAGTTGTGGACGTGGCCGCAAAACAGCGCTTCGGGCGCGTATCTGCGGACCAGGCCCAACAGCCAACCACGGCCGGGCTCGTCAAGGTTGTCGTACGAGCTCGGCTCACCAGGGCTCGATACGTACGGCGGGTAGTGGATGAAGAAATAGCAGCGTTTCGCCGCGTTGCCGGCGAGATCGGCTTCGAGCCACTCGCGCTGCTCCCCTTCCGCCTCCAGCCCTGAATTGATGATAGATGAGTTGATGATGACGAAGTGAATGTCACGATGATCGAACGAGAAGTAATGCCGGCCGAAGTGCGACTCGTAAAGGGCGAGATTGTCTTCGGTCACGATACCGGCTGCCCACGAAACCGGCTTGTCGCCCACGTCATGGTTACCGGGCACGACGTGCAGCGGTGGTTCCAGGTCTTCGACCAGGCGCTTGAAATGCCCGGCCGCGTGCGCATACGTGGGGAGCTCGGGGACGGGGTTGACGATGTCCCCCAGATGGACGACGAGCTCGGCGTCGAGCCGGTTGATCTCGGCGATCACTCGCCGGGTGCGCGCATTGGCGAGCACATTGCAGGGATAAGGCGACGATGAGTAGTCCTCCTTTTGGTTCATGTGCGTGTCGGCAATGACGACGAAGCTGAAAAGAAGATCGCCCTCGGGTGTCTTGTTCACTGGTGTCACCTATTCGCTGGTCTGAATGTAGCTCGGCAGTACCATGCCGACGATGGGCGTCGAGGCAAGCCGCCGAAGCATTTTCGAGATCCCCTCACGCTCGTTCCTGCGTTAGCGGGGTGTGCGGGCGAGTTCAGTATACTGTCGCCAAGGAATTGCATCCCATTGTTGCGACGGCGCGACAACCATGGCGCTTTGAACGCCCGGTCGATGTGTGTATGGTTCCATGCACAACATTGAACCGCGGGCCTCATCCCGTTGACGAACGGCCAACGCCACCACGCCGCGCTGACGCCCGGCTACAAGCTGCACTGGTACGAGATTGAATCCATTCTCGGGCAGGGTGGCTTCGGCATCACGTATCTGGCGACCGACACCAATCTCGATACAAGAGTCGCCATCAAGGAGTTCCTGCCGAACGATCTGGCGGTGCGCACCCACGAGAGCACGGTGGAGCCCATTTCCGATGGGCACCGGGACATGTTCACCTGGGGGCTCACCCGGTTTCTCACAGAATCGAAGACGCTGGCGAGGTTCCAGCACCCGAACATCGTGCGGGTGAATAGCGGCTTCGAGGCGAACAACACCGCCTACATGGTGATGGAGTATGTGGAGGGGCAGACGCTCGACGACGCGCTCAAGTTCCGCCGCGTGCACACCGAGCAGCACCTTCTCGACATCGTGTATCCGTTGCTCGGGGGGCTGGAGAAGATCCACGCGGCGGGGTTCATTCACCGCGACATCAAGCCCGAGAACATCTATCTCAGGGAGGACGGCTCGCCGCTGCTGATTGACTTCGGCTCGGCGCGCCAGGCGATCGGGGCGCAGACGCGGACGATGACCGCCTTGGTGTCTCCCGGCTATGCGCCGTTCGAGCAGTACGGCGGGGCGTCGAAGGGCGAGGACAAGCAGGGTCCGTGGACGGACATCTACGCGTTTGGGGCGACGTTGTACCGGGCGGTGAGCGGCAAGGCGCCGACCGATGCGATGACGCGGGTGAACGCCGTGGTGGGGGGTGCGAGCGACGCGGTGGTCCCGGCGGTGGCGGCCGGCGAGGGGATGTATTCCACGCGCTTTCTGGAGGCGATTGACGCGGCGATTGCCTTCCTGCCCGAGAAGCGCCCGCAGACGATCGCGGTGTTGACGGGGGTGTCTTCTCCAGCGCGCGTGGGGCGCGGCCAGTGCGCTGCGGCTGGCGCGGGTGGGGCGATTCCTGGGTTATCAGCGGCCAGCCGAGGCACCCCAGGTCATCACCG
>CAZSDY010000178.1:0-7731 GCA_964605765.1 uncultured Ectothiorhodospiraceae bacterium | reverse complement strand
CCGCGGTGCGCAGGCAGTCGTCGTAGTCCCAGTTCATCTCGAACTGGCCGTTGGCATCCTCGTGGTCGTTCTGGTAGGGGCCCCAGCCGAGCTCCACCATGCAGTCGCAGACCTCGCTGATGAGATCGTAGCGGCGCATCAGCGCGGCCTGGTCGTAGCAGGGCTTGGCCTGCGTGTCGCGCTCGTCGGAGACTGCCGTGCCGTCCGCGTTGACCAGGAAGTATTCGCACTCCACACCGGTCTTCATCTGATAGCCGCGTTTTGCGGCAGCCGCGATCTGGCGCTTGAGCACGATGCGCGGCGAAGCCTCGACCTCCTTGCCGTCCATCCACAAGTCGCCCGCGAGCCAGCCGACCTCGGGTTTCCACGGAAGCTGGATGAGGCTCTGCGGATCGGGGATTGCGAACATGTCCGAATCGGCCGGCGTCATGTCCAGCCATGCCGCGAAGCCCGCAAAGCCCGCGCCGTCTTTCTGCATGCCCCCGATTGCACGGGCCGGCACCAGCTTTGCGCGCAGCACGCCGAACAGATCGACGAAGCTGATGAGGAAATACTTGATCCCTTTCTGCTTGGCGACTCGCGCCAGGTCCGTAGCCATTGCACACCTCCCGTCAGGTTTGAGCTTGTTGTTCGTTGCGCACGAAGCCCGTTTTCGACTTCGGGCCGGGTCCTAACCCGGACGAGCCGAAACCAAGCAGGGCATCGTAGTGTTCAAGGCGTCGCGGCTTCACCGTGTTGGAAGTCACACGCCGGATGATGCTCTCGCAAAGACGCGGAGCACGCAAAGGTGGCGCGGAAAACCCCGATGACGGACACATCACCAGTCGTGTCAACTCCTTGACGAGGCAGTTCGATCTTCTTGGCGTGCTTGGCGACTTTGCGAGGGTCCTCATCATTTCGCGATATCCACCATTTGCTGAAGGGCCTGGCCCTTGTCGTTTTGCACGACCGCACGCGTAAGGGACTAATGCGAGCCGACGAGCGCCACGCCCGCCGCTCGTGCGCTCGCCAGCGTGATGGAGCGGATATCCTCGGGCTCCAGATTGTACAGGTTCGTCTTCCCCGTGCAGCGCGCCATCATGGATGCTTCCATGACGCTTGCCTTGACGATGTTCTGCACGCCGCTCGCCCGGTCCTCATGCGACTGTCCGGCACTGTACTCCATTTGGCCCTGATGCGAGATGCGCCCGCCAGCGGCCAGCGCCAGCGCTGTGCCGAGCACTATCGCATCGGCCCCGAGCCCGATCAGCTTGGCGGCGTCGGTGCCGGAGCGGACACCGCCGAAAACGACGACGGCGATGGCTTCCTCGCGCTTGTGCCCGCGCAGCCAGGCGATGGTGTCGCGCAGCAGTGACAGCGTCGGGGGCGCCCTCAGCTCGGCCCCGAGCGCGCCGAGCTCGCCGCACGCATCGAGCACGATGAGGTCGTGGCCTTGCTCGAGCGCGCGGGCAAGCGCCGCCGGCACGTGCTGCACGTCGTGCACCACGAATCCCAGCAGCTGCCCGTCGCGGGCGCGATCCACGGTGGGCGCACGAATCGGATCGGCGCCTGCGACGAGCAGCGCCTCAGCATCGGGCCGGGGCGTGCCTGTTGCGGTGTCGATGACCTGAAACCAGGGCAACGCAGGGTCCAGGCGACGCCTGCCGACATAGTGGCAGCGGCTCGCGAGCAGGCCCGCAACGACGGCGCCCGCGACCTCCTCGGGGGCCTCGTCGAAGCCGGTGGCGAGAAACGGGTGCGGCAACTCGAGCCGCCCGGCAAGCCATGTGCCTACCCGGCATGCCTCACGATAGGGGTCGATGACCAGCCGCGACAGGTTTGCCGGCAGGAACACCATGTCGTCCAGCGTCCCCGGCCTGTCTTCGGGGAAGGGATCATCGCGCGAAGTCAGGCGCCGCGCGAGCATCGCGCGCAGCTTGGCCGTGTCGCGCGGCACCGTGCGCGCCATGGAGAATACGTCCTCGCGGTGGTGCACGGCATAATCGGCCGATCCGGTCTCAGCGTCACAGCGGTAGCAGCGCGCCGCCTCGCGGCGCGCCGTCTCCGCATCATAGGTGCGCTCGATCTCCGGGAACGCCACGGGATTGTCACCGACGCCCAGGAACGCGGGCTCGTGTGGCGCGTAACGCTCCCACATCAGGTCCTGCGCGACCGGCACGCGGCGTGTGCGATGCGGCGTGCGGTACGGCAACGGCTGCTCGCGGCCCTCGAGCCGGGCGCGGATGTAATAGGCGGCGCGCTGGCCGTGACTCATCGCCATGACGATGGTCGATCCGCCGAACGCCCCGTCGCCTGCGGCGAACACCTGTCGATCGCCGGTCAGCATGTCATCGAAGTCCGCCTCGACCCGCTCGCCGTGCAACATGCCGAGGCCTTCCAGCTCGGCGTTGGCCGCACGCTGGCCCACGGCGGCGATGACCAGGCCACAGGCGATGGCGTGCTCGGAGCCCGGTACCGCCACGGCGCGCGCGCGCCCGTCCGCGTCGGGCTCGCCCGGCTCGGTGCGCACGCACTGGAGACTGAGCGCGTTGCCTTCGGCGTGCACACCCGTCTGTTGGGTGTGATAGACGAACTCGATGCCTTCCTTGACCGCCCCCTCGAGCTCGATGCGCCGCGCCGGGATCTCGTCCGGGCCGCGCCGATAAACCACCTTGACGTGACGGCAGCCGGGCAGGCGTCTGGCCACGCGGCAGGCATCCATGGCGACGTCACCGCCGCCGATGACCACCACGGTCTCGGGCAGCTCGGGGCGCTCGCCGGCATTGACACGGCGCAGGAACCCGACACCGTCGACCACGCGCGGGTCCTGCTCGCCCGGGATGCGCATGGATTTGCCCCACCACGCACCGATGGTGAGCAACACCGCGTCGTGGCGTTCTTTGAGCTCGGCGAGGCTGACGTCGGTGCCGAGCGCGCACTCGAAGTGCAGGGTGATGCCGGGACAGCGCCGCGAGAGCCGGTCGAGATCCTCCTGGATGATGCCCGGCGGGAGCCGGAAGGCGGGGATGCCCCACACCATCATGCCACCCGCGCGGTCGGACATCTCGTAGACGTCGACCGCGTAGCCGGCGACCGCCAGATCGTGCGCGGCGACCAGTCCCGCGGGCCCCGCGCCCACGATGCCGACGCTGTGTTCCCGGCTCACCTCGACCGGCGGCAGGTCGTACCGGTGGCCGACGCTGTCCATCACGTAGCGCTTGAGGTTGCGGATCAGGATGGGCCCGTCGCTTGCCGTGCGCCGGCACGCGGGCTCGCAGGGGGCGTCGCACACGCGCCCGCAGATGGAGCTGAACGGATTCGTGGCGGTGATCGCCTCGAAAGCCTTGTCGAGCCTGCCTTCCCAGATATAGGCGATGTAGGACGGCGCGTCGGTGCCGACCGGGCAGGCCACCTGGCAGGGCGCCGGCACGTAATGCGCGTCGTGCGTGTCGTCGGCGCACCCGGGCGGCGCATCGGGCGCGAGTATGCGGTTCAGATCGTAGACGCTCATCAGGCCACCTCGATGCGCGGGAAGCGGCCCGGCCGGCGGCGGTGCGGCTCATAGGGGAGCCCCGTGATGGCGGCCGCGTCACGGGTGAGCGCCACCAGGTCCTCACGCCCGAGCTCGCGGGTGTGTGCATGGCCCAGCGCGTGCGCGATGGCGGCAATCTGCCAGCGCACGCTCTCCAGGAAACGGTGGATGTTATGCGCCTCGACGCCGGGCCGGTAGCGTCCCTCGTGGGCGGGGTCCTGGGTCGCGATGCCGGTCACGCACTGGCCCACGTGGCATTGCATGCAGGCGATGCAGCCGCCGGCGATGATGACCGACGTGCCGAACGCCGCGGCGTCGGCCCCGAGGCACAGGGCCTTCACCGCGTCGACGCCGTCGCGCAATCCCCCCATCAGCACGATCTCGATGTCCCCGCGCCGGCCGATCTCCTCGAGGGCCTCGACAGCCTCCACGATGCCGGCGATGGTGGGGATGCCGACGTACTCCATCACCTCGGCCCCGCCCGCCCCGGTCGAGCCCTGCATGCCGTCGAGCTCGACGAAATCGAAGCCGTCCTTGACCGCGATCTTGATGTCGTCGCGCACGCGTCCCGCGCCGAGCTTCACGCTGACGGGCAACTCGTAGCCGGTCGCCTCGCGGAACTCCTCGACCTTGATGACCAGATCGTCGGCGCCGAGGATGTCCGGATGGCGCGAGGGCGAGCGCAGATCGATGCCTGCGGGAATGCCGCGTATCGCGGCAAGCTCCTGCGTCACCTTCTTGGCCATCAACTGCCCGCCAAAGCCGGGCTTCGCGCCCTGCGAGATGTAGATCTCCAGGCCGTTGGCGCGTTTCATGTCGTGGATGTTCCACCCCAGGCGCCCGCCGAGGCACTGGAAGATGAGCTGCTCGGCCGCGTCGCGCTGCGCGTCGCTCATGCCCCCCTCGCCGGTGTTCTCGGCGATGCCGGAGAGGCTGGAAGCCATGCCGACGGCCTGCTTGGTCGAGCGGCTGAGCGCACCGTAGCTCATCGGCGCGATCATCACCGGCATGCTGAGCGAGAGCGGCGTGGCGCCGTTCAGCCCGCCGATGGCCGTGCGCAACCCGACCCTGGAGACGACGTCGGCGGGCACTTCGGCCGGCTCGATTTCCGTGCGAAACGCGAGGTCCGAGAGGTGCGGGAGCGCGCGCGCCCCGCCATAGCCGCGAATCCGGTAACGTCCGGTCTGCGACTTGATGTGGACGTCCTCCTGGACCTTGGCGTTCCAGTAGTCCGATTTGCCCGAGAAGCCGAAGAAGGGCAGGCTGCGCATCTGGCGCTCGGCGGTCGCGTAACGTAGCTTCTTGCCGGCGTTCACGACCTTCTTGAAGCTGCCCTTGAAGGTGAGCCCGTAACGTTCCAGGAACGCCATGACCTCGTCGAGTTCCGCGGCGGCAATATCGGTGAGCGTGGCGTCGGAGCCGAGGCTCTCGATGCGCCCGCCGACGAAGATCTCTCCACCGGCCATGTCCTCGCCCACGTGCTCGCCGGAATTGCCCAGAATGATGATGCGCCCGCCATACATCATGTAGCCGGCCATGAAGTTCGCGTTGCCCGCCGAGCACAGGGTACCCGCCTTCATGACCTGGCCGGAGCGCGACCCGATGTTGCCGCGCACCACGACCTCCGCGCCGCGGATGGCCACCCCCGCGATGGCGCCCGCGTTGCCGCCGACCCGCACCGAGCCGCTGTACATGTTGTCGGCGAGTCCCCAGCCGACGTTGTGGTCGACCTCGAAGTCCGCGCCGTCTGTGAGGCCCGCGCAGAAGTAGCCGGCCGAGCCGCGCACGTGCACCTTGATGGCGCCCGTGAGCCCGACGCCCAGGTGGTGGCGCGCATCGGGATTGATGAGCTCGACGTCCTCGCGCTCGTCCCCGCAGCGGCGAATGTGCGCGTTCGCCTCGCGCACGCTCGTCGTGGCTAGATCGATCGTGACCACGTGTTGAAAGTCCCTGGCGGTGGTTCCCGCGTGTCGAGCGCCGTGCCCGGGAACAGGCGGTTCAAGGACACCTCCTCGGAGGCGACGGCTATCAGCTCGTCGGTCTCGACCATGACCATGGGCTTGACCGCGAGGCGGTCCTTGGCGTAGCCGATCTCGTCGCGGGTCGAGACCAGGAAGGAGAAGGTGCCGTCGAGATCGTCGATGGAGGTGCCGAGCGCCTCGCGAAGCGGTATGTCCTTGGCGAGCTTGTCGGCGAGATAAACGGCAATGAGCTCGCTGTCGTTTTCCGTACGGAACTCGAAACCGCGCTGCTCGAGGCGCCGGCGCATCTTCCAGTAGTTCGTGATCTGCCCGTTGTGCACGATGGCGACATCGGCGAAGCCCGTGGCCCAGAACGGATGGGCGGCCTCCGGCTTGACGTCCGATTCCGTCGCGAGGCGCACGTGGCCGAGGCCGTGGGTCCCCTTGAAGGCATGCACGGCGTAGGTGTCATCGACTTCGTGCGCGCCGCCCACGTCCTTGATGATGTCGAGGCTCGTGCCGATGGAGATCACCTTGGCCGCGTGCTCCAATGCGTAGGCGAATGGCTGCAGATCACCGTTGAACCTCACCGTCGCCCGGTAGGTTCTGGCGATGACGGCCTCGTCCAGCACCTCGGCGTCGTGCGCCGCGAGCACCTCGCGAATGCGGGTCCGGGTCGCCGACGCGTCGCCGTCGCCACCCACGAAGAAGCGCAGCCTGAGCTCGCCGTCGTGGGGTTCGCCATACAGCGCGAAACCGGTCGAGTCCGGCCCGCGGTGCTGGCAGCCATCGAGCATGTCGACGAGTGCCTTGCCGGTCTCGGCACCGCCCGAGCCGCCCTTGAACATGATCCCCGCTATACCGCACATATCAGCCGTCTCCCAGAGGCCACCGTCCCCGGCAGAACTTATCCGAGGTCAACTTCGGCTGCAACTGAATGATCCCGGCGGTCTCGAAGCGAACGACGAAGAAGCTTGGGTGATCGCGATCGTCGGCGTGGTGCTGATGTACAAGCTCACTACTTCGTCGAATGCGCGGCTTCTCACGGCGCCTTCGCATTCGGGTGTTTTGTTGCGGGCGCAGGCATCTCCGTGTGGTGCGCGGCGAGATCGGGCTCTGCGCAGCGCCTCAGAATCTCCGCGCGCGCCGCGTCGCGCAGGCCAAGCGCGCGTTCCCACGCCGGCGCGTCGGGGTCCAAGGCGGCAATCGGCTCGCTCACGATGAGCTGCACCGCACCACGGCGCGGGTACCAGCTCTCGTCGCGCAGGATGGAACGCGTGCCGCGTATGGTGACCGGCACGACCGGCACCCGGGCCTCGGCGGCGCTCAGGAAGGCGCCCATGTGAAAGGGCAGCAGTCCGGGCATGCGCCGTAACGTGCCTTCGGGAAAGAATCCGATGGCTTTCCCCGATTGCAGGACGCACGAGATGCGCCGTGCGTCGTCGACGCTTCTCCGGGCGTCGAAGCGTTCGACGAACTCCACGCCCAGGCGGCGAAGCGCCGGTGCGAGCAGGCGGTTCCTCTTCAGCTCTCCCTTGACCACATATCCCAGCGGCTGCGGGATGCTGGCTGCGAGCAGCGGGCCGTCCAGATAGCTCTGGTGATTGCACACCAGCACGTAGGGTGTGCCGCGCGGCAGATTCTGAAGTCCCGAGAGCGCGACGCGTGTCGCCGACAGGGCAAACAAGCAGCGTACCGCCGCGCGTACGGCCGACCAGCGCCAGGGGGCGCGCGGCAGGCTCACCACTGCCAGCCAGCAGGCGGGCGCCAGGCAGGCGGCGAGCATCCATGCCCACAGCGCAAACAACGACTCCGTAGCGCGGCGGCGCGCTCGGCGCGAGACGCCGAGCAGGGCCGCAGCGGCAAGGCGCAGCATCTGTACACCGGGCCCCCCGCGAGGGGAGCCCAGACTGCCCTGCTCGTAGCGCTCGCGCATGGCCGTGCGGCGAATCTTACCGCTCGAGGTCTTGAGCACGGTGCGCGGCGGTGCGAGCACGACCTCGTCCGGCGGCGCATCGACGAGCGCGAGTGCCAGCTCGCCGATGCGCCGGCGGATCGCCTCGGCGCGCGGGCGCGGCGCTTCCCGGGTTCTTGCGGCCCACAGCCTGGGCGCGTGTGCAGCGCGCGCAGCGAGCGAGGTTCCTCCGCTCCGCGAGGCGCTCTGGGTTGTTGACGAGACGCTCATCGTCATCAGTGCGGATCTGAGCCACTACTACGACTACGACACGGCGTGCCGGCTCGACAGCCAGACCAGCCGCT
>CAZSDY010000177.1:0-7753 GCA_964605765.1 uncultured Ectothiorhodospiraceae bacterium | reverse complement strand
TCCCCTTTTTCCCTCGCCCTCAGCCCATCGTCAATTGCGTATACTCTCAGCGGCGACACCAAACGAGGCCACGATGAGATCCCCCAATATCCTGTTCGTCATGTTCGATCAGCTGGCACCGCAGGCACTGCCCCTGTACGGCCACGAACTGGTGCAAACGCCGCATCTCAGCGCTCTCGCGGAGCGCGGCGTGGTGTTCGACAACGCCTACTGCAACTCGCCGCTGTGCGCGCCTTCCCGATTTTCCATGATGGCCGGACAGCTTCCTTCGGCCATCGGCGCCTACGACAACGCTTCCGAGTTCTCGTCACAGATACCCACCTTCGCGCACTATCTGCGCAAGCTCGGCTATCGCACGTGCCTGTCAGGCAAGATGCATTTCGTCGGCCCTGATCAACTGCACGGCTTCGAGCAACGGGTGACCACCGACGTGTATCCGGCCGACTTCGGCTGGACCGCGGACTGGCTGCACGCCGAGGAACCGAAGTTCTGGTTTCACAACATGCAAAGCGTGGTCGAGGCCGGCGTCTACGCACGTACCCTGAATCTGGATTACGACGAGGAGGTCAGCCATCAGGCCGTACGCTACCTCTACGATGCGGCGCGCGACACCGACGAGCGGCCGCTGTTCCTCACCGTGTCGTTCATCCAGCCGCACGACCCCTACATGACGCCGCGCGCGTACTGGGACCGTTACGCGCACGGGGACATCGACATGCCGGTGGTGCCTCCCATCGCAAGAGACGCGTGCGACGCCCACAGCGCGCGTCTCTTCGATACCTGCCAAATGGCGCACTACCGCGTCGAAGAGGCGCAGGTACGTAACGCGCGCCACGCCTACTACGCCATGATCTCTTACGTCGACGAGCAGGTGGGACGGCTGCTCGAGGCGCTCAGCGTGACCGGCCTCGACGATCGCACCGTGGTGATCGCGACCGCCGATCACGGCGACATGCTGGGAGAGCGCGGCCTGTGGTACAAGATGTCGTTTTTCGAGCGCTCCGTGCGCGTGCCCCTCATCGTGAACGGCCCCGGCATACCGCTCGGCAAACGCATTGTGCAAAATGTCTCGCTCGTCGATCTGCTGCCCACGTTCGTCGCGCTCGGTAACGACGGCGGGGACTTCGACTGGGCGGCGCCCCTTGCCGGGGACGATCTGCTCGCGCTGCTCGGCCAGGGCGCCGCGCAATGGGACGACACCGTGGCGGGAGAGTATCTCGCGGAAGGGACCAGCGAACCCCTGCTGATGTTGAAGACGGGCCCGTGCAAGTACGTGAGCTGCGCCGGCGACGCACCGCAGCTCTTCGACTGCGCCAGTGATCCGCACGAGGTTCATAATCTCGCGGGGCAGCCGACCCATGCATCGCTCGAACGGCGTTTTGCACGCGCCGTCACCAAGCGCTGGGACGCCAGCCGCCTGCGCGATAAGGTTATCGATAGCCAGCAGCGCAGGCTCTTCCTCTACGCCGCCATGCAACACGGTGTGCCGCCTGCCTGGGACTACCAACCGCAGCGTGACGCCGCCAGGCAGTACAACCGTAATCTCGCCAACGAGCTCTACGACACGGACCGCCGGGCGCGCATCCCACGCCGCGATCCGCCGCCGTTCGACGCTCTGTGAGCGCGATGGAAATCTACGGCCTCTATGGCTTCGTCCACCACGGCTGGACGCGGGTGCTGACGGTCATGTCGCCGGCCGGCGCCTCGGCGACCAGCGCGCGCATCGCCACGCCACACGGGCTTGCCGCCCGGGGTGGCGCGGGACGTCTCACGCGTTTCACGGAGCTGCGCGACGGCGCGCTCGACAAGCTCGTCGAGCGCTATGGCATCGTGGTCCTGACCAAGGCGCAGTGGGACGCGAGGAAGGCCGAGCTGGGCGACGCCGTGTGGCGCTGAGCCGCGCGCCGCGGCATGTCGGGCCGGCACGCCCTGCAGCGTGGCGCACCGCCCCGCGGTGTGCACCTCGGCAATGACCGCGAGCCGCTACCCAGCGCCGCGCAGATGGAGTAGAGTGCGGCTGTATCGCCGGGGATCTTCGGCGATGCCGCACGGATGACCGTGGACGACCAATCGGTGCACCACGCGTTAAGACATAACAGCCAACAACGAGGTGCGTAATGCAGAAATCATTGCTCATCGACCCCGAAAAGTGCACGAGCTGCCTGCAGTGCGAGATGGCATGCTCGTTTCATCACGAGGGGGCGTTCAACCCTGCCCGGTCACGGATAAAGGTGTTCGAATTCGAACACGGCAGAACCGCCATCCCCTATACCTGCACGCAGTGTGACGAGGCGTGGTGCATGCACGCCTGTCCGGTGGAGGCAATCACGCTCAATGCGCTGACGGGCGCCAAGGAAGTCGACGAGAACGTCTGCGTGGGCTGCAAGGTGTGCACCATCGCCTGCCCGTTCGGCACCGTGAATTACAACGCTGCCAACGGCAAGGTCGCGAAGTGCGATCTGTGCGGCGGCGACCCTGAGTGTGCCAAGGCGTGCCCCACGGGCGCCATCGTCTACGTCGACGCGAGCTGGACGGGATTGGAGCGCATGCGCCAGTGGGCCGAGAAGACGCAGGTCCGCCCGACCTCTTGAACTACTCGAGGAGCAAGCATCATGGGATGGCAGAAAAAAGTATTGAGAGTCGATCTTGGCAAGGGTACCAGCACGGTCGAACCGCTCAACATGGAGTGGGCCCAGCAATTCATCGGGGAGCGCGGGCTCGCCACCAAGTACCTGTGGGAGAACATGGACCCGGGCGCCGACCCCACCGGTCCGGATAATGTCCTGATCTTCGCTACCGGGCCGCTCACCGGCACCATGGCGTCGACCAGCGGGCGCTACGCCGTGGTGACCAAGGGACCGCTCACCGGCGCCATCGCCTGCTCGAACTCGGGCGGCAAGTTCGGCGCGGAGCTCAAGTTCGCCGGCTACGACCTGCTCATCGTGCACGGCAGGGCCGAGCAGCCCGTTTACCTGCACATCGTCGACGATGAGGTGCAGATCCTGCCCGCCGGCGAGATCTGGGGTACCAGCGTGTGGGACACCGAGGCCTGGATCAAGACACACCACCAGAATCCGCTGCTCAAGGTCGCCTCCATCGGCGAGGCGGGTGAGAGCGGCGTCATGTACGCCTGCGTGATCAACGATCTGCATCGCGCCGCGGGCCGCTCGGGGGTTGGCACGGTCATGGGGTCGAAGAATCTCAAGGCCGTGGCCGTGCATGGCACGGTGGGCGTCAAGGTCGACGATCCGGTCAAGTTCATGGCCGCCGTCAACGAGGGCAAGGCGCTCGTCGCGGAAAGCGCGGGGGCAGCGGAGCTCACCGAGCTCGGCACCAACGCGATGATCGACATGATGCAGGAATTCGGCGGCCTGCCGACGCGCAACTTCCAGGAGGTGCAGTTCGAGGGCACCGACAAGATCAATCCAGCGGCCATGGTCGCCGTGCGGCCAGGCGGTCATCGCAATCTCGTCGCCAACAAGGCGTGCTTCGGCTGCACCATCGCGTGCGGGCGCATCGCGCACATCGACAAGGACCACTTCACGATCGTCAACCGCAAGGAGTACTGGCACGCCTCCGGGGGGCTCGAGTACGAGACGGCCTACGCCTTTGGCCCGGTCGTGGGCGTGGATGACATCGATGCGCTCACCTTCGCCGGTTACCTGATGAACGAGCACGGCATGGACCCAATCTCCTTCGGGGTGACGCTGGCCGCGGCCATGGAGCTCTACCAGATGGGCGTCATCACGCAGGCGGACACCGATGGCGTGGCACTCGAGTTCGGCAACGCCGAAGCGCTTACCACGATGGCGGAGAAAACCGGCAAGGGCGAGGGCTTCGGGAAGATTCTCGGGCTCGGTTCCAAGCGCCTGTGCGAGAAGTACGGTCACCCTGAGCTGTTCATGGGCGTCAAGGGCCAGGAGTTCGCGGGCTACGATTCGCGCGCGCTGCAAGGCATGGGGCTCGGCTACGCGACTTCCAACCGCGGTGCGTGCCACCTCAAGCACGACACCTTCGCGGAGGACATGGAGGACCAGACGGGCAAGGGCAAGGCGGTGCCGTGCAAGGAGTCCCAGGATCGCACCGCCGCGCTCGACTCGACCGGCATCTGCTTGTTCACGGGATGGGAGCCGGAAATGCTCGCCAAGCAGATCGACGGTGCGTGCGAGGGCAAGTGGACCGCCGAGCGCCTGGTGGAAACCGGCGAGCGCGTATGGAACCTCGAACGCCAGTTCAATCTGAGCGCCGGGCTCACGAAAGCCGACGACACGCTGCCCAAGCGCCTGCTCGAGGTGCCGGCACCCTCGGGCACGGCCAAGGGCAAGGTGAACGAGCTCGACAAGATGCTGCCCGAGTACTACGAGGCGCGCGGCTGGACCCCGGACGGCGAACCCACCACGCAGACGCTGAGCCGTCTGGGACTTACCTGAGGGCTAAGGACGCAACAATCAGGAGAACGGCAATGAACTATGTCATTGCGGGCGCGGGCCCCGCGGGCGTGATCGCGGCGGAGACGCTTCGCCGCCTGGACGGGGAAGCCGGCATCACCCTCGTCGGCGCCGAGGCCGAAGCGCCCTACTCGCGCATGGCCCTGCCCTACCTGCTCGCCGGCAAGGTCGCGGAAGATGGCACGCATCTGCGCCATGGCGAGGGGCACTACGACAAGCTCGGCATCGAGGTGTGCCAGGACCGCCTGGCCGGCATCTCGGTGGCGCAAAAATCGGTGTCTCTCGCCAGCGGTGCGAGTCTCGGCTACGACAAGCTGCTGATAGCAACCGGCGCGCACACGCTCAAGCCACCGATACAAGGCATGGATCTGCCGGGCATCGAGAACTGCTGGACGCTCGACGACGCACGGCGCATCATGACGCGCGCCACGCCGGGGGCCAGGGTGGTGCTGCTGGGGGCGGGCTTCATCGGCTGCATCGTGCTCGAGGCGCTGATGGCACGCAAGGTCGAGCTCACCGTGGTCGAAATGGCCGATCGCATGCTGGCGCGCATGATGGACGATACCGGTGCCGGGATGCTGGAGCGCTGGTGCGGGAATCACGGCGTGCGCGTGTTGACCGGCACGCGGGCGAGCGCCATCGAGCAGGCCGGCGACGCGCTCAGGCTTTCCCTGGAGGGCGCCGAGCCCATCGAGGCCGATTTGGTCGTGTGCGCCACCGGTGTCGCGCCGAATATCGACTTCCTGGAGGGCAGCGGCATCGAAACCGCCGACGGCATCCTCGTCGACCATCACCTCGAGACCAGTGTCGAGGACATCTACGCGGCGGGCGATGTCGCGCAGGGACCCGACTTTTCCACCGGTGAGCGGGCCGTGCACGCCATCCAGCCAACGGCAAGCGAGCACGCGCGCATCGCCGCGCGCAACATGGCCGGGGCCCATACTCACTTCAAGGGCAGCCTTGCGATGAACGTTCTCAACACGCTGGGGCTGGTGTCGAGCTCCTTCGGCTTGTGGATGGGCACCGAGGGCGGCGATACGGCGCGCGCCGTCGACACCGATGCGTTCCGTTACCTGCGCCTCGACTTCGACGGCGATGTGGTGGTCGGCGCATTGGCGCTGGGACTCACCCAGCACGTCGGCGTGGTCCGCGGCCTGGTGCAGACCCGCGTCCGGCTCGGCCCATGGAAGGACACGCTCATGAAGGATCCCAACAAGGTCATGGACGCCTACCTGGCGTGCACGCAGAGCGCCGCTTGACGCGCCCGGGCTCAGTCTGCTTTCGGGAAGTTCCATGCGCATCACGCTGAAGACAGCCGGCCTGCTGGGCAAGTACCTGCCCACCGGCAGTGCGCGCAACGAGGCACTGCTCGAGGTTGCCGACGGCGCCTCGCCGCTCGATGTCATCGCCCAGCTCGGCATGCCCGAGGACGCGAACTACCTGGTGACCGTGAACGGGGCGATCGTCCCGCCCAGCGAGCGCCCGGCCCGGCGCCTTGCCGCGCGCGACACGCTCTCGATCATGCCGCCACTGAAGGGCGGATAGGCGCGCGCGCGGGCAGGAGCGATCTTGACCCGAACGCCCGCCCGCAAGAGCAACAAAGGGGTCAGACCCCTTAAAGTGAATTCTAAGGGGTCTGACCCCTTTTTTTCCTTTTTTTCGGCGGTCGTCTTTGACATGGACGGGCTGATCCTCGACACCGAGCCGCTCTACAAGCACGCCTGGCAGCATGCCGCGGCCGAGCTCGGCCATGCGCTCACCGACTCGCTCTACGCCCCGCTGATCGGGCGCAACGATGCCGACTCCATGGCGTACCTGCGACAGCTCTTCGGCAGCGATTTCCCGGTGCGGCACTTCACGGGTCTTTGGCAAGCCCGTTGGCACTCCGCCGGCGTGGCTTCGGGCATTGCCGTCAAGCCCGGATTCGCGGCGTTGAAGCGCTACCTCGACGAGGCGGGCGTGCCGAGTGCCATTGCCACCTCGAGCGGCCGGGCACAGGCCCTCGCCAGCCTGCAGATGGCGGGGCTTGCCGAGTGCTTCGACATCATCGTCGCCGGCGACGAGGTCTCGAACGGGAAACCCGCACCGGATATCTATCTGCGGGCGGCGGCAGCTCTCGCCACCCCGGCGCCGCGCTGCATTGCCCTGGAAGACTCCGAGGCGGGACTGAGGGCCGCCGTCGCGGCGGGCATGACGGCGCTGCTGGTACCCGATCTGAGGTCGCCGTCGCCCGAGGCGCGCTCGCACGCCTGTCACGTGCTGGGCTCGCTCGAGGAGGCTTTGCCGATCATTGCCGCCCTCTTGCGTCGATCCCCGAGTGGAGACATCTGATGCCGGAAACACCGGATCTTGCCCTGTTCCTCGGCGCCGCCTTGCTGCTGCTCGTCGCGCCGGGGCCGGCCGTGCTCTACATCGTCGCGCGAAGCGTGGATCAGGGCCGCCTCGCCGGCATCGTCTCCACACTGGGGGTAGCTCTCGGCACCTTGTTTCATGTCGCGGCGGCGGCACTCGGCGTCTCCGCCCTGCTCGCCGCCTCGGCCTTCGCATTCGGTGCTCTCAAGATCACCGGCGCCGCCTACCTCATCTACCTGGGGGTGCGCCGGCTGCGCGCCAAGGACGCTGGGCCCACGCGCATTGCCGTGGCGCCGAAGCGACTCGGGAGGGTGTTTCATGACGGCGTCATCGTCAACGTCTTCAACCCCAAGACGGCGCTGTTCTTCCTCGCTTTTCTGCCCCAGTTCGTTTCCCCGGCGCGCGGTCCCGTCGCCGTGCAGATGTTCTTCCTGGGCCTCATCTTCGTCGCCATGGGGATCTTGAGCGACGGACTGTGGGCAGTGCTGGCCGGCTCCCTGTCGCGGTGCTTGCGCCGTGGCCCCCGAATCCTGAACTGGCAGCGTTACCTCAGCGGCGGCGTGTTCATCGGCCTTGGCCTCGTCATGGCCTTCAGTGATTGGCGCAGAACCTGATTCGCCGTGGGCAACGCCTGCCTTGCTGCGTTGCGGGAACAATCATCATCCCGGTGACGAGGCACTCTCGCCAGGACGCAGAGCACGCAAAGGGGAGTTCCGGTCGGGAACCCTACGGCTCCATGAGCCATGGTAGATGCTCGCATCAATCGCATACCTCAGCCGCGGTGCGGTGAGCGAGGGACGCGCCGGCAGGGGCCAGCGGCCGGGCCTGGCGGGCGGCGTCCGTGACGGCGTACGGCCGCAGGTGCGACGCGCGCCGCTTCGCGCCACCATATCGGGGGGGCGGGGCCCGGCGCGGGACGCCTGCGGGCACAGCGGGGGCCGGTGCGGCGCCAC
>CAZSDY010000176.1:0-7754 GCA_964605765.1 uncultured Ectothiorhodospiraceae bacterium | reverse complement strand
CCGTAGACGGTAACGCGTGTCGTGTGCAAAAAATAAGCATGTCCCCTTTTCCCTCTTTTCCCTCACGGCTCGGCGAGCTTTGACCCCTCGAAGCCGCGGACGCAGACGTGCTTTGGCAGCGCGTGTCGCCAAGCCCCGCGGACGCAGCCCCATACCGGCAGGCGTATCGCGAAGCCCCCGGTTCGCTTGAAATGGTTTCCCAGGTAGCGCAAAGTCAACGCAAGCACCCGCTCAAGCGCATGATGAAAATCCACTCCATTATCCTGCTCGTCATCTCCATTGGCTGTGCCGGTCCCGCGATTGGTGCGGACGATAATTCGTGGCAACAAGCGCTGCTCGCCGGCAATGCGCGCTTTGCGCAAGCAGACTATGCCGGCGCCGCCAAACGCTTCGAGCAAGCCGCCCGCGAGGCGGACGGATTCACCGCGCCGGACTGGCGCCTTGCGGGAACTCTCAACAATCTGGGTGCGAGCTACGTGGCGCTTGCACGCTACGCGGATGCTGAAGATCGACTCGTCCGCGCTCTCGACGGCTTGGGCGCGGTATTCGGCGACAGGGGGGCTGCGCTGCTGCCCGCGAGCGACACCCTGGGCATGTTGTACCTGTCCGATGGCCGTTTCGCGGCCGCGGAGAAAGTGCTCGATGGGGCCGAGCGCATCGCCAGGGACGTGTTCGGGGCCGGTTCCATCGAGCACGCGAGGACCCTTGTGTCTCTGGCGGCACTGCGGGTGCACGAGGGCCGCGAGGAGGACGCGAGACAACTGCTCGAAGCGTTGGTCGAGCCGGGTGACGGGGACGCGCAGGGTGTGGCGCTTGCGGCAGTGATCGGGGCGGCTGCCGATCTCGAGGTCGACCTTGCAGCTTACGACGCGGCCGGCACCCGGCTGGAGCGGGCATTCGACCTCGTGGCCGGGAGCCATGACGCGCGCGCGCGCGCCACGCTCGCCGCGCTGCTGCGCATTCGTGGCCGGATGTGGATGGCGCAAGGGCGCCCTGGCGATGCGCGGGAAGCCTTCGAGCAGGCGTTCAAGGCCGCCGAGGACGGCTACAAGAGCTCCGATCCGCGGCTCGCCGACTATCGTGCCAATCTGGCCATGGCGCTCGGCGCCCAGGGACGCTACGCGGAGGCGATGCTGCAGATCAAGAAGGCGGGAGACATGACGCGCAGCGCGCTCGGCGCCAGCCACCCCGAGACCGTGCACCGACTGGAGCAGATGGCATCCGTGCAGATGGCGCGTGGCGATTGGAAGGGTGCCGCGCAGTCGCTCGCGCGCGCCGGCAAGGCGCTGAAGCGGTTGCCCGACTCGCACCCGTACCGTGTGCCCCTGTTGCGCTTGCAGGCCGCTCTGGCGGCTCTACGAGGTGATGACGAGGGGGCTGCACGGCATCTGGCTGCAGCCATGCAGCTTGCGGCGCGCGTCATGGGCGATCACTATCCCGGTGCTGCCGGCGATCTGATGCACGCCGCTGCGCTCGCCGCCACACGCAACGCGCCCGCGGAGGCATTGCGGCTCGAGACCGAGGCCATGGACATGATGGACGCGGTGTTTGGCGCCGAGTCCAGTGATCCGCGTGTGGCCGGCCTGCTCTTGACCGGCGCTGCCGTGCGCTCGTCGGCTCGTGACCCGGCGGAGGCCGAGCATCGTTTGACACGCCTGCTGCAAATGCCCGAGGAGCAGCTCTCGGCGGCGCACCCATACCGCATACGGGCACTCGTCGAGATCGGGACCATACGCCGCGCACGCGGCGACCTCGCGGGCGCGCAGACCGCGTACGAGGATGCGTTGGCGCGGATCAAGACAAGCGGCATAGAGGACAGCTTCATGGAAGCGCCGGTGCAGATCGCGTTGGGCGACTTGCACACGGCGAAGGCGGCGTTCGCGGACGCCGAGGCAGCCTACCAGCGTGCCATCGAGATCTACGAGAAGGACAAGGTCACCCGAACCCATCCGGACGTGGCAGCGGCAAAGCTCGGCCTGGCGCGCCTGCAACTCGCGGCCGGGCGCTACCGCGAGGCCGAGAAACCGCTCAAGGACGCACGGCGCATTCAGGAAAATGCGTTCGGTAAAGACAGCGAGCACCTGCTTCCGGTGCTCGTCGAAATGGCGCGTTTCCATCTGGCGCGATGGCGAAAGAGTGACGCGGACAAGGCGCGCGCGGTGCTGGACAGTGCCGACGCGATCCTCGCGCGACACCCGGAAGCCGCGCTGGCCGCTGCCTCGGTGGGTATGCAACGAGCCCGTCTCGCGTACGCCGAAGGGCGCTATCGCGCGTGGCTGTCGCAGTCGGAACACGTTGTGGAGAGCCTCGGGAAACACGTGGAGGATGACAACGCCGGTCTGTATGCGCCGCTCGTCGAATTGGCGGGTGCAGAAATGACCCTGGGTCGGTTCGATGCTGCGCAATCGCACCTGGAACGCGCGACGGCCGTTGCGCAAGTCGCGTCTGCCGAAAATCACCCCGCTACCGCGCCGAGCGATCTGCTGCTCGCCGCCCTGTACAGGATGCAGGGGCGATTCGGAGATGCCGAGGATCTGCTGGGGGAGGTGATCTCCACTCTCGAGCAGTCATTGGGCGGCAATCATCCGCAATTGGCCGTGGCGTTCGGCGAGCGCGGCAGGTTGTACACCGATATGGCTCGCTACGAGCCCGCAGAGAAGGATTACGAGCGCGCGCTGCAGATCGACAAGACGCATTTCGATCCGGGTCATGCACGGGTCGTGGCGGACCGCAGCCGACTCGACGACCTGCGCGCGCGATCGCGTACAGAGGCGGGTATCAGTGGCTCGCTGGGCGAGGTCGAGCGCGCCGATCTGCTGATCGCGCGCGGCCAGTACGCCGAGGCCCTGTCCCTGCTGCAACGCGCGCTCAGGGGCGCCACGAAGGCGAAAGGCGACGGGCACCCCGAGGTGGCGGGCCTGAAGCTGCGCCTTGCATCCCTGCTCGTCAAGCGCGGTGACTTGCAGGGAGCGGACAAGTTGATCACCGAAGCCGAGCCCGTTGTCAGGGAGCACCTCGGCCCGCGCCACGCCACGATGGCGCGGTTGCTGCGCATCAAGGGCAACATGCTCGGTGCGGCGCGCCAGTTCCCCGCCGCGCTCGGCGCGCTCGGCGAGGCACTCGATATTCTGCGCGACTCGGGCGCGGCCGCCTACCGGGAGCAGGCAGCCTGTTACGAGGATCTGGGACACCTGTACCTCGCGCAAACCCGTCTGGACGAGGCCGAAGACGCGTACGAACAGGCCCGCAACGCTTTGGAGTCCGTGCTAGGGGGTGAATTGCATCCGGCGTTGATGGGGCCCCTGCACGGCCTCGCGCGAGTGTTCATTGCCCGGGGAGATCTGGACGAGGCGACCTCTCTGCTCGACAGCGCCTCGCGGATGGCGGTCTCGCTTTACGGCGCGTCGCATCCCGCGCTCGTCCCCGGCCTGCGCCTGGCGGCCCGATTGAGCGTGCTGCGCGGTGATCCTGCGGCAGCAGGCGAGATTCTCGCGCGTGCCAGAACCCTGATCGAACGCTGGGGCGATTCGCCTGAGCTCGCCTTCGTACGCGAGGACATGGCCTGGCTGGATGCCGCCGACGGCCGCCTGGACGATGCTATCGCCGCGCAGCGCGACACCGTGAACATGTTGAACCAGGTGCTGGGCCGGGAGCATCCACGTACGGGGCAGGGCCGGCGCGCGCTGGGCCTGCATCTGGCGGCGCGGCGTGATTTCACGGGGGCACGAGAGGAATTCAACAAGGCGCTGGCCATCATGGAGGGCGCCTACGGGACGGATGATGCCTTGCTGACGCCGTTATTGCTCGATATTGCCAGGCTCGATCGCGCGCAGGATCGCTACCCGGCTGCCGAGCAGCAATTGCGGCGCGCGCTCGCCATCGACAGGGCCGCACAGGGTAGTGAAAGTCTGGCGGTGGCCCGGGAAGAGACGGATTTGGGCGCCGTGCTGGTGCTCGAGGCACGCCTGGACGAGGCCCAGTCTTTGTACAGCCATGCTCTGGCCGTGATCGAGGACACCCCCGACCCCGACACGGAAGCGCTCGCCACGGCCCGCAGAAATCTCGCGGCCCTGAGTCTCGCCCGCAATCAGATCGACCAGGCGGTCGGGTTTTTGGAGCAGGCGGGGCCCGCCGGCAGTGCGACTGGGGCTGACTAGTGTACTGACAGCCATCCGTGGCCGGTGCGCGAGAAACCGATGAATCACCGGGCCGGGTGTGATGGACGATTCGGGCACCCCGCGTGTGAAGGCCGTTCAGCCAATCGTGTGAGCGCTCTCGCGGGCGGAACATGAAACGCGTGTATGGCCTGTTTCTGCTGATTGCGGCAGTGGCAGTCGCCATTCCTGCCATCGAGCGCATGATGAGCCGCCATTCGGGGCGCAGTGCACGACCTGAGGGGCACGCTGCGCCGGAGAGCACGAAGGCCTCGACACCGCCTTTGCGCGGCACCTTGTATCGCTGGCGAGATGCGGGCGGCACACTGCATATCGAGTCGAGTCCACCCGCGGACCGGTCTCGCTACGAGGCCATACCTTACCTGAGTCGAAGACCGGCCGGACCGGAGCAGGGCGCGGATTCGATAGCGGGCGGAAACTCTAGACAATCGACTCCGCCGACTGCAAAGCAGCAACACCTCGATGAGAGTCCATTGTCGGTTTACTCCCCGGGGGGGCTGAACGAGCTACTCGATCGGGTGCAGACGACGGCAGGGCAACTCGATGAGCGCAGGCAGACTTTCCGCGATCTGAAAGACGACCTGTGATTATGCGCGCCGTAACGGGCAACCCATCCTAAGATTGCCGCGGTGAGGTTCAGCGCGGAGATTGCCAACATTGCGGCACTGTAGCGCATGTCCCGGCTTCCGGTTGGACGGTAGGTCATGCGCTGTGTATGGTACCGCGACGCCGACCGGGAGCAACGACCATGGCCGCACCCAAATACCTGCATTTCGATACGCTGAGCCTGCACGCGGGCCAGCAACCGGACCCGTTGACCGGTGCGCGGGCAACGCCGATCTACCAGACGACGTCCTTCGTCTTTCGCAGCACCGACCACGCCGCAGCGCTGTTCAACGCCGAACGCGCCGGGCACGTGTACTCGCGCATTTCCAACCCGACCAACGCTGTGCTCGAGGAGCGCGTCGCGGCGCTCGAGGGCGGGGTAGGGGCCATTGCCACGGCCAGCGGGCAGGCCGCCATGCATCTGTCCATCGCCACCCTGATGGGGGCCGGCTCGCACATCGTCGCGTCGCGCTCGCTCTATGGGGGCTCACACAATCTGCTCACCTACACATTGCCGCGGTTCGGAATCGACACGACTTTTGTCGACGCGCGCGACCCGGCGGCGTTTCGCAGCGCCATTCGCCCCGAGACACGCCTCGTTTTCGGCGAGACCCTCGGCAACCCCGCCCTGGAAGTGCTCGATATTCCGGCGCTGGCCGAGGTAGCGCACGAAGCCGCGCTGCCGCTGCTCATCGACAACACCTTCACGACGCCGTACCTGTGCCGGCCATTCGACATGGGGGCGGATCTGCTGTTCCACTCCGCCACCAAGTTCCTTGGGGGTCACGGTGTGGCCATCGGCGGGGTGGTCGTCGACGGAGGACGTTTCGACTGGGAGGCTTCCGGCAAGTTTCCGACGCTGACCGAGACCTACGACGGGTTTCACGGCATGGACTTCGACGAAGAGTACGGCCCGGCCGCTTTTCTGCAGCGTGCCCGCAAGGAAGGGCTTCGGGATTTCGGCGCCTGCATGAGTCCGATGACGGCATTTCATATCCTGCAGGGCATCGAAACCCTGTCTCTGCGCATGCACAAGCACGTCGAGAACACACGCCGGATCGTCGCCTACCTGGACAACCACGAGCACGTGGAGTCGGTCGGCTATCCCGAGCTTGCATCGCATCCCGACCATGCGCTTGCGAAGCGACTCCTGCCGCGCGGCTGCGGGGCCGTGTTCAGCTTCGTGCTCGAGGGCGGGCGCCCCGCCGGACGCGCCTTCATCGAGAGTCTGCGGGTATTCTCGCACCTGGCCAACGTGGGCGACGCCAAGTCACTGGTGATACATCCAGCCAGCACCACGCACCACCGGATGGACGATGCGGCACTGCGCGCGGCAGGAATATCCGAGGGCACCATCCGGCTATCCATCGGTCTCGAAGAGCCTGACGACCTCATCGAGGATCTCAGCCGTGCCATCCACCTCTCGCAACGCGTGACGGCGAAGCCCGCCGTGTCCGCCTGAACGCCGGGAAGGGTGCTCTCTATGCTTACTCGAGTCGATGGCGAAACCACCTATGTCTATACCGGTGCACGGGAGTTCGACGCCGCGCTGCCATCCGTGGTTTTCGTGCACGGCGGCGGACTGGATCACAGCGTCTGGGTGCTGCAGAGCCGGTATTTTGCACACCACGGGTTCAACGCGCTGGCCGTCGATCTCCCCGGCCACGGTCGTTCGAAAGGAAAGTCATGCGCGGAAATTTCGGCTTACGCGGACTGGGTAGCGCGATTCCTCGACGCGCTGGCGCTCGACGAGGCCGTGCTGTGCGGGCACAGCATGGGCTCTCTCGTGGCACTGGAAGCCGCTGCCAGATACCCCGAACGCGTGTCCAGGCTCGGTCTCATAGGAACCGCCGTGCCCATGCCGGTCGCCGATACCCTGCTGTCGGCCGCCAAGGCCAACGAGCACACCGCGTTCGACATGGTCAACATCTGGGGTCACACCCTGGGCCACATCGGCGGACATCGTGCACCGGGCATGTGGATGATGGGCGGCGCCGTGCGTCTGCTGGAACGCGCGGCACCGGGCGTGTTACATGATGATCTCTGCGCGTGCAACGCCTATCAGCACGGTCTCGAGTCGGGCGCCCGCGTGCAATGTCCCACCGTGATGATCCTCGGCGAGCTCGACATGATGTCGCCGCTCAAACGCGCCCTGAAGCTGGCAGCAGTGATCCCGGGAGCGCGCAAGGTGGTTATCCCCGGCTGCGGCCACATGCTGATGGCGGAGCGCCCCGACGAGGTTCTCGAGGCGCTCATCGAGCTGACCACCGCGAAGCGGGCGTGATCCCGGCTCGTCGCTGCCCCGCGTAGGAGCGGACTTCAGTCCGCGAATGCGGTGGGCACGGCATTGAATGCCCTGCAAGGTTCGCGTGATGAATCCCGCTCCTACGCGGGCGGTGAGATCCGCCGCCCGGTCAATCGTAACCCCGCTGCCCCGGTGTGCCGTATCCCTCGCCGAAAATGGCGAATGGCGGCTCGCGTCCGACGAGTGCCTCGAGCAGGATCAATTCATCATCGCCATGATTCTTGACTGGGGCAGGCTGAATCAAATTCGATGCGCCGCGCGCCAGAATGTATCTCGGCGCATCGTGATGCTCCGAAACGATGGCCTCGGTCGCATTGGGATCGGTCGAAGACGTGATCTGCGTGCTGCCGTAGCAGGTGCATACGTACGAGCGATCCGGCTCTGATTCCAGGTAAACACCTGTTCCGCGAATACCGATAGTCGCGGTGGTCGTGACGAGACTTGGCGTGCTCCGACCGAACACCGACAGCAATGCGCCGGTCAGCAGCCTGAGTGAACGCGCCACCACCCCTTGGCCCTCTAGCTGCATCTCACTGTCCGCGCGCAGCAGGTACGCGTGCGCACCGACGGCGAATACGGCGCGGCTCGCGCGCCCCGCCGTGACTCCGTCCGCAGCGGCGATGCCGGGCGACAGATGCGTCCTCTCTCCCGTTACGCGGACCGGGCCC
>CAZSDY010000175.1:0-7769 GCA_964605765.1 uncultured Ectothiorhodospiraceae bacterium | reverse complement strand
TTTGCCATTGATACAAATACTCGATGTGTAGACCCTATGTACCGAGGATTTGTATCATCTATCCGCGCGGCGCGCCACCCTCATAAATGCTGGCGGGCGGATGTGGGGTCGATCGAGCATCGTGACAGAGGAACAGGACACAACGCAGGTACCGGCACCACCGGATGCAACCGACGACGGTCCGGTCAGTCGAGAAGCACTGTACGGGATGGTCTGGTCCGAGCCCATGCTCAGGGTGGCAGCCCGGTTCGGCGTCTCGTCGAGCTACATGGCCCGCGTCAGCACGCTGCTCAACGTACCGCAGCCGGAGCGCGGTTATTGGGCGAAGCTGACGGTCGGCAAAGCGCCGAAGCAACCGCCACTCCCCGAACCGCGTCCCCGCGACCCTCTCGAGTCGACGCGCGGCGGCATCCTGCCGACGCGGGCCCGTTCGCTGCCGAGGCCTCCGGACCGTAAAGCTCGTCGGAAACCCGCTGCGCGGCCACAGTTGCCAGATCGGCATCCGCTGGTAGGCGGAGCCAAACCGCTGTTCGAGGCAGGCCGTCTCTCCTGGCACGGCAAGTACCTCAAGCCGGCGAAGAAACTCCTCGTCGACCTCGCAGTGACCCAGACAGGGTTGGACAGGGCTATCGCCTTTGCGAACGAACTATTCCTGGCCTTGGAGGCCAGGGACCATCGCGTGGTCATTGCACCCAATTCGGAGCGATTCCACAGAGCGCAGGTCGACGAGCGGGAGAATCCCGGGAAAGGTCACCACCATAACAATCTGTGGTCACCGATGCGCTGCCCGGTGGTCTACATCGGCACCGTGGCAATCGGCCTCACAGTCATCGAGATGTCCGAGGAAGCGGAGGCCCGATACGTCAATGGAGAATACGTTCGCCTGACCGACTACGTGCCCAAGCGACGCGGCCGGTACGCGCAGGACTATGGCTGGACGAGCACCCACGACTTCCCGACCGGGCGCCTCTGCCTCCAGGCCTACTCCCCGTACCCACGGGCAGATTGGACTCAGCAGTGGCGAGAGACCCCGGCCCGGAACCTCTCCGGCCGCATCCCGGCCATTGTTCGGAAGCTGGAGAAGGCCACGGTCGAAATCGCGCGGCTCGTCGAGGAGGGGGAGCGCCAGGCGGAGATCGAACGCAAACGCCGGGAAGCTGAGTACGAGCGCTGGCGTCGCGAAGAGGAGGCGCGGGAGGCCGCGAAGGCGCTGAAGGACAGCAAAGAGGAACTGCTTCAGATCATCGATACCTGGGCGGAGGCGAAGCGACTCGAGGCGTTCTTCGCTGATGCCGAACGCCGAGCGCGGATTTACCTGACGAGCAACGGAAGCGCACAATAGAACGGCTTCGACGGGCTCGCGCCCTGATCGGCAGCACCGATGCGCTGGAGCGGTTCAACGCATGGCGAGCGCCTGAAGAGCGATAAAATCGGCCTGAATCTAGCGAAAAAGCCAGCCGAAGCGATCTGGGGGTATCTATGGGGGCATTTCTGGCGTTTAGCAGCGCAAGCTATTGATTCACAAGGCGATGTGATTGTCGCCGCCTCCACCAACGTGAAAGGGCCGCCGTCAGGCGGCCTTTTTGCGTTGGTGGCCGCGGCGCGACCTCGACCTTATCGTGCTCACCGTCCTGCTCCTCTTGGACTCTGTTATTGCCGCGTGCAATGGGCTCGTCCCGGGTATGTCTCAACCTGGAGTCCGGTCAACGGTGTCTTCGTCTTCACCGGTCAGTCGGCCATGACCAGCGACATCGGCGTACGGGAAAGACTGGCGACATTGATGGTTTCCTCGCGTTATCTGTTCAGCTCTCGTTAAGCAGGCTGGCGCTAGCATCGACGTCATACATGCGGAACGTGGCGGTGCTGCACGATGTTCGTAGGACGATTCACCTTCCTGCTGACCAGCTTTCTATTGGCCGCTTGTCAACCGATTGCCGGCACGTTGACGGTTGCCGAAAGACTGGTGCTCAATGTCACCGAATATGAAAGGCCACTGGACCCGTGGTGTAGGCGGGGACGTGATCGTGACTGCAAGGAGCCGGTGGCGGTCGTCAAGACGGGACGCTTCCATCCCGGAAGCTATCGGGCGCAATTGGAGCTCGATGCAAAGGATGCCATCCGCTTGACGCTCTTCGAGGCTCGGAAACTGGAATCCGTAGTCAACCTCACGGTTCCGAGAGGGACCCATCTTCCGCAGCATGAAGGTCAGTTCCGATTGCCTGCCGATGAGACCGGTCAGCCCTATGACGTCGCGGGCGAGATCGCAACCACGTATGCCGTGTCGCCGGTCGTGACAGCCTGGCAGAGCTGCGCCCAGAGCCTGGAGCGATGGGTGTGCAAGAATGACGGAGCACACGATAACGATGACGAGAAATGCGAGCACGAATACGTGACCGTCTACGGTGAACGTCCGGTCGAGTATCATCACGAGTATGAAACAAAGACGGTGACGCTCGAATTGATCGCGCAGCGCTCAGATGACAGCTTAGCCCGTTTCGAGGGCGCTTCGACCGGCACCTCGATGGTCTACGACTACCGGGGACCTTGTCATTATGGGCCGTTGGCAGGATGGTGAATAAAGGCGTCGTGATCCTTTTCGCGTCACTGTGGCGAAGACGCGGGCTCCACCTTATGCATTAAGATCCCGCGTCCACTGGCTTGATTTTGCTTCGAGGCCTCGCATGCAACGAGACAGCGAGCGCGACGCGGCAGCCGCACTGGCGCGATTGATGGAACGTCACGCGGCGGCCTGGCGCACCGCGCACGGGTCGCTGCCGGTGCTGCGCCACGACCCGCAATGGCCCTCGCCCTGCGAGGTGGGACGGCCGGACGGCAACTCGATGGTGGGCTGGGAAGCGGTGGCCCGAGCCGTGCCGGCGGACTTCAGCGGCCTGGAGCGTGCCCTGGAATGTGCTCTTCATCCCGACATCAAGGTCTATTACGGGCGCTACTGGTGCGGGCACATCGAGGCGCGCGCCGACGAGGGCGAGCTGACGCTGATCCAGGTGTGGAACACCACCGACTTCGACCGCCTGTGCGAGAACATCCTCGGCCACTGGCTCGCGCAACGCCGCGCGCGGGTGGCGTTCAGTGTCTTCTTTGCCTGCACCGACGAGGGGGATCTGACACTCGGCGTGGACAATGCCAGTGGGCGCATCGTGCTCGAGCACCCGGGCCGTGCGGCTGTACGCGAGGTGGCAGGGTCACTGGCCGAGTTTCTGGACCGCGTGACGCCGCTGCCGCGCGCCCCGGCAGAGAGTGGCGATTGACGCTATGCCTGCGGCCAAGTAACGCAGGTCGAAGCGTGCGGCCGTTAGCGAACAGCTTGTCGCGCACATCTGATTCGACCGAGGAGTAGAATCCGCGGGCGGATGAAACGCCGGCATCGCACCGGCAATGTATTTTTGTTGCAACCAGGAGCCTGGTGACGGACGATGGATGGCCCGAGCTCAAGCAGCATCGATCCCTATGCGCCGCCGAAATCCGAGGTCGACTTCATACCCGATCGCTCCCCGGGGATCTGGCGGCAGGACAAGCTGATCATCATGCGCCGCGATGCGCAAATGCCTGAACGCTGCGTGATGTGCAACACTCCGGCGCCGGGGGCGCGCCTGCGCCCGCGCATGTACTATTATCCGTGGATGCTGCTCCCCATTGTCGTCATTCTCGTTATCGTGTTCTGGCCGCTCGCCGTCCTCGCCTTACTCATCGGGCGCAGGAGCGCGCGTGTCGAGTACAGCCTCTGCGCCGCCCATCGGCGCCGGCGCAGGCGTTTGGCCGCGGCCTCGGTGACGCTGCTCTTCGGATCGTTCACCCTGCTCTACGGCTCGTGGGCTTATGCCCCGTGGGAGTCATTCGCAGGCTCCGTGATGCTCGGTGCCCTGCTGATGTTCGTCACCGCTTTCCTGCTCGCCGTTCTGCGCGGGCGCCTGCTCTACCTCGTGCGTCTGCGAGAAGATAATATGTATCTGCGTGGCAGCGGAGTCACCTTCAGGGAAGGCTTCCCGGCGTTCCCGGCCTGACCGTGTGCGGCGAATCCACAGACGAGCGCGCCAGGCTCGCCATGCAGACCGGTCCGGTCAACACGTTCGTGCCCGACGAGGTGAGCGTGCGCGTGGAACCCATGCTGCGCATACAGGGATACAAGGATCCCTCGCGCGTAAGGCCGGCCATCCTGCGTACCGCCCGGGCCATGGCCGAGCAAGCGTTGCACACGTTCGAGCCTCGGGCGTGCTACCGCACGATCGGGATACGTGAGTGCCGCGACGACGGTCTGCTGATAGTACACGGGGGCGTGGCGTTTCGCAGCGGCGCATTTCCCTCGATGCTCGCGGGGTGCCGGAACGCACTCGTCTTCGTGCTGACGCTCGGCCACGGATTCGACCGCACGGTGCACGAATCGCAGGCAAACGGTGAGATGCTCGAAGCCTTGTTCCTCGAAACGGCGGGCTGGCTGGGTGTCGAGTCGGTCACCCGCAGCCTGGTCGTATGCCTGCGTGAGCTGGCGGCCAGAGATGGTCTTCGCATCACCCGGCGGCTGTCCCCGGGCTACTCCTTCAAGCTCGGACACGAAACCACGCAATGGCCCTTGTCGGATCAGATCGCTCTTTTCAGCCTGTTCGAAAACGCCACCTTGCCCGTCGTCGTGCTCGAGAGCTCGGCCATGGTGCCGAAGATGTCGCGTTCCGGTCTCCACGGCTTGCGACCGGCGCCGGGGTCTGCAGTCTCGGAGGAATCGTGAGCGGCGCGTAGCCCGCATTCCTCACCGGGATTTCCGGAGCAGGCGTGCATGAACCGGCACACGCTCTGTCATCTTCGCCAAGACGTCAATCTTCTTCGTCTGCAACCGCTTATGCTCATCTTCGGTATCCCGGCGAGAAACGCGGAAGGCCTCAAACAGTTTGCAGGCGAGTCGGGCCCGGCGGGCGGGCGCCTGCGTGCCCCGCCCCGACGCTCGAGTAGAACAACGGCGCCAGCTCCCGGAGCGCCTGCTTGTAGACATCGCGCTTGAAGTCGATCACCTCGCGCGAGGGGTGCCAGTAGTTCACCCACTTCCACCCGTCGAACTCCGGCTTGTCGAAAACGTCGAGCTGAAGAGCGCTCTCGTCAGCGACGAAATGCAACAGATACCAGATCTGCTTCTGTCCGATACACACGGGCTTCCACCGCCGCCGGATGTAGCGCTTGGGAAGGTCGTACCTGAGCCAGTCCTGCGTGCTGCCCACGACCTGCACGTCCTCGGGCTGCAGGCCCAGCTCTTCGTACAGCTCGCGATAAAGCGCCCGCTCGGGCGTTTCATGCCGCTTGATACCGCCCTGGGGAAACTGCCACGCGCTCTGGCCCACACGCCGGGCCCACAGCACCTTGCCGTCACTGTTCGCGAGGATGATGCCGACGTTCGCCCTGTAGCCGTCCCGATCGATCACGCTGAAAGACCTAGCTGCCCGCGGCACAATTCTTTCATGCCGGACCCGGCATCGCAAACGAACAAAAAAACTCCCGCCATGGGGCGGGAGCCTGATTCGGGCAGCGCCGGCGCAGAGCGGCGGCCCTGAAATTCGAACGCCTGGACTAACGTTTCTTTGCGGTCTTCTTTCTTGCCGGGGCTTTCTTGGCAGTCGCCTTCCTCGCCGTGGTCTTTCTTGCTGCCGGGGCCTTCTTGGCGACCGCCTTCTTGACCACCTTCTTCTTCGCCGCGGGCTTCTTCACCACCTTCTTCTTCGCCGCGGGCTTCTTCACCACCCTCTTCTTCGCCGCGGGCTTCTTCACCACCCTCTTCTTCGCCGCGGGCTTCTTCGCCACCCTCTTCTTCGCCACCGCCTTCTTCACGACCTTCTTCCTGGTGACGGCCTTCCGCGCCACCGCCTTGCTCCTGCTGCTGGAAGCCACCTTCTTCTTGGTGGACTTCTTTTTTGCGCTTGCCTTCTTTGCTGTCGCCATATGCCTTCCCCTGTAGGTTGAAACGGACCGCTCTGCCAGGACATCCACCGGTCTTCTCGTACGACAAATGCCGGTGGAAACTTAGTAAGAAAGTTAGTTCATTTTGCCGCGCGATCAAGATCATTCACGGCGCAACATGATGTGGGATCTGGATATGGCCGGCATGCCTGCACGCGACGCGACCCCAACCTCCACATCGAAACAATCACCTCAGGTGATACCCGCGATGATCGTGGCGCGAATTTCATCCACGTCACCGATGCCGCTCACGCGCAAATACCCGGGCGCCTTCTCATCCCCGCTGTCAGTCCACGCCGTGTAATAATCGATCAAAGGTTCGGTCTGCTCGTGGTAGACGGCGAGGCGCGCCTTTACCGTTTTCTCCACGTCGTCCTTTCTTTGCACCAGTGCCTCACCGGTCACGTCATCCTTGCCCGCCTCGCGCGGTGGATTGAACTCGACGTGATAGGTGCGGCCCGAGGGCAGATGCACGCGCCGCCCGCTCATGCGTCGAACGATCTCCTCATCGTCGACCGCGATCTCTATCACGTGGTCCATCACGATGCCGTCGGCTCGCAGCGCTTCGGCCTGTGCCACCGTGCGCGGGAAGCCATCGAACAGAAAACCGGGGGCGCAGTCCGGCTCCGCGATACGGTCCTTGACGAGTCCCAGGATGATCTCGTCCGACACTAGCGCACCGGAGTCCATGACCGCTTTCGCCTGCAGTCCGAGCGCCGAGCGCGCTGCAATTGCGGCGCGCAACATGTCCCCGGTCGAAATTTGCGGAATCCCGAAGTGTTTCGCAATGTACCGGGCTTGTGTGCCTTTTCCGGCACCCGGCCCGCCAAGCAAGATTACGCGCATGTGTCCCTCCGCCTTTCATCGCACTCAATGCTGCATCGCGCCCGGTCCTGTTCAACCCCTGTCCAGGCGCCTGCCACCCTCAAGCATAACCTTTGCGTGCGGCACTGTCCCGATGTGCGCCCGCGGCCGATGCGTTGCCAATGCGCCGTGCTGTGATAACGTATCCACCCGCACCGGAAAATCGGATCGGGTATGCAAATCACGCTGGACACCGACAACACCGCGTTTCGAATCTCCGCGTACGGCAAGGGATTCATCGTCATCAACGACGAGCGCCTCGAGCACAACCTCATTGTGACACCGGGATCGCTGCACAGGGACTGGGGGCCCGCCGACATCGACTCCCTCGGCGTGGAGCACATCGAAAGAATCGCGGCACTGGAACCGGAGATCGTTCTACTGGGAACAGGCCGCTCCCAGCGCTTTCCGCCGGCGCATCTGCTTGCCCCCGTGGCGAATCGCGGCATCGGTCTGGAGATCATGCATACCGCGGCGGCCTGCAGGACCTACAACGTATTGATGGCGGAGTCCCGCCGTGTCGCAGCCGCATTGTTCATGATCTGACCCGCGGCACACGCGAAAATCATTCGAACACCGTCTCTACGGAAAAGCCTTCACGTTCCAGGATTTCACGAAGACGACGCAGCGCCTCTATCTGAATCTGCCTGACGCGTTCGCGCGTCACGCCGAGCTCGTTGCCGACCTCCTCCAGCGTGGCGATCTCACGGCCATACAAACCGAACCGACGCTCCACCACGGCACGCTGCTTCTCGTTGAGCTTCGACAGCCACAGGTCGATGTTCGCCTGCACATCGGAATCCTGCAGCAGCACCGAAGGGTCGGCATTCTGCTCGTCCGGAATGGAGTCGAGCAAGGACTTGTCCGTATCGGGGGTGCGCGGAATATCGACCGATGTAACGCGCTCATTGAGCCCCAGCATCCTCTTCACCTCGTCGATCGGCTCA
>CAZSDY010000174.1:0-7783 GCA_964605765.1 uncultured Ectothiorhodospiraceae bacterium | reverse complement strand
TGTCCTTCGTTGCAAGCTTACCGTGAAGCGCCCCTTCTCGCTGAAGGCGACGGCGCTGAGCCATGGCTGGCACGAATGCGCGCCTATGAGCTGGTGCGAGGGCGGGGCTTGTTTGCAGATGATCGAGCGGGTCGGCGCTGATGTCTACCGCGTTTCCGTCGTCGAGAGGGCACGCGATCGCCGATCGGTGTCTCTATCGGTCGGAATCGAAGGGCCAGGGGGGGCTCATGGAGTTCGCGGCGAAATGGTCTCGCGGGTCACCGAGGCGCTCAAGCTCGACCACGATCTGAGCGCATTTCACGCGCTCGTCTCTACACACGACTCGCTGCATCGGCTCCGCAAAATCGGCGCGGGCCGGCTTATGTTCTCGGTTTCCATGGCGGAGAACATCATCAAGGCGCTCTGTGCGACCAACGTGAACTGGGACCAGGCCGTGAAGATGATCAACCGGATCGCCCAGCTCGGGCCGCATCTGCCTCATTTCCGCCATCTCAACGCCTGGCCGACCCCGCGCGAAATCCTCAAGACTGGGGAGACGTATCTGCGTGACGTCTGCCGGCTGGGCTATCGAGTGGAATCGATCCTCTCTTTTTGCGATGACGTGGAGGCGGGCAAGACCGATCCGGAAGCGCTTCGGGGGCTGAGCCGCCGGAACGACGTGGGCAGCGATGAGCTTCTATCCCAGCTGCGCGCGGTGCGCGGGATCGGGCCTTCTAGCGCTCATTTCCTTTTGACCTGCCTGGGTCGTTACGATCGATTGTCCATCGACAGCGCCACCGTCGACCACGTTCGCCGCGTCCACACGAATGGGCGCAAACCGACCCCCAAGCAGGTTGAGCGTATCTACGAGCGCTACGGACCGTGGAAAAACCTCGTTTACTGGTTCGAAAACTGGCTGACGTGGGATACGGCCGAGCAAATCCTCTGCGCCCACGGTGTCGGCAGCGCCAAATCCGACCGCAACGCCACCTGAGCCTCCTGGGAGCCCCCCTACCGCCATCGCCGCCGCGGCGAGCCCCCTCACGCGTAGCCCGAAATCCCTTAACCTTCTGCTTCAACGCAACTTACAACACATCCAACGGGCAGACCGACGGTGGCCAAGGCAGGGCATGGAGCGAGCGGGCGCCCGAATAAGTTACACATCGATAAAGAAATCATCGAATAGTCGGATTTGTGGCTTGACGGCCCGCCTGATCGACGATATACGGATAGTTATATAGTGGAAAGGATTGCCAGGGATGCTGACGGTAACGAGCGAATACGCCCTCCGGGCCATGATCTGCATCGCTCGCAGCCCGGCGGATCGCTCGATTTCGGGGCGAGAAATCGCCGAAAGAACCGGCGTTCCCGCGAAATACCTGTCAAAAATCCTTGGGGATCTGGTCCGGGGCGGGCTGTTGGAGTCTTCGCCGGGCAAGAACGGAGGCTTCCGCCTGCGTGGCAGGGCTCAAGACCTGGCCCTTCGGGATGTCCTGGCTCCGTTTGAGCGATTCGAAGCGCGGCGATGCCCGTTCGGCGAGGGGCCTTGTGACGACAGCAACCCATGCTTGGCTCACGACCGGTGGAAGGAAGTGATGGAAACGCAGTTGCGCTTTCTGCAACAGACGACGTTGCATGAAGTCGCGATCGGCGAGGAAGAGCCCTAGTCCTTGATGTAGACGTGGTACGAGAGGACGCCATGGCGGCGCGAAAGATTCGAGACCGTAGCCCGTTTCAGGTGCGAATATGTCATTAGGTCCGGTAAGAGTCGAGATTCCCGATGACGGGTACTGGCAGCGGCAGATCAATTGCCAGGATGCCTGCCCGGTCCATACCGATGCGCGGGGGTACGTGCGGGCCATCGCGCGAGGCGATTTCGAATCCGCCTACCTGATTGCACGCGGCCCCAACCCCCTGGCCAGCATTTGCGGGCGGGTGTGCGGCGCCCCCTGTGAAGCGGCCTGCCGCCGCGGGGCGATCGACCAGGCCATTTCGATTCGGGCGCTCAAACGATTTGTGACGGATAAGTACGGGCCGGAATCCTTCACCAAGGAAACTTTGAAGCCCATCGACCTGCTCAAGCGAGTCCTTGGCGATCGAGGCCGCCGCGATTGTGTCGGCCCGCAGGAGCTTTCGGCGTATCCGGGCAAGCTGGGCGCGAACGGCGCCGGGGGCGCAAGCAAGAAAGCGACGGGCAAGCGAATTGCGATCATCGGCTCGGGACCGGCGGGCTTAGCGGCCGCGCACGATCTGGCGATCCTGGGGCATGCACCGATCGTGTTTGAGATGGAGCCGGTGCCGGCCGGGATGCTGGCCGTGGGGATTCCGGACTACCGACTGCCGCGCGAACTCATCCGCGCGGAGGTCGAAGTGATTCGGGCCCTCGGGGTGGAATTCCGCTGCAACACCCAGGTCGGCAAAGACATTCAATTCAAGGCGATTCGCGACGAATTCGACGCAACGATTGTGGCCGTGGGGGCGAAGCGCTCCCGGATCATCCCGCTGCCCGGCGGCGAAGGCCCCGGCATACTGGGCGGAGTCGAGTTCTTGCGGGATGCGGCGCTGGCGAATCGGTCGGACGATTCCACGCTGGGCGCGTTGGGTCAGAAGATCGTGGTGATCGGCGGCGGCAACGTAGCGTACGACGTTTCGCGGACGGTGATTCGTCAGATCGGGTACGACGTCTCGCGGAGTGCGCTGCGGCAGTCCAGCGTTGGTGAGGTTCACCTCTGCTGCCTCGAGAGCGTGGCGGAAATGCCGGCGGACGACGTGGAGATTCTGGAAGGCAGCGAGGAAGGCGTGGTGCTTCATCCCTCGCTCGGGCCGGTTGAAGTGCTTCGCGACGGCGAGGGTCGCGTGTGCGGCGCCAAGTTCAAACGATGCACGCGCGTTTTTGACGAACAGGGCAAATTCTCACCCATCTTTGACGAACAGGACACCACCACGATCGAGGCCGACACGGTCGTCTGGGCGATTGGCCAGCAGTCCGATCTTAGCTTCGTCGATGCCGCTTCCGATCTGCCGCTGAATCAGCGTGGGTTGCTCGATTGCGATCAAAACACCATGCACACCTCCGCCTCGGACGTGTTTCTTGCAGGCGACATTGCCTACGGCCCGCGTTTGCTGATCGACGCCGTGGCCAGCGGGAAAAAATGTGCCCGGTCGGTTCACGCGTTTTTGACCGGAGAGACGCTGTCGGCAAAGCAGGAAATCGTCCATCTCACCATAGAGGGATACCAGCGTGAGCAGGACTACGAAAAGCTTCCTCGCGTGGAAATCCCGACGATGGACGCTACGCAGCGCACGGCTTGTCAATCCGCGGTCGTGGAATCGGGATACGACGAGGCCGCGGCGTTGCAGGAGGCGAGCCGCTGCTTGGACTGCGGCGTCAACACGATTTTTGATTCCGAGAAATGCATTTTGTGCGGCGGCTGCGCGGACGTTTGCCCGGAGCTTTGCCTGCAACTCGTCTCGTGCGACCGGCTGATCGGCCAGGACGATTTGGGCACGCTGCTGCGGCAGCGCTATTCGGAAACGGAGCTTTCTCAGATGTCGGCCATCGTCAAGGATGAGGAGAAGTGCATCCGCTGCGCCCTGTGCGCCGAACGGTGTCCGGTGGAAGCGATCACCATGGAGCGATTCGGATTCGCCAATACCTGGCAAATCGCGAGCGAATCGAAAGAACAAGGGGCGTAGCTGATGACTCAGCCACAAGAACAGATTTATTCAAGCGAACGTTTTGCGGCGCCGCCTACGCGGCGCGATTTCCTGGGGATGGCGGCGGCGTGGTCGGCGATAGTGGCCTTCGTCATGGCGATCCTTGGGGCGGCGAGGTTGCCGATGCCGTCGGTATTTCCCGAATCCAATTCACGCGTGAAGTTGGGCCGTCCTGCTCGCTACAACCTGGGATCGGCCACCTACTTCCCGAAGTCCCGGCTTTGGCTCTACCGATCGGACGAGGGGTTTTATGCCATTTCGTCGGTCTGCACGCACTTGGGATGCATCGCGGAGCGATCGGAGGAGGGCGATTTCAGTTGTCCTTGTCACGGCTCGAAGTTTGATGCGGTTGGAAATCTAACGGGAGGCCCCGCGCCAAAGGGGTTGGTCTGGGTCGGATTGAGCTTGTCGCCCGAGGGTTGGTTGATCGCGGACACGTTGGAAGCGGTCGATCAGGGGACGGTTTTTGATGCCTAGGCAATGGGCGACTGCGCCATGTGGGCCTGTGTGGGAGCGTGATGATGTCGGAAGTTGACCTGAAAGATTCGGCGACGAAAGAACGCAGGCCAGGTGCGCCCAGAGCGATGGGTGACGAACATGCGTTGCGCGAATTCGGCGCGAATTTGGTCTCAACGCCGAAAGCGTTTTTCGAGTCGATGTGGCGACACGGCAAACCGACTTCAGACCGTGCCAAGTCGCAGGCGATTTTCACGAATTTCTTTCTGCACATTTTTCCGGTGCGCACGCATATACACTCGATCAAGGTGCTGACCACGCTGGGGTTGGGCTATGCGACGCTGGTCCTGTTCATGCTGCTCTGCGTGACCGGTGTGCTCTTGATGGTCTATTACAAACCGGCCGTGGATCAGGCGTACGCCTCGATGTTGGACATCATGTACGTGGTGCCCACCGGGCGCATCATGCGCAACATCCACCGCTGGGCGGCCCACGCCATGGTGGCGTGTGTCATGCTGCACATGGCCCGCGCGTTTTACACGGCCGCCTACAAGAGCCCGAGGCGTTTCAACTGGGTCATCGGCATGGCGCTGTTCGTTGTGACGTTGGCGTTGTCGTTTACGGGATACCTGCTGCCTTGGGATCAATTGGCGTTTTGGGCCGTCACCATCGGTGCCAACATCGCCCAATCGCCGCAGGAACTCACCGACGCATTGGGCGTCACCGCCATGTTCGACATCGGCAGGATGCAAAAAGAGATTCTGCTTGGGGCGCATCATGTCGGACAGGAGGCGTTGATTCGCTTCTACGTGCTGCACGTCATGGTGCTTCCGGTGGTCACGTGCGTGTTGATGGGCGTGCATTTCTGGCGAATCCGCAAAGACGGCGGGCTAGTTCGGCCGGAATCTGCGGATGACGTTTCCGACGATCGCGCCGGAGCCGCGAGCGCGGCGATTGAGGGCGGACCGATCAAAACCTACGGGTTGATGGGGCTGATGAAGGGCCGAACGCCGGCGGTCAACCGCGAAATGCGCAACACGATCACCACGTGGCCTCATGTGATGTATGTCGTGGGCGCTGTGGCGATGGTGACGGTGATGCTCATGGTGATCCTAGGCGTGCTGTTTGATGCGCCGCTCAGCGAGATGGCGAATCCCAACGTGCCGGAAAACCCGGCGAAGGCGCCGTGGTACTTCCTGGGCCTTCAAGAATTGGTCTCTTACTCCGCGTTTATGGGCGGGGTAGGGATTCCGGCGATCGTGGTGCTTGGGCTGGGATTGGTGCCTTATTTGGACCGGGAGCGTGAGGACACGGGCATCTGGTTCAGCGGGCGCAAGGGCCGGCGCGTGACGTTGCTTAGCGCGATTCTTGCGACCGTGACCGTAGTCGGCATGTTGTCGTTCACCGTGAAGTATGGCTGGCTTCGGAACTGGGAAGCCACCGCGCACGTTCCGCAAATTGTCATCACGCTGTTCAATCCCGGCACTGTGTTTGTGTTCTTGTTCGCGTTGTGGTCGGTGCTGGTGGTGAAAGTCACGCGATCGACTCGGATGGGGGCGATTGCCTTGTTTACCTGTTTCCTGGTCGGATTCGTGATCTTGACCTATTTCGCCACGGTGCATCGCGGCCCGAACTGGGATTTCTTCTGGTCGCAGGCGGATTGGCCGGTGCACTAGGCCAAGACCATGGTGCCCGCTCAGGGCGCATGGCAACGAAGCGTTGGACAGAGAGCTTGCCGGTTTGACCGGGGGCTTTGAACAAGTTGGCCGGATCAATAGGAGCCACTGGGAATAATCCATGGAACCACGACAAGTCAAACTGATGAAGGTGGTGCTGCTGCTCAGTTCAGTGGCATCATTCCTGCTGTTTGCCACGGCGGCGTACCGTGAGAACTTCCACGGGGCGTATCGCGATGTTCAGGCCGAGTACCGAACCCTTCTGATAAGCACGGCCGCCAACGACGGCGCGAAAAAGGCGGCGCGCGCCTTCGCCATTGAGCACAAGCAGCTCTACCTTCCGGAACTCGGCTCCATCGACCGCTGCACGACATGCCATCTCGGGGTCGAAAACCCGGCGATGGCCGACCAAGCACAACCGCTCGCCAAACATCCCGGAAGCCTTCTCGCGGAACATCCTGTGGATCGGTTCGGGTGCACGGTCTGCCATCAGGGGCGCGGCCGGGCCACAAACAAAGAATACGCGCACGGCTGGCACGATGATGGCACGCCCGTAGCGCACATCGAACATCCCATGCTACGCGGAGAGGCTGTCTATACGAGCTGCGGCCGCTGCCACGCGGAGATCGACCTGTTCGGCGGCGAAACCGACTTGTTTGCCTCATCGCAAAGCGCGAAGTCGCCCACCGAGCAAAAAACAGCAATCACGGTGGCGAGTTTGAGCCTGGGGTTGCCCGGCGCCGACGCGCTGGACGAGGGCAAGCGTCTGGTGACCGAGTCGGGTTGTCTGGGTTGCCACGTCTATCGAGGTCGCGGCGGATCGCTCGGGCCGGACCTCACCTACGTGGGCGACAAGACCAAGCACGATTTTGATTTTACGCATGTGAAGGGGGAGCATACCGTCGAGCAGTGGTTGTTTGAGCACTTCAAATACCCTCAGGAGGTCTCGCCGAACACCGTCATGCCCGATATGGGCTTGAGCGATCAGCAAGCGCGTAGCCTGGCCATGTACATGATGGGCCTGCACCGCAAGGACGCACCGAGCGGCTTGATTCCCCGACCCGCCGGCCTGAGCGGAACACCCGAGGTGGTTCGCGGCGACACACTCTACAAGATGTTCTGCGCCGCGTGCCACGGCGCCGATGGCGCGGGCACGACGATGCGGGCGGGGCTGTGGCCGAGCGACGCCGACCCGTGGGGGCATCAGTGGGACGCACGCAATGTCGTCTTGGAACAGCGCGGTAACATGGAGGTTCTGGTGCCATCGCTGCACCACACCGACGCGCTGGCGGTGGCCAGCGACGACTACCTGCGCAGCATCATCACGCATGGCCGACCCGGAACAAAGATGCTCGCGTGGGGGCGCGAAGGCGGGCTAAACGAAGATGAAATCACGCTGCTGGTCGCCTTCCTGCGGAGTTGGGATCAGCCGGTCCCCGCGCTGGTGTCGGTCAGCGCGTCGCGCGGTGAGGCTCGGGTGGGGGCGGCCCTGTATCGCGCCAATTGCGCCGCGTGCCATGGCGCCGACGGCGAAGGGGGCATTGGGAACACCCTGAACACTCCGACGTTCCTCGCCGTCGCCTCGGACGCCTTTCTGCGAGATACCATCGTCTATGGTCGGCCCAACACGGCGATGCCCGCCTGGCGCCAGTTCGATGCGCGGGAAATCAGCGATTTGCTGGCGTTCATGCGCGCGTGGCAGCCGGCGCGGAGCGATGTGGCGTCGGTACTGACCCTGTGCGAGGCAGAGGACGACTCAGCCGTTTCGGTGGACGTAGGCGCTATCTTGTACAAAGCGAACTGTGTCATGTGTCACGGGTTGGGCGGAGCCGGAGACCTGGCGCCAACGCTCAACACGCAAGCGCTGCTGTCCGTGGTATCGGACGCCTACATTGCCAAAACCATGATCCAAGGACGCCCGGGAACAGGCATGCCAAGCTGGCGGCATCTAAAGA
>CAZSDY010000173.1:0-7860 GCA_964605765.1 uncultured Ectothiorhodospiraceae bacterium | reverse complement strand
CCCTGCCAGATGTCGAGTCCGTGGAAGTCGAAGCACAGGGGCAGGGCTCGGTATGCTTGCGGGTGTATCCGTTGCCGGGGCGCTCGGTGCTGTCCCGGGTGAGCCGCACGGTCAACGAGAAGGGCTGGGAGATCGAGACACTGCATGTAGCCCGCGGACAGCTCGACGAAGTCTTCCGAAGCGTCGCAGATCGTGAGAAGCCTGCGGCGGGAGAAGCATGATGGCAATCATCTGGGCCCTGTTCAAACGTGAGTTCAGAGCGTACTTCATCACGCCCATTGCCTACGTCTTCATCGCGATATTCATCCTGATGAGCGGTGTCTTCACATTCTACCTGGGCGCTTTCTTGGACCGCGGACAAGCCGACCTGCAACCGTTCTTCTCGTTCCATCCGTGGCTGTATCTGTTCTTCATCCCGGCGCTCGCCATGCGCTTGTGGGCCGAGGAGCGGCGCAGCGGCACCGTCGAGCTTCTTCTCACCCTGCCTGTCTCGCTCACCCAGGTGGTGCTCGGGAAATTCCTCGCCGCGTGGGCGTTCTGCGCCGTCGCGCTGGCGCTTAGCTTTCCCGTGTGGCTGACGGTCAACTACCTGGGCGATCCCGACAATGGCGTCATCGCGGCGAGCTACGCCGGCAGCCTGCTGATGGCGGGCGCCTTTCTTGCCATCGGCGCGAGCATATCGGCGCTCACGAAGAACCAGGTCATCGCTTTCGTGGTCGGTGCGCTGTTGTGCCTCGTGTTCGTGCTGAGCGGCTACCCGCTGGTGCTCGGATTGTTCGAGGCATGGGCGCCGCCGGTACTCCTCGAGGCCATCAGCTCGATGAGCTTCCTGAGTCATTTCGACGCCATCAGCAAAGGCGTGATTGACGCGAGGGACCTCGTGTTCTTTGCGTCCGTGACCGCCTTCTGGCTGTTCGTCAACGCGCTGGCCGTCGACCTCGGCAAGGCGGAGTGAGGGCGATGAGAGCGCGACTGCTGAGCGCCGGCGGACTCATCCTCGCCATCGTGGCGCTCATCGCCGTCAATGTGCTCGGCAATGAGACCCTGAAGGGTGCGAGACTTGATTTCACCGCGCAGGGGCTGTATACGCTGACGCCCGGCACACGCCGCATTCTGGCCGCGCTGGACGAGCCCGTCAGCCTGCGGCTCTACCTCTCGCAACGTCTGGCGACCAGCCTGCCGGGCATCAAGAGCTATACCACCCGTGTACGCGAGCTGTTGCGCGAATACGAGCTCCACGCGCACGGCGCGCTGCGCGTGGAGCTCATCGATCCAGAGCCCTTCTCCGAGGCCGAGGACAGAGCGGTCGGCTACGGAATTCGCGGGATCCCATTGGGTGATGGCGAGAGCACCTTCTATTTCGGCCTGGTGGCGAGCGGGCCGACCGGTGAGGAGGCGGTGCTACCGTTCCTCTCGCAGGGCCGCGAGCGGTTCCTGGAGTACGACCTCACGAAGCTCATCTATCAGGTGTCGCAATCGAAGAAAGCGATTGTCGGTCTGCTGAGCACGCTGCCCGTAGAAGGGGCCAGCCCGCAGCTCGCGCTCGGTGGCGCACCCGGACAGCCGTGGACGATCATCGATCAGATCCGCCAGCTCTTCGAGATTCGCACGCTCGATCCCGCGCTCACCCGGATCGACAAGAACATTGACGTGCTGATGCTGGTCCATCCCAAGGGCCTGGGGGCACCAACGCGCTACGCTATCGATCAGTTCATCCTGCGTGGCGGCAAAGCGCTGGTGTTCGTCGATCCCCTGGCCGAGGCGGATGCGGGGGCGGCGCAGACCGGCGCTCCGAGATACTCCAATCCCGACAAGCTGCTCGCGGCCTGGGGATTGCGTCTCGATACCGGGCATGTGGTAGCGGACCTTCCGCACGCGGCGCGCGTGCAAACGCAGCGCAACGGGCAACTCAAGGTGGTCGATTACCCGGTCTGGATAACCCTGCCATCGGCCGCGTTCGACGCCAAGGATATCGTTACCGGCGATCTCGATTCGCTCACGCTGGCAAGCGCCGGTGAGCTCACGGCGGACCCGGAATCGAAGCTCGCCATTACCCCGCTCGTGCGCTCGAGCCCCGAGGCCATGCTGCTCGATACCTCGACACTCGGCTTCGATGTCGATCCCGAGCGCATCCTTCGCGAATACAAGCCGGGCGGCAAGGCACTGATGCTCGCCGCGCGCGTGACAGGTAAGCTGCATTCGGCGTTTCCCGAGGGCGCCCCGCCGGTCGAGGCCCCGGCCAAGGCGAGCGAGTCACAGGCGGAGAAGGCCCCCGAGGCACCCCGCGAGCACCTGGCCGAGTCGACCGAGGACGCTAACCTGGTCGTCGTCGCCGACACCGATCTGCTGCAGGACCGGTTCTGGGTCCAGGTACAGAACTTCCTCGGCTCGCGCATCGCCATCCCCACCTCCGGCAACGGCAGCTTCGTGGTCAACGCGCTCGACAATCTCGCCGGCAGCAGCGATCTCATCAGCGTGCGCAGCCGCGGCACCTTCACGCGGCCGTTCCTGCGCCTCGACGCGATTCGCCAGCGCGCGGAACGCAAGTTTCGCGAGAAGGAGCAGGAGCTGATGGCAGAGCTCGAGGCCACGGAACGCAAGCTCGCGGACATGCAGGACCAGAAGCAGGGCATCGAGGCGCTCATCCTGAGCGAAGCGCAGCAACAGGCGATCGCCGGTTTTCGCAGCGACCGCGTGCGCATTCGCAAGGAGCTGAGGGACGTACGCCACGCGCTCAGAAAGGACATCGAACGGATCGAGACCTGGCTGAAGTTCATCAACATCGGCCTCGTACCCATCCTCATCGGACTCGGCGGTCTCGCGGCGCTCGGCTGGCGTTCGGGACACAGCCGGCGGGCCGCACACTTGCCGGCCCGCACCTGAGGCACCGGGCATGCTGCGCCGCGCACGCACCACGGGTCTCCTGGCGATAGTGACGCTCGCGATCGTCATCGCGGCGGTCCTCACCCACCAGCGCTCTGCCACAATGGCGCCGCACAGCACCGTCGGGCCGCTGCTCGGATCCCTGATGCAGCGCATCAACGACACCGCCGAGGTCGACGCGCTTCACGCGGGCGCGAAATTCAGCGTGGTGCTGCGCGACGGGCGCTGGGTGGTGCCCGAGAAGGCCGGCTACGAAGCGTCCGCGTCCACGGTACGGGAGCTCATCGTGGGCGTTGCCGGCCTCGAGCGCCTGGAGCCCAAGACGCGCAAGACCGAGCTCTATCCCGCGCTCGGGCTCGGCGACCCATCTGCCGCGGACAGCGACTCCGTGCACTTCACGCTCAAGGACGCCGGCGGGCGCGAGCTGGCGGGGTTGCGGCTCGGGCGCAGAAGAGTCGGGAAAGCCGACCCCGGCAGCACCGAGGTCTACGTGCTGGCCGACGGCGATACCCAGGCATGGCTGGCCCAGGGCAGGCTTCCCGAAATACGTACACCGCTCGATCTGATAGACAAGCGCATCACCGACATCGACGCCGCGCGTGTCCGCGAGGTACGCGTCACTCACCAGGACGGGGAGCAGGTGGTGATATCGAGATCCGACGCGGACACGGCACAATTCGCGCTGGCCGGCATGCCACCGGGGACAAAGGTCAAGTACGACTGGGCGATCCGGGATATCGCGCAGATCTTTTCCGGTCTCACCCTGGAAGACGTGCAGCCCACGGCGCAGCCGCAAGCCGCGGCGCCCGAAGTCAGCGTGGAGATGCACACCTTCGACGGCCTCGTGCTCACGCTGCAAGCCACGCGGACCGGCAAGGAGACACTCGCGCGCGTCAGCGCCCGATCGGAGACGCCCGCGGGCGACACCGAGACACCTGAAAACACCGACGGGGTCAGCGCCGAGGCCGAGCGGATCAACGCCACGCTCGGCGGATGGACATACAAGCTCCCGAGCTACCGCGCCGACGGACTCATGAAGAAAATGGCCGACCTCACCGAACCGCTGGCAACCAGCGCCGGGGATGGCGCTGCGGACTGAATTACGCGAAGCTTTTCTTGACCGCCACGCGGTCGACGGCGCCACCGGCAGTGCGCGGCAGACGCTCGACCAGAACCACCTGCTGCGGGCGCTTGTAGCGCGCGATGCGGCTGCCCACGTGCTCGATGACGGCGGCACCCGTGAGCGCCGGATCCGCGGTTTCCACGGCGGCCCTGACCGCCTCTCCCCACGTCGGGTCCGGCGCCCCGAAGACACACACGCCGGTCACGCCCGGCATCTCCGCGATGGCACTCTCCACCTCGGCCGGATAGACGTTCTCGCCCCCTGACTTGATGAGGTCCTTCTCGGGCTTTCGTCCCTCGTAGTGAAGGTAGCCGGCGGCATCGAAGCGGCCCACGTCGCCGGTGTGGTGCCATCCGCCGCGAAGCGTGCGCGCGGTCACCGCGGGCTCGGCATCGTAACCGAGGAAGACCACGGGACCGCGCACCGCGATCTCGCCGCACTCGCCCGTCGCCACGGCGCAATCGTCGTCGCCGAGCAGCCGGATCTCGGTGAGCGCGGCCGCCCGGCCGGCGCAAGCGGATTTCTCCCGCGCACGCTGCAAGGTCACGAAGCCCGCGGTCTCGGTCTGGCCGAACCCGGTCCAGAAATCCGCGCCGCTTGCGCCGTGCAGTCGCTCGATGGTCTCGGCTGCGTCGATGCCGCAGACGATGGAGAGGCTCTCGAGCCGGCTACCCGAGCGCGCGGCAGCATCCAGCAGGTTGGCGAGCACCGGCGGAAAATCGAAGGTGAAGGTGACACCGTGCTCATCGATGAGCCGCACTGCCTCGTCGGCGTCGAAGCCAGGCATCACCACGTTGGCACCGCCCGCGTGCAAGGTTGCAAGACAGGTGCCCAATCCCGCGATGTGAAACAGGGGCAGCGCAAGCAGGTTGACGGTGTGATCACCGAGCCCCATGGCATGCATCTGCTGCAGGTTAGAGACGAGCACGTTGCGATGACTGAGAATGGCACCGCGCGGTATGGCCTCCACGGCCGCGGTGGGAATGATGGCAAACGCCTCGTCCGCGAGCACGGCTCTCGCGGGCGGCGCGTGCGCGGCGTAAAGATCGGCAAGAGGCAGAAAGCCTTCCATGGCCTCGCCGTCCATCTGGATCCGGATCATCTCATGCGCCGGCACCTCGGCAAGGAGGCCCGCGAACTCGGCGCTGGTCGCGATCGCGCGTGGCGCGGCACGCTCGATCAAAGGCCCCACCTCCAGCTCCGTCCAACGCCAGTTGAGCGGGTAGACCACGATACCCTGGCGCGCCGCGGCGAGATACAGCTCGATGAAGGCGCTCGAGTTTCGCGCCAGCACGCACAAGCGATCACCCGTACCGAGCCCCGCCCGCGAGAGGCCGGCCGCAAGTCGCTCGACGCGCTTCCGCAGTTGCTCGAAGGTCAGCGTCTGCCCCGCATCGATGATCGCGCATCGATCGCCGAAAATCCGCGAGTTCCTGAGCAGCATATCGTAGACGGTGAAGCTTCGCGCAAGCATCTCTCGTTCTCCCATGGCCGGTGGCTTGACGGCCCGCGCCACCCTGTCATGCTACCCGATACGAGGCACACCCGGTCGATGTTACGATACAATCGCCGCGATGGCCCGTCGCTGGCCCAGACATGGCAATGAGGCAGCGTTCGCCCCAACCCGTTCCCTTCATCCCGACCCCATCGCGCCCGCCGCCGGCCGGGACGGCGGGTATGCTCGGCTGGCTCAGGCACAGTCTCTTCAGTTCCCGGCTGGATACGTTGTTGACGCTGGTCGTGCTGGGAACCCTGGGGATGGTCGCGTGGCGGCTCTACCAGTGGGGCGTTGCCGACGCGGTGTGGGTGGCGAACACGCGCCGGGAGTGCCTCGATCGCAGCCCTTACGGTGCCTGCTGGGCGGGGGTCGTGCACTGGTTCAGCGCCTTCATATACGGGCGCTATCCGGCCGCGGCACGCTGGCGTGTCGATCTCGCGTTTGTCACGCTGGTCGTATGGATCGCGCCACTGTGGCTCCCCCGCGTCAAGAAGAAGCCTTTCCTCGGCACGACGGCAGTACTCCTCTATCCACCGCTCGCCTACTACCTGCTCGCCGGCGGCTCCCGCGGTTGGATCATGCAGGCGATTCTCGCCCTGGGGCTCTCGGTATTGATCCTCAACATGGCGCACGCTGCGTCGTGCCTGGGAACGGGACGAGGCCTTGCCGAGAGGCTACCTCGCATGAGCCGCCGCACAGACAGTGCGCGTGCGCGAAGGTGCGTGCTGGCAGGCATCTGCCTCGTCTTGCAGCTCACGCTCATGATCGGGCTATGGGACTTCGACCTGGTGCAGGTAAGGACCATCCGCTGGGGTGGGCTTTTTCTGACGCTGGTCATCGCCGTGGCCGGAATGGCCCTGTCCCTTCCATGTGGGGTGCTGCTTGCACTGGGTCGTCGATCGCGCATGCCGCTCATCCGCGCGCTCGTCATCGCCTACATAGAGTTGCTGCGCTCGGTTCCCCTGGTCGGCGTGCTGTTCATGGCCGTTACCATGGTGCCGCTGTTCCTGCCGGAGGGACTGCATCCGGACAAGCTCGCGATGGCGATGGGTGCCATCTCGGCATTTGCGGCCGCTTACATGGCGGAGGTCGTGCGCGGCGGCATTCAGGCCATACCCGCGGGTCAATTCGATGCGGCCGCGGCGATCGGGCTGGGATACTGGCACATGATGCGGCTCGTGGTCCTGCCGCAGGCGCTCAAGCACATGATTCCCAACATCGCGAGCAACTTCATCGGGCTGCTCAAGGACACCAGCCTGGTCGCCCTCGTCGGCCTGCTGGATTTCACCTTGATGCTGCGCGCGCCGGGCTCCACGCCGACATGGATCGGACTGCACATAGAAACCTTCGTGCTGGGTGGCGTCGTATATTTCGCGCTGTGCTACTCGATATCCCGATACAGCCAGCACCTGGAGAAAACGCTGGCGGGCAGCGCAGCGGCACCGAACGCAAGGCGCTCGGCGTGGTGAGTATAGCGTTCGCGTAACGGGCAACTGGCGAGTGATTTGGCGAATGCAAGGCACTGACGTCGTAGAAGTCAACCTGGAGGACTATCACTGATGAGCCGTAGACCATCGCACCCGGGAGCCCTTATCCGAGATGTGATTCTGCCCGAGACGCGGCTGACCATCAGTGAGTTGGCGAAGCGCTGCGGCGTTGCGCGCAATACCATGTCGAAGGTCATCAACGAAAGAGGCGATGTGACCGAGGACTTGGCCATTCGACTCAGCAAAGTGCTGGGGAGTACGCCGCAATTCTGGCTGAGCATGCAGTCGAAGCTCAATCTTTGGAAGATGGAGCACGAGAACAAACGCATCTACGCTCGAATCGAGCGGATACACGTAGCCTAGGAGCGTGTCGGAAAAGGGCGGGGGCAGGGGTCGGTGCAGTTTCGTTCAGCAAGACTACACCGACCCCTCTTTCCTTTACGGCCCCTTTCCCCACCTTTTTCAAGGCGATGCGCCCAGGAATCACCGACCAACCGAGGGGGATTAGATCAGAAGGTTTTTCAGACAAGAACAATTGCTAACCGACTGATCGGGTGACGCGTTTGGCGCGCCCAAGAGGAGTCGAACCTCTGACCTCAGGCTTCGGAGACCTGCGCTCTATCCAACTGAGCTATGGGCGCCTTTCTTTCGATCCGGACCTTTTCCTCCTCCCGTCTCGCCCAACTGAGCTATGGGCACGAAAGTGGACCGCTGCCACACATTGTACTACGAGGCCGTCGCACGGCGAAGCCTCGCGCTCGTCGCCGCCAGATACGCACCGCTACGCGCGTGGCGCCCATCCCTGCGAGCGCCGCCCTTGTATCGCGGGGGTGGGTTTGCGACCATACGCGGGCACGCGGTCAAGACCC
>CAZSDY010000172.1:0-7909 GCA_964605765.1 uncultured Ectothiorhodospiraceae bacterium | reverse complement strand
AGCCCGCGAACGTCGGTGGCACGGCGCTTGATGCCCTGGAAGCGTCGCGGGATGAATCCCGCTCCTACGCGCGAGCTATCGGCCGCCACGCGGAAGCCGGGGAGCCGCGCTACAATGCCGGGCGAATTCAAGAGCACAGGAGACACGAACCATGACCGCCAAGATTCCGGATACGCATCGTGACATTCTCGACAGCAAGGCGATCGCCCACCTGGCCACCCTGATGCCCGACGGGCGCCCGCAGGTAACCCCCGTATGGTTCGATTTCGACGGCACGCACGTGCGGGTGAACTCGACACGGGGGCGACGCAAGGACCGCAACATGCGACGCGACGCCCGCGTGGCGCTTTCCATGTGCGACGTCGAGAATCCGTACCGTTATCTGGAGGTACGCGGCACAATCGTCGAGATCACCGAGCAGGGCGCGGACGAGCACATCGATGCGCTCGCGATGAAGTACCTGGGGGAAGAAAAGTACCCGCACCGCGTACCCGGCGACGTGCGCGTCATCTACAAGGTAGCGCCGGAGTCCTTCTCCAGCCAAGGCTGACGTCCGACGTTTCGTTTCGCCAGAGGATACAGACATGAAAGCCGCCGTTTGCCGCGAATTCGGGAAGCCTTTGCACATCGAGGAACTCAATCTAGCCGCACCCGGGGCGGGTGAGGTCAGGGTGAGGCTCGCGGCCTGCGCCATCTGCCACAGCGACATCCACTACCTGGAGGGCGCCTGGGGCGGGGATCTGCCGGCCGTCTACGGGCATGAGGCGGCCGGCGTCGTGGAGGAGATCGGCGACGGGGTCACATTCGTCGAGACGGGGGACCATGTGGTCGTCACGCTCATTCGCTCCTGCGGCCACTGCTTCTTCTGCGCGCGCGGCGAGCCCACCATGTGCGACGGCGAGTTCACGCTTGACAAGCAACGGCGCATCCATGCGAGCGACGGGACGCCGATCGTGCAGGGCCTGCGCACCGCGGCGTTCGCCGAGCAGGTGGTCGTCCATCAGTCGCAGGTCGTGCCCGTGCCCGCGTCGCTGCGGCTCGACAGTGCGTCGCTGCTCGCCTGTGGCGTCATCACGGGTCTCGGTGCGGTGGTCAACACGGCGAGCATGCCGTGTGGCAGCACCGTGGCCGTGATCGGCACCGGGGGCGTGGGTCTCAACAGCGTGCAGGGCGCGGTCATATCCGGTGCCAAACGCATCATTGCCGTGGACACGGTCGAGGACAAGCTGGAAGCGGCGAGAATCTTCGGCGCGACCGACACGGTCAACTGCACCCGCGAGGATGCGGCCGCTGCGGTACGCTCGCTCAGCGGCGGGCGCGGGGCGGATTACGTATTCGTGACCGTGGGCAGCGTGCGGGCGGTGGAAGACTCGGTGAGAATGCTGCGCCGCGGTGGCACGGCGGTCATCGTGGGGATGCCGGCCGCAGGCGCGACGGCGGCGATAGAGCCGCTGGAGCTTGCCGACAACAGCCAGCGTATCATCGGCAGCAAGATGGGGGCCACGCGCTTAGCCGTCGACATTCCGAGGCTGGTCGATCTCTATGAGCAGGGGCGCCTCAAGCTCGACGAGCTGATCTCCGCACGCTATCCGCTGGAGGATATCAACGAGGCTATCGCGTCGGTCAATCGCGCCGAGGCGCTGCGCAACGTCATCGTATTTTGAGGCGAGCGCGGCACAGGGGTGATGCCGGATCTCGAGTTATGCTATCTGTCCGCCGGTGAAGCGCTGGCCCGCTTTCGGGCGCGCACGCGCTCGCCGACTGAGTCGCGCGGTGCTCTCATCGAGCGTGCCGAAACGGTCGAGCCAACGGTTTGTGCCCTCTTCCACCGCCATTTCGACGAGGCGATGGCCAAGGCCCGCAAGGCAGAGGCGCTTTACGCCGACGCCCGGACGCAGCCGTCCGTTGCACTGCCGGGTGACTCCGACACCGTGGAGCGCTAGCCCGTGCTGCGTTTCTCGGATCAGATCACCATCCCGGACGGCGAAATAGAGATCAGTGCGATCCGCGCGCAAGGCGCGGGCGGCCAGAACGTGAACAAGGTATCGAGCGCGGTGCATCTGCGCTTCGATATCCGTGCCTCTTCGCTGCCGGACGAATTGAAGGAGAAGCTGCTGCGAGTGCGCGATCGACGCATCTCGGCGGAGGGCGTCATCGTCATCAAGGCGCAGCGCCATCGCATCCAGGAGCGCAACCGCGAAGACGCGCTCGAGCGCCTGCGCGCGATCGTCGAGGCGGCAATGGTGACCGCAAAGAAGCGCAGGCCGACCGTGCCGACGCGCGGTGCCCGACAAAAGAGAATGGACAGCAAGACGCAACGCGGCAGGCTGAAGGCGCTGCGCGGAAAAGTGACCGATTAGACAGGCGGGGCGTCCGCGTTTTCGAGCAAGGCAACTACCTCGCCGTTTTCCAGGTAGACACGCGGCAGGTTGGCGTTGAGATGGTTCATGACGCTGTACACCATCCATCCCGCGGCGCTGGCGAACTCATAAAGTGAATTGTCTCCTTCACGGCCGATCACGGTTACCACGTCCGCGACCTCGGCTTGCGTGCCGGTCAGGTCGAGCAGCGAATGATTGAGCGCGATGGTGCCGATTCCGGGCACCGTGGTGTCACCGAGCTTGACCCTGAGCTTGTTCGCCAACTCTCTGGGGATGCCGTCGAAAAAGCCGACGTGCAAGGTGCCGACCCGCATGTCCTGCCCGGCGCTAAAGGTGCCGAAGTAGGTGACGGAGTCCCCCGCCATGACCGGCTTGATGAACTCGATCCGCGCCTTCATCTCCAGCACCTGTTTCAACGCGAGATCGACTTCGCGATCCTGCGCAAAAGGGTATACCCCGAACAAGCACATCGCCGGTCGTACGATGTCGAGCCACGCCTCGGGTTGGTGGAAGATCGCGTTGCTGCTCGCCATGCTCCGCAACGGGACGTGGATGCCCCGCGCCTCGACCTCCTCGACCACGGACTTGAACCGGGCCAGCATGTGCGGGTCTTCGTCGGGATGCTGCATGAAGCTCGAGAACAGGCCGGCAATGGAGAGATTGGGCAGCGCCGCGACGGACTCAACGAGATCGGCCGCGCGTTCGTGATGTACGCCCACGCGTCGCAGTCCCGTGTCTATCTTGATGAACACCGAGGCGCGGGTGCCGTTGCGCACCGCGGCCTCGCTCAATCGCCTGGCCGCCTCCAGGGTAAAGACCGCCTGGGTGACGCCGAAGCTGACGATGCTGTCGACTGACCGGTCGCCGAACACGGCATCCATGCACAGCACCCTCGCCTGCGAGAACAAGCGGCGGATGACGAGCGCCTCGTGCAGCTTCGCCACCATGAACCAGCGCACGCCCTCGTCATAGAGACACTGGGTGATCGGCACCAGCCCATGACCGTAGGCGTTGTTCTTGACCACCGGCATCACCTCCACCCCCACCCGTTCCCGGATGCGGGCGAGATTGAACCGCAGATTGTCCAGATCGAGTTCCAGCCAGGCGGGGCAGGCGCGCAGCGCTTCCTCGATTGCGCAACGTTCGCGAATCAGTTGCCACATATCCGGTACCTCCTCGACAAGGGGCTAATCGGGGTGGGCCCGGCATGATTGCCCGTCCGCATGAGCCGCTACGCACACGCTTGTCATGATACCCGAGCGCTCGAATCCACGCGCGAGTCGGGGCCCGGGAACAGATGATGCTTCCTCGCGTTCCTGTCGGCTACAATAAAGATACGTGCCGCAAATCGATCGTCATTAAGGGCAGCGAACAGTATGGGATTTCCATGTGCTGGGACGCGCATCGGGCTGCTCGCAGCGGGATGGCTCGCCATGTCCTCGCTCGCGCACGCGGGGGTGCCGAATATCCTCGGCCGCTTCACCGGCTCCGGTACGGACACGGAGTCGGGGTGCATCTTCGGGCCCCCCACAGACTCCGGGAGCTTCACGCTCGATTTCACCATCGACTCCCAGCAAGGCGGCGCTTTCTCCGGCAAGGGCAGCACCAAGTTTGACGATGGCGATGTCGACTCGCTGACCCTGAGTAACGGCAGCATCCAGGCGAGTGGCGCCGTCAGCGGTAACTGGAAAACAGTCGAAGCCCAGGGAGATCAATCCGCCGGGACATTCTCCGGTCAGTTGAACGGTGACAAGCTCTCGGTGAGCTTCAACGGCGCGGATATCGGCGGGGCCATGTGCAATATCAGCGGCTCGTTCACGAGCACGCGCAACACCATCAACCCGGCGACGAGCGCTGGCACCGCGGCGGTGACGCCGACCGTGTTCTTTGCTACAGCCGCGAGACCCGCGCGGCTCGCCAGCACACGAATACGCAGCGCCCTGAAGTCCCTGCTCGCGGGCGGCCCGGCGAACGGCGCGGTACCAGTAGCCGATGGTTTCATGCTGCAGGGCGGCACGGGCATATCGGCCGGCGACGATTTCTCGTTCCCGTGGGGCGCCTGGATCAGCTACTCGCACTCCGATTACTCCGACGACTTCGTCTCGACGGCGTTCGATGCCGATCGCGACAACGTGAGCGCCGGCATCGATTTCAGCCCCTTTGAGCGCATCGTCGCGGGCGTGTCCTTCGGCTACGACAACAACGACATCGACACCGCCTTCAACCGGGGCAACGTGGACTCCGACGCGTTTACCGTCGCACCCTACATCGGCGCGCTGATCGACGACACCTTCGGCGTGGACTTCAGCATCGGTTACAGCCTCATCGAAATCGACCAGTTCCGCACGCTCGCCGGCACGCGGATCACGAGCAATGTGGACTCATCACGCTGGTTCGTGGCCGGCAACTTGAATGCCGCAAAGGCTTACGGCAATTGGTATCTGTCGGGGCGTGCGGGGCTGCTCTACGCCAAGGAGGAACAGGACGCGTTTCTCGAGAGCGACGGCACCGCCAACCGCGCGCGCAGCTTCGAGCTCGGCCAGCTACGCATAGGCGGTGACGCGGCCTACGCCTGGGACGCATTCGAACCGTTCGTGAGCGCGGTCTACGAGCTCGACTATTCGCGCAACGACATCGTGGTCGGACCCGGCATAGCGCAGCCCGCCAACGATGACGACGATTTTCTGGTCGGCGCAGGACTTCGCTGGTTCGGCGACTCGGGCTTGAGCGCGAGCTTCGAGTGGAACTCGGTGCTCGGCCGCGAAGACTTCGACGACAACACGTACACCTTCCTCATCCGCGCCGACTTCTGAGAAAAGCGCGTCGTCGCACGGGCAAGCGCGCCGCGGTGAAAGGCCTCGAGTGAGGACGAGTTCCTGAGACGCTTGCATGATGCCAACCGTCCCCTTTGCTCTCTATGACGCCTTTTCCGACAGCGCTTTCGGGGGCAGCCCGGCGGCGGTCGTTTCCGACGCGCAATGCCTCGACGCCGGCGCCAGACGCCGCATCGCAAGGGAAGTGGGCGCACCGGCAACGGGGTTCGTCACCGCGCACGGCGACCGCACGATAACGGCGAGATTCCAGTCGACCGTGATGGAGCTCCCGATGTGCGGGCACGGCACCGTGTGCTTAATGACCCGGATGGTCGAGCTGGGCGCCGTGGACTGGAATGGCGGCGACCCACTCGAGGTCGAGCTGTGCCTGCCCTCGGCCTCGGCGAGCGTGGAAATCTGCCGGCGTGACGACGGCCGCCCGCTCGTCATGCTCGATGTGCGGCCCCCTTCGTTTCGCCGGGATGCGCTGGACATGGAGGAGTTGACCCGTCTACTGGGCCTTCGCGAGGACGACTATCGGTGCGAGTGGCCTGTCGAAACCGCGGCTGGCGACTTCGTCCATCTGGTGGTGCCGGCGAAAGACCTGGCGGCGATGCGCCGTATCCAGCCGGATTTCGCGGGACTCACCCGGTTCTGCCGTGCACACGGGGTCGAGACCGTCGCTGTGTTCACGACCGAGGTCGAGCAAGCACACAATACGCTTCACGTGCGCGACTTCTGTCCCGCCGTCGGCGTGGCGGAGTCCGCTGCCGCGGGCACCACCAACGCGGCGCTTGCCAGCTATCTGATTCGACACGGGATAGTGCAGGCGAACAGCGACGGGCATGTCGTCGTCCACGCCGAGCAGGGCTACGAGATCGAGCGGCCCAGCGCCATTCGCTCCGTCGCGTCCATGAGCGGCGACGCCATCGCGCGCTTGCAGGTCGGTGGCGTGGCGACAAAGGTCATGGACGGCCGGCTGCATGTGCCGGACTAGTATTTCCGGAAAAGGGAGCAATGTGCCTTAAGCTACATAGACCCCTTTTTACACGCACGGGAATCGATATCCATGGCTACCTCCAACGCTTCCCCCCAATCCGTGGACCTCTGTTCCCACGCGCTCGTATGGGACGCCCATGCCGGGGTTTTTCCCGATCCGAAAGTCGACCTCGACCTGCTCGAGGCTTGGCGCGCCAACGGCGTCGACTACGTGAGCATTAATGTCGGTTTCGACGTCATGGACTGGCAGCAGACCATGCACACGCTGGCTGCGTACCGGCGCTGGGTGCTGGCGCACGGGGAACGCTTCGTGCTGGCCGCGACCATGGCCGATGTCCTGCACGCCAGGCAGCAGGGCAAGCTGGCGCTGAGTTTCGATATCGAAGGCATGAACGCGCTCCATGGCGACATCGACATGGTGAGCGCATACCACGCGCTCGGGGTGCGCCAGATGCTCTTCGCCTACAACCTCAACAACGAGGCGGCCGGCGGGTGTCACGACACCGACACCGGGCTGAGCGATTTCGGCCGCGCGATTGTGCGCGAGATGAATCGGGTGGGCATGATCGTCGACTGCTCGCACGCCGCCTACCGCACTACCATGGACATCATGGCAGAATCGGCCCGACCCGTGGTGTTCTCGCACTCGAATCCGCTCGCGCTGTGCGACCACCAGCGCAACATCCGCGACGACCAGATCGAAGCCTGCGCGCGAACCGGCGGTGTCGTCGGCATCAACGGCATGGGGATCTTCCTCGGCGACAACGACGTCAGTGACGAAACACTGCTGCGCCACGTCTGCTATCTGATCGAGCTGTCCGGGGCCGAGCACGTGGGCCTGGGCTTCGATTTCTCTCCCGGGGTCGACGTCGATGTCGGGGCCATACTGAGAAGCCGGCCCGACTTCTGGCCGGCGGGCCAGCGCTATGACACGCCGGACATTGCGCATGCCGGCCCGTCGCAGATCCCCGCTCTGGTGGACGGACTGTATGCCCGCGGTCTCGGTGATGAGGAGATCCGGGGAATCCTGGGAGAGAACTTCCGGCGCGTGGCGGCCGCCGCCTGGGCGGAAGGGTTGTCGTGAAGGCCGACCTTGTCCAACTTGTGCGCCAGGATCTGTGGCCTATGATGCCGCGGGAGGTTCGCGGACTGTCGATGGCAAGGCATGTGGACATGACGCCTGACTGACAGCCCGATCAGCGCGACTCGGCCGGGTACAGGGTCACCTCGAAGCGCGTTCCGCCGCCGTCTCTGGCGACGCAACGCACGCCGCCGCCGTGACTCTCGGCAATCTGGCGCACCAGAGCGAGGCCCAGCCCCACGCCGCCTTCGCCGGTCTCCCGTGCGCCGGGCGGGCGGTAGAAGGGCTCGAAAATCCGCGCCCGCTCGTCGTCGGGAACCCCGGGTCCCCTGTCGGATACGCTCAATCGTGCCGCCCCGTCCGGCAGCGACTCTACCAATACCTCGATGGGGGTGCCGGCGCCGTGGCGCCGGGCATTCTCGAAAAGGTTTCGCGCGAGACGGCGAAGCAGCCGCCCGTTGGCCCGCAGGCGCAAGGGAGTGCCGTCCACTGTGGCGCCCACTCGGGCGCCTTCTTCGGCCATCAACGCGAGCAGGTCCAGCTCCTCTAGCCGATCGCCCGCCCCCAGCGCCTGCAGGCGGCTCGAGAGCAACAGTTCGTCGATGAGGTCGTCGAGTTCCTCGATGTCGCGCGCC